>NZ_JBHTFG010000038.1:0-524 GCF_042666095.1 Terrabacter sp. GCM10028922 | reverse complement strand
AGGTGGTTCTTGGCGACCGTGGCGAAGGTCTCGAGGAACCGGGTGGCGTCGGCGGTGGTGAAGGCCAGTGGGGGTCGGATCTTGAGGGTGTTGGCGCTTCTGCCGGTGCCGCTGAGCAGGACGCGGTGGGTGCGCATCTCGGTGATGACCTCTTCGGCGCGGGCGCGGTCGGGTGCGCCGGTGTCGCTGACGATCTCGATGCCGACGTAGAGGCCGTTGCCGCGGACCTCGGCGACGTGGGCGGAGTCCCGGGTGATCTGCTGCAGGCCGGTGCGCAGGGCGTGGCCGCTCTCGCGGACGCGTTGCTGGACGTTCTCGGTCTCGAAGACGTCCAGGACGGCGGCGCCGGCGGCGACCGGGATCGAGCTGCCGGCGAAGGTGTTGAAGTAGCGGACGTTCTGGCCGAACTCGTCGCTGACCTCGGGGCGGAACACGACGCCGGACAGGGGCATGCCGTTGCCCATGGGCTTGCCCATGGTGACGATGTCGGGCAGCACGTCGTGGCGGGCGAAGCCCCACATCGT
>NZ_JBHTFG010000037.1:2750-6708 GCF_042666095.1 Terrabacter sp. GCM10028922 | reverse complement strand
CCGCGTCCTGCTCAGCGGCACCGGCAGAAGCGCCAACACCCTCAAGATCCGACCCCCACTGGCCTTCACCACCGCCGACGCCACCCGGTTCCTCGAGACCTTCGCCACGGTCGCCAAGAACCACCTCTGAGCGACCGATAGCCAAAGGACCATCGTGGGCACCTCAACGTCACTGAAGACGGGGCGACGGCTCCTCGAGGAGAGCGGCTTGGCGTCGTCTCATGAGCCCGTCGACAGCACCCTGGTCGGCCTGCTGCTCGAACAGCACTTCCACATCGGCGGACAGCTCGAGCGTCTGGCTACGGAGAAGGATGACTCGTTCATCCTCAGGGCTGAGGCAGGCAGCTATCTCGTGAAGGTCTCACCCCCCTCCGAGCCGGAGATGGTGGTCGCTCTGCAGACCGCCGTCATGCGCTTTCTCCAGGACACTGCTCCGGAGCTGCCGATCCAGCGGGTGGTGCTCACCCCGGACGGTGACGACAACGTGGTCCTCGAGAGCGACGACGGCAGGACCAGGGTCCTGCGAGTGTTCGACTTCGTCGACGGTGCCGTCCTGGCGAGGACGAGTCCGGACGCCACTCAGCTCGCGAAGGTGGGCGAGGTCCTCGGGCGGATCGACTTGGCGCTCAAGGGGTTCCACCATCCGGCAGCCCGGCGAGGGCTGATCTGGGACACGCAGCACTTCCACCACCTGACGGGGCTTCTGGCGCACACGACCAATGCCGAGCACCGGCAGCTGGCTCGAGAGGTGTTCCGGCTCTTCGACGACGCCATCGTCCCGAGACTGGACGACCTCGAGACCCAGGTGATCCACGGCGACTACAGCCCTCACAACGTCGTGGTCGACCCGCAGGGCGACGACTTCGTCGCCGCGGTGATCGACTTCGGTGACACCGTGCACAGTGCCGTGATCTGCGACCCGGCAGTGGCCATGGCGAACCTGCTCGGGCGTGAGCCGGGTCAGCCGTGGAGGGACGCCTGCGCCTTCATGGTCGGCTACGAGCGCGCACGGCCGATCAGGGACTCGGAGCTCGCGTTGCTCCCCGTGGCTGCGCTGGCGCGGCTCACGCTCCGCGCGCTGATCACCAACTGGCGGGCGGTGCTCGTGCCGGAACGGCGCGACTACCTCCTGGACCACGCCCGTGACGACTGGGTCAACGTGGAGCGCGCCCTCGCCGTGCCTCTCGACGACGTCGTTGCCCTGCTTCGGAGCGGGCGAGAAGGCGGCATCTGAACCGGCGTATGCCGTCCGCACCGTCGTCCCGTACACATCCACCCCAGCTCACAGCCGCAATAGGCGTCACACGACGACGCAGCGGCATCTCCACATCAATGCTGACCGGCCGGGAGTGCTCCCGACCACCAACGAAGGAAGTTCGACATGACCCGTATCAATGGAGCTACGCGTGAAGGATTCAAGACGATGATGAGCTCGAGGCGACGGCTGTGTGTTGCGGCCCTGGGGCCGATCGTGCTGCTGACGGCCACGGCCTGCGGCGGGTCGAGTGCCGGGGACGCGGCGGGTGCGGCGGATGCGGCTCCGACCGCGGATGTGGTCTCGCAGGTGACGGCCGACCCGGCGGCGGTGGCGCTGTTGCCGGCGGCGGTCAAGGCGCGGGGCACGATCTCGATGGCGGCGGACCTGCACAACGCGCCGACCTCGTACCTGGACACGGACAACAAGACGCCGATCGGCTACAACGTCGACATCGCGGCGCTGATCGCGAAGACGCTGGGGCTGAAGCTGGAGATCAAGAACGTCTCGTTCGACACGGTGATCCCCGGGCTGGCCGCGGGTCGTTTCGACTTCACGGCCACGAACATGAGCCCGACGCCGGAGCGGCTCAAGGTGCTGGACATGATCACGTACTGGTCTGCCGGGTCCTCGTTGATGATCGTCCCGGGCAACCCGCTGAAGCTGTCGATGTCGGAGCAGATGAGCCTGTGCGGGCACAAGATCGCGGTGCTGACCGGGGCCACGCAGGCGGAGAAGTACCTGCCGCAGATCTCGGCTGACTGTCAGGCGCAGGGCAAGCCGGCGGTGGAGGCGATCGTGCTGCCGAACGTGCAGGCCGCGTTGACGCAGCTGGCGTCCAAGCGTGTCGAGGGCGTCTTCTACGACACGGCGCCGCTGGCCTGGGCGGCCAAGCAGCAGCCGCAGGCGTTCGAGCTGTTCCCGCAGCGGTACAAGAAGAAGGTCGGCAACAACATCGTCGCGCTGGGCACGGCCAAGACCTCGGGGCTGGGCCCGGCGCTGCACGCGGCGATGCAGTCACTGATGGCCGGGCCGGCGTACAAGGCCACGCTGGAGAAGTGGGGCCTGGGCACCGGCGCGATCCCGACCTCCGAGCTGCTGAAGTAACACCATGGCGTCGACCATCAATCTTGCGCCGAAGGCGCCGACGGAGGAGGTGGGTCGCGTGGAGGCTACCGAGAAACGGCGGGTGCACCGCCGCGGGGTGCTGGAGTACGCCGGCTGGGCGCTCTGCGTGCTGGTCGGGGGCGGCGTGGCGTACACGCTGGTGAGCAACGAGAACTACCAGTGGGACGTCGTGGCTCAGTACTTCACCGCCGCCACGGTGCTCAAGGGGCTGGTGCTGACGCTGGTGCTGACCGCGTTGACGATGTTCTTCGGGACGATCCTGGGGCTGGTCATCGCGATCCTGCGGGTCTCGAAGGTGCGCCCGGTGAGGCTGCTCGCCTCCGGGTACATCACCTTCTTCCGGGGTACGCCGGTGCTGGTCCAGCTGATCTTCTGGTTCAACATCGCTGCGCTGTACCCGAACATCAGCGTCGGGATCCCGTTCACGGACGTCTCGCAGGCGGTCGATGTCAACGCGTTGATGAGCGCGACGACGGCGGCCATCGTCGGGTTGTCGCTGAACGTGGCCGCGTACCTGGCCGAGATCATCCGGGGCGGGTTCGCCTCGGTGGACAAGGGCCAGCTCGAGGCCGCGGACTCGCTCGGGATGAGCGGGCGGACCAAGCTGTGGCGGATCATCATCCCGCAGTCGATGCCGAGCGTGGTCCCGGCGGTGGGCAACCAGGTGATCGGGATGTTCAAGGAGACCTCGCTGGTCAGCGTCCTCGGGGTGGCCGAGCTGCTGCAGAGCGTGCAGCTGATCTACGCGCGGACCTACCAGACGATCCCGCTGCTGATCGTGGCCTGCCTGTGGTACCTGGTCATGACCCTCGCGCTGAGCTACCCGCAGTCACTGATCGAGAAGAAGTACTCCCGCTCGAAGTCCCGCGTCGCCACCGGCGCCGGAGCACCCCCGCTCCCACTCGACGCGGCCCTGACCAGTGAGGCGAGGTGACCGACATGACCGACATGACCAACGTGACCACCAACCCGACCACCAGCGTGACAACCAACCCCACCAACCCGGCCAAGGGCGGGGTGGATGGCGTGGGCACGGTGTACGCGCGTGCCCTGCGCAAGTCCTTCGGGGACCGGGTGGTGCTGGACCGGATCGACCTGGACGTGCGCTGCGGTGAGATCGTCTGCCTGATCGGGCCCAGCGGGTCGGGCAAGTCGACCCTGCTGCGCTGTGTCGACGGGCTCGAGGAGATCGACCGCGGGATCCTGCGGGTCAACGGCGAGGACCTCGGCTTCCGCGAGGAGCAGGGCAGCTACCAGGCGCTGACCCGCCAGCAGATCGCCGCGCAACGGACCCGGATCGGGATGGTGTTCCAGTCGTTCAACCTGTTCCCGAACATGACCGCCCGCGAGAACGTCATGTCCGGCCCGGTCCTGGTCAAGGGCACCGCGAAACGCCAGGCCCGCGAGCGGGCCGAGTCGCTGCTGGCCAGCGTCGGGCTCGAGGGGCACGGCGAGCACTACCCGTGGCAGATGTCCGGCGGGCAGCAGCAACGCGTCGCGATCGCCCGCGCCCTGGCGATGGACCCGCAGGTCATGCTCTTCGACGAACCGACGTCCGCCCTGGACCCCGAACGG
>NZ_JBHTFG010000037.1:0-2740 GCF_042666095.1 Terrabacter sp. GCM10028922 | reverse complement strand
TGAAGGACCTGGCCCAACGCGGCATGACGATGATGGTCGCCACCCACGAGATGGGCTTCGCCAAGGAGGTCGCCGACACCGTCATGTTCATGGACGGCGGCCTCGTCGTCGAACAAGGCCCACCCCGCGACCTCCTCGACCACCCCAAAGAACCACGCACCCAGAAGTTCCTCGAAAAGGTGCTGGTGTAGACGCCTGACTCGCGCAGGCACCACCTGGAGCCGCTGTCGATCGTTCCCATCGACAGCGGCTCCTTGTTGTCATGTCCTCCAGGAAGCCCAGTTCCCCGGCTCGTGAACGGCCCAGCAGGAGTCGGTCGCCCTTCAGCTCGAGGGAGTCCCCGGGCACTCGGCCGCGCCGGCCCCAGGACCAGCTCACCGGCCGTTCGCCCGGCGGTGGTGCAAGGCCACGTCCGGCTCCTGGTCGGCAATGGTCGCGGACAGGCCCTCGCCCTCCGGAGGCGCAGAGGTGGCGCGCTCCGATCCAGGCCAGACACGGCCGGTGGGGTCACGCCCCGCCGTGACGGTTGCGGCCCACGAACGCGGCCTGGCGCAGAGTGTTTCCACTTCGGCTGTGGTGGCACCGTGCTCCGGCAACGGCGCAGCGTTCGAAACCGACGCAGAAGGGCACGCGGCCGCGCCGCGTGCCCTTCTGATGAGGCGAAATTTCTCAGGCAGTGCCGGGCAGGACCGGCCTGTTCCGCTCCGTCGACAAGGGAAGCTCCAGGAAGATCTGGTGGCTGGCCTCCATGTCGTCGAGTACCTCCTGGAAGCCCATGGCGAGCCAGAACGTAAGCGCCCCAGGAGAATACGGGTGCGTGTGCAGGGCAAGCCTCACGTACTGGGCCTCAGCGCGTGCCCGGTCGATGATCGCTTCGACGAGGGCCCGGGCTATACCGCAGCGTCGGTGCTGCGGGAGAACGTGGACTCGGGTGACCTGTCCGGTGCCGCCGTCGCGGTACCGCCGCTCGAGAAGAGCGAGCTGCGGAGGCACCTCGTCGGGATCGAAGGCACCGTTGCGCAGGCCACCCGTGGCGAGGACCTCTCCGCTCGTCGTGTCCTCCACGACCAGCATGAAGGCGCCCTGGCGTCGCAGGTAGGACCCACGCAGGTCCTCGACGTCCGCATGGATGACGGGGTCGTAGGCCTCGGCCGAGTCCTCGATCACCGAGCGCATGACCTCTTGGGCAGCCGCGATGTCGGGTTCGCGCAGCTCGCGGATGACCAGTCGCTGATCCATGCTTCTTCCCCTGTTCCAAGCCCCACATCCTGCGAGGCTTGTCGTGTTCTGCGGCTTGCTACCTGACCAGGTCCTTCAGCTTGTAGTAGCTGCCCGCAAAGGGCAGGAACCAGGGCGGCCCGAAGTGACCGGGGATTCGCCGGAAGGTGAGGTCGCGCCACGGGTTCGCGTCGGGCGCGCCGTTCAGGTACTCGGCCATCTGCTTGCCCATGTGCGTCGCCATCTGGACGCCGTGCCCGGAGTAGCCCATCGAGTAGAACAACCCGTCCCTCTCGCCGGCATGCACCATCCGGTCCATGCTCATGTCGACCAGACCGCCCCAGCAGTAGTCGACGCGTGCGTTCGCCAGCTGCGGGAAGACCGTCGTCATCGCCTTCTGCAGGATCCGTCCGCTCTTCTCATCGGACTGCGGACTGGACATCGCGAACCGGGCACGGCCGCCGAACAGGAGCCGGTGGTCCGGTGTGATCCGGAAGTAGTAGAGGAGGTTCTTCGAGTCCGCCGCCATCCGGCGGGTCGGCATCAGCTCGTCACACAGTTCCTTGCCCAAGGGCTCGGTCACGATGATGAAGCTGCCCACCGGCGCGATGCGCACCTGCTGCCACCGGAACGGCCGGCTGGTGTAGCCACTGGTGGCCACCAGCACCTTGTCGGCCCGGATCGTGCCACGCGGGGTGACCAGCTCGTGCTTCGTGCCGCCCAGCCGGCGCACCTGCTCCACCGGCGCCTTCTCGTGGATCACGGCACCCTGCCGGGCCGCAGCCTCTCCCAGACCACGGGTGAACTTCCCCACGTGCAGGCCTGCACCCAACGGATCGACCAGCGCGCCGTGGTAGAAGTCCGAGCCGATCTCGGACCGCAGCTCGCTCTTCGGCACCAGCTGCGTCTCATGACCCAGGTGCTCCTGCAATGCATCCTGGGACTTGCGGAACCCCTCGAGGTGAGCGGGCTTGGCCGCCAGGAGCATCTTCCCCGTGCGCGCGAAGTGGCAGTCGATGCCCTCCTCGCCGACCAGCTTCTCGATGGTGTCGATCGCGTCGTTGTAGGCGAGCTGATATGCACACGCCGTCTCGACCCCGTAACGGTCGATCGCGTCCCGAAAACCGACCGCCATCCCAGTGGTGGCCATGCCGCCGTTGCGACCCGACGCCCCCCACGCCACGGTCTCTCGCTCGAAGACCTCGACCTTCGCGCCCTTCCGGGTCAGGTGCAGGGCGGCGGAGAGGCCGGTCAGGCCGGCTCCCACGATCGCCACATCCGTGTGACCAGCGATCCCTGTCTTCGACCGGTCCGGCCCCTGCGGGGCGGTGTCCAGCCAGTACGGGGTGAACTTCATCGGAGTCTCTCTCTTCCTGGCGGTGGTTCGGTCGCTTACAGGTGGTTCTTGGCGACCGTGGCGAAGGTCTCGAGGAACCGGGTGGCGTCGGCGGTGGTGAAGGCCAGTGGGGGTCGGATCTTGAGGGTGTTGGCGCTTCTGCCGGTGCCGCTGAGCAGGACGCGG
>NZ_JBHTFG010000036.1:399928-400361 GCF_042666095.1 Terrabacter sp. GCM10028922 | reverse complement strand
CTGGCCGAACTCGTCGCTGACCTCGGGGCGGAACACGACGCCGGACAGGGGCATGCCGTTGCCCATGGGCTTGCCCATGGTGACGATGTCGGGCAGCACGTCGTGGCGGGCGAAGCCCCACATCGTGTCGCCGAGGCGGGCGAAGCCGGCCTGGACCTCGTCGGCGATGTAGAGCCCGCCGGCGGCGTGGACCTCCTCGACGACGGCGGGCATGTAGCCGACCGGGTCGGTGAAGATGCCGTCGCTGGTGTAGGCGCAGTCGGTGATGAGCGCGGCGAGGCGGTAGCCGTGGCGCTGCAGGTCGGCGATGGCGTCGCGGACCTGGGTGCGCATGTGCTCGGCCAGGGTGGTCCCGGGCGGGGCCAGGCGCGGGTCGGGCGGGTCGATGAGCCGCACGTTGGGTCCCAGCGGCGAGCCGGCGCCCAGATGGGGG
>NZ_JBHTFG010000036.1:0-399681 GCF_042666095.1 Terrabacter sp. GCM10028922 | reverse complement strand
GTTGGTGTTGACCGCGGCCATCTGGCGGGCCACGGCCTCGGCCACGTGCGGGTGGGCGTGCCCGACGCACGGCACGTTGTTGTACGCGTCGAGGTAGTCGTTGCCGTCGCGGTCGATCAGGTGCGCCCCGTGACCGGAGACGAACTCGACCGGCTCACGGTAGATCAGCGTGTAGCCCGGTCCGAGGACCTTGTCCCGGCGGGCGATCAGCTGCCGCTGGCGCTCGGGCAGCCCGCCCAGCACCGCCGGGTCGAACCGGTTGGGGTAGTTGACCAGCGCCCGGCTCAGCGTCGACGTCATCAGCGACACACCCTTCGTCTCTCCTGAGCGGGACGTTCCCTGCTCCGGATCGACCATACCATTATTTGTTCCAGTTCCAATCTAAAACACGGTACGTGCTCTGCCCGTCGATTCGTCGCCCGTGTGATCGGTTGCTCGGCTGATGGTGCACCCCGGCTCGCTATGGTCATGCCGTGAGCAGCAACCCCACGTCGCGCGACTACAACAAGGCGTCCGTCCTCGATGTCGTCCTCTCGCAGGCACCTTTGACCCGCAACGAGCTGATCGAGGCCACCGGCTTGAGCAAGGCGACAGTGTCCAGGGCGGTGGAGGAGCTTCGCGCCGATGGTTTCCTCACCGACGGCGAGATGGATGTCGTCACCGGCCGCGGTCGTCGATCCACCTTCCTCGACCTCCCCGGCACGGCGGGGCACGTGGTCGGGATCAGCGTCGGCGCCCAGACCAGCTGTGTCCTGGTGACCGACCTCAGGGGCCGCGAGATCAAGCACGTGATCGCTCCGACGACGCCCGAGGACGACGTCGAAAGCGTGGCGGGATGGCTGGTCGACCTGGTCGGCCAATGCAGTGCCTCCGCAGAAGGGCCGCTGCGCCAGATCGTGGCGGCGGTTCCGGGTCGCGTACGGGAGGGCAGGGAGATCTTCGCCACGATGGAGTCCAGGAAGATCTTCGCCGGCTCCCACTTTCACCGAGCCATCGAGGATCGCGTCGCCGCTCCCGTGCTGCTGGACAGCGACGCCAACGCGTCCCTGCTCGACATCCTCGCCGATGACCCGACGGTCGAGAACGCCGCGCTCTTCATCGTCAGCACCATGGTCACGTTCGCCAGCTGCGCCGGTCGGGAGGTCGCCCGGGGGCGTACGCCTGCATTCGGCGATCTTGGTGTCCTGTCGTCCGGGGTCGGCAAGGAGCATCTCGGCGACCTGCTGAGCACGAGCGGTCTCCTTCGGTTCGCCGGCGGACGAGGCGTCGACCTCGAGCGCATCGAAGCACTCTGGCTGGAGCCACCCGGCCAAGCGTCCCGCGCCGAGGTGCTGGAGGCGTTCACCACGGCGATCGTGACCGCCGTCAGTGCCGTTGCCGTGACGCTCGATCCGGAGTCGGTGTACTTCGTGGGGCGACTTCGTCCACTCGTCGACGAAGTGCTCCCCGAGGTCCGCAGGCGACTCGACGAGAGCCTTCCGACAACCCCCGAGATCAGAGTCGTGACACAGGTCCTCGGCCTGTCGGTGGCACAAGGGGCCGCACGCGAGGGCCTGGCAACCGCTCACAGCCGGCTACGCGACACGGTGCTCGAGGCGCGTCGCCAGGGACGTCCACGGCAGGCCGCACCCGCCTTCTAGTCGGCCTCACGACTGCGTCGACACGCCCCCGTCCGCCGGCCACGGCCGCTGGAGGGTCGCCGACGCCGTGTCTTCCTGGCGTCGGGGCGTTCCGGCTACGCCACCCACACGGTGGTGCCCGTGGGCGACGGATGCACCGCGTTCTCGTCCACAGACGGGAGGTGCAGCTGCCGGCGCCCAACCCCGCCCGGCGGTGGATGTGGTGGTCGATGCGGGGATGGAAGAGCACTTCTCAAAAGTTTCAGGGTGGAACTGGAACGAATTGTGATATCGTCGATGGACGTACCCCGCTCCACCTCAACCCCTGACTGACCAGAGGAGAGACCCAGATGCTCGACTTCGAGCCGAAATACATCACCTTCGACATGCACGGCACGCTGATTCGCTGGCACCTCAACACGATGACCCGGGAGCTGCTCGCGGACGTCGTCCCGGCCGACCAGATGGAGGACTTCCTCAAGATCTTCGCCCGGCAGCGCCTCGACGAGGTCATGGAGCCCTGGAAGCCGTTCCCCGACATCATCCACGACTCGCTCCGCAAGGCCCTCGAGCGGTTCAACCTTCCCTTCCGGAAGGCCGACAGCCAGGCCATCGTCGACGCCATTCCCACCTGGGGGCCTTGGCCGGAGGTCCCGGAGGCGCTGCGCACACTTGCCTCGCGCTACCCCCTGGTCATCCTCAGCAACGCCGCCGACGACCAGGTGATGAGCAACGTCGAAAAGCTGGGTGCGCCGTTCCATGCGGTCTTCACCGCCGAGCAGGCGCAGGCCTACAAGCCCCGGTTCAAGGCGTTCGACTACATGTTCAACCAGCTCGGCTGCCGTCCTCAGGACGTCCTGCACATCTCTGCCAGCCCGCGCTATGACCTGATGGTCGCCAACGACCTCGGCGTCACGAACACGGTCCATGTCAACCGCGGGTTCGAGCCCTCGACCCCCGGCTACAACTACTACGAGGTCAACCTGCTCTCCCAGGTGCCCCCGCTGCTCGGCCTCTGACGGCCGCGCGGCCGCACCTCCAGCAGTCAGTGGTCCCCTTCCGGCCGGTCCTCCCCAGCAGAGTCGCTACTCACTGTGGAGGATCGGCCGAGACGCGAACGTCATCGATCGATCCAGCCAGGAGCCCGCATGTACAAATGTGAGTCATCCGCCCCGGCCGAATCCGCGTCATCCCGCCACGCGATCGCCGCGCTCGAGGGTTCGTTGCCGCCGGGCGGCGCCCTGATCGACGGCACGTGGCGAACGACCGATCTGACGTCGGCCGTGCGGGACCCCGAGGACGGAAGCCTCATCGGCTTCGTCGCGGAGGTCACGCCGGCAGATGTCGCCGTCGCCGTGGCGGGCGTCGCGGAGACGGTCGTGCTGGACGAGTGGCCGCTCTGGGCCCGCAGCGACACCCTTCGGCGCGCGGCCGAGCTGCTCGCCGGGTCGGAGAGTCGGTTCGCCCACCTCATCACTTCCGAGGCGTCAAGACGGTCGCCCAGGCGAAGAGTGAGGTCCAGCGTGCGGTCGAGACCCTGCGCCTGTCCGCCGAGGCCGGGGGTGTCCTGACCGGAGAGACGCTTCCGTTCGACGCGACGAGGCGGGGGCAGGGCAAGCTCGGGTGGTTCACCCGCGAGCCGGTCGGCGTGGTCGCCGCCCTCACATCGTTCAACGATCCGCTCAACCTGGTCGTCCACAAGGTCGGGCCGGCACTCATCGGCGGCAACGGTGTGGTGATCAGGCCCTCGACCTACACGCCACTGACAGCACTGGCGCTGGCCGAGGTCCTCATCGAGGCCGGCGTGCCTGCGCGTCGCATCGCCGTCGTACCCGGTGGCTCCGAGACCGGCAGCGCCCTGGTGAGTGATCCCCGAGTCGACCTCATCTCGTTCACCGGTGGGCCCGCAACGGCCGCGAAGATCAGCGCTGCGGCAGGGCCACGCAAGCTGTTGATGGAGCTCGGCGGCAACAACCCGACGATCGTCTGCGCCGATGCGGACCTGTCCACTGCCGTGAGCGAGGTCGTGCTGGGGGCGTTCGGTGTCGCCGGCCAGAACTGCCTGTCGGTCCAGCGCGTGTACGTCCACGAGTCGAGGTTCGACGCCTTCGTCGATGCAGCCGTCCACGCCACCCGACAGCTCGTCGTGGGCAGCAAGACCGACGAGGCCACCGACGTCGGGCCGCTGATCACGGAGGCCGAAGCGCGTCGCGTCGAGAGCTGGGTGACCGAGGCGGTCGGACAGGGGCCGTCATCCGGACGGGCGGCACTCGCGACGCCGCGTTCGTGCACCCGACCATTCTCACCGACGTCAGGCAGGGTCGATCGTGCTCACCGAGGAGATCTTCGGGCCGGTCGTGTCCATCATTCCGTTCGCGACACTCGACGTGGCCGTGCGCCAGGCGAACGACACCGCGTACGCCCTCCAAGCAGGTGTCTTCACCGGAGTCGCTGGTTACCGGCCTCCACGTTGCAGGCAAGCTGGTGGCCGGCGGCGTGATCATCAACGGGACCAGCGACTTCCGCATCGATGCCATGCCGTTCGGCGGCTTCAAGGGCTGGGGCATCGGCCGCGAAGGCGTGCGCTTCGCGGTCGAGGCCATGACCGAGCCGAAGAACGTCATCGTCAACCTCGCCCGCTGAAAGCAGCCGAGAGGCGCCGGCACGCGCACACATCAGGGGACCCCGAGAGCCCGGTTGGCTGCCGGCCGCTTTGCGTTGGAGCGCGCTCGAAGGCCTAGCGTCCATGGGATGACCGAAACCTTCCCCCTGGCAGGCCGCACGGTACGACGCGTCGGCTTCGGAGCCATGCAGCTCCCCGGACCCGGCGTCATGGGACCCCCGCGTGACCGTGACGAGGCGCTGCGCGTGCTACGCCGTGCGGTCGAGCGAGGCGTCAACCACATCGACACGGCGCAGTTCTATGGTCCCGAGGTCAGCAACGAGCTCATCCGCGAGGCCCTCCACCCGTATGCCGCTGACCTCGCGATCGTCTCGAAGGTCGGTGTACGCCGCGACGAGTCCGGTGCCTGGCTGCCGGCCCAGACTCCCGCCGAGCTGCGGGCCGATGTCGAGGAGAACCTGCGCACGCTGGGCGTCGACCACCTGACGGCGGTCAACCTGCGCCGCATGGACGAGTACGCCGACGGGAGCGACGACGTGGCCCTGGAGGACCAGGTGGCCGAGCTCGCCGCCCTGCGTGACGAGGGCAAGATCGGCGGCGTCGGCCTCTCGACGGTGTCGGGCGCGGACCTGTCCGCGGCGCGCGCCATCACCGAGATCGTCTGTGTGCAGAACCCGTTCAGCCTCGTCGACCAGAAGGACTCCGACGTGCTTGACTCGTGCACCGAGGCGGGCATCGCCTACGTGCCGTACTTCCCTCTGGGATCGGCTTTCCCGCACCTGCCAAAGGTCACGGACCAGCCGGTCGTGACGGCCCTGGCCGCGCGTCGTGGGGTGCCGGCGGCCCGGGTCGGTCTGGCCTGGCTGCTCGCCCGCGCCGACAACGTCCTGCTCATCCCAGGTACGTCGTCGGTCGCGCACCTCGAGGAGAACATGGCCACGGCCGACTTCGAGCTGACGGAGGAGGAGCTCGCTGAGCTGGCCGCAGCGGCGTGACGCTGGTCCTGCTCGCGGACGAGCGTGCTGCGACCCCGACGGGGAGGAGACGGCACACGTCGTGCCGTGACTCAGAGCAGCACCGCGCGGCGTCGTCTGACCTGACGACGGCCTGAATCCCGCTGTTCGTTGGGCCGTTCGTCGCAGGCGGCCGGGGCGTCCGAGCGGCTCGCGTACGGTCGGAGGGTTGCGGGTCGTTCGGAATCGAGGAGGAAGTCGTGCCGAAAGTTGCGGTGGACGACATCGATCTGGCCCTCCTGGGGGCTCTTCAAGCCGATGCGCGGGCCCCTGTCGAGACCCTGTGCAAGGCGGCAAGGGTGTCACGGGGCACGGCCTACGCGCGCTTGGCCCAGCTCCGTGAAGCCGGCGTCATCCAGAGCCTCACGGTGGCCGTGGACCCCTACAAGGTCGGACTCTCCCTTGCCGCGCTCGTGCTGCTGCGGGCGAGCACGGAGAAGTTCTGGCGATGGTCGGAGTTCGCGTCCACCTTCGACGAGATGCCCGAGGTGGAGTTCGCGGCGGACCTGGCGGGCGAGTTCGACATGGTCCTGTTGACGAGGTTCCGCGACGCGGACCACCTGCGAACGTTCCTGCAGAACGACCTGCGGCGGGTCCCCGGCATCGCCGGCATCCGCACCTTCCTGGTGCTCAACGAGACGCCACGACGCTCATGGTTGCTGCCGAGCGCGCAGACCGAGGGGGCTGACTGAGTCGTCAGTGGAGCTTCGACCCCAGCAGCCGATCAAAGACCGGCACGGCTCGCGCCCTCACTGTGCCCGAGGTGCCGACTCGCGAGCCGCCACGATCTCGCAGACCCGGCGAGCGTTCCGCTCGACATGGTCGCGCACCTGCCCGACCGCGCGCTCGGGGCTGCCCGACTCGATCGCCTCGAGGATGGCCGCGTGCTCGGCGACGATGGACTCCGGCTTGTGGTGCTCGCGGTCCTCCAGGGACAAGGCGGACAGGTAGAAGCGAAGCTCTGTGGTCAGGTCGGCGTAGAAGTCGTCGATGCGGCTGCTGGCGAGCAGGGCCACGATCGCGGCATGGAAGTCCAGGTCGGCGGTGACGATGTCGTGGACTGCTTGCGTGCCGGCGGCCGTGCGCAGCCGCTCGAAGGCGGCGCGGAGCGCGCCGAGCTCTGATGCACCGCGAGGCTGCCGGACGGCGGCGACCTCGAGCTCGCCGCGCGCGTCGTAGAGGGCACGCACGGCACCAGGTGTCGGTGCGATGACGACCGCGCCCTTGTTCACCCGGTGATGGACGAGGCCGCCGAGCTCCAGGATGCGAACCGCCTCGCGCACGGTGTTCCGCGAGACGCCCAGGTCTGTCGCAATGGCACTCTCGCGCAGGCGGGTTCCAGGAGCGAAGTGGCCCGAGAGGATGAGCTCGGACAGGCCGTCCGCGACCTGCTGCGCGGCCGTGGTGCGGCGAACGGCGAAGTCAAGGGCCATGAGCAGAGCCTACGCCAGTCAGCGTCGATCCGTACCACAGTAGGACTGTTCTACAGTCTTGCATCTATCCTTGCGCTCTCCAGTTCAACTGTTCTACAGTTGACAGGTGACGTACTCAGTGCGGGGGCCCGCACAAGCCCACCCGACGATGGCTGGACCCGACGCGGTCAGCCTCGCCGAGGTTGCCTGGGCTGCCGAGCCGGTCCTCGCCGCGAGCTGGCGGGGCTGACATCGTGGGAACGCTCACGGCCACCGAGGGGGGCGGCACCATCCGGGCACGACTGATGCAGGCGTGCCCGGACGTCGAGCTGGACTTCTCAGGCAGTGCTCGCGCCATGTACGCGTACGACGCGTCGAACTATCGCGTGCCCCCGATGGCGGTCGCGTTTCCGCGCACGCTGAGGCAGGTCCAGGACCTGGTCCGCCTCTGCCGGGACCTCGGCGTTCCCGTCACCACCCGCGGAGGCGGCACCAGCATGGCGGGAAACGCCATCGGGCCCGGCGTCGTCATCGACCTTTCGCGCCACCTCAACGAGATCCTCGACATCGACCCGGCCGCTCGGCGCGCGACCGTGCAGGCCGGAGTCGTCCTCGACCGGCTCAATGCCGAAGCCGCAGGCCACGGTCTGATGTTCGCGCCCGACCCCTCCTCGCACTCGCGAGCCACCATCGGCGGCATGATCGGCAACGACGCCTGCGGGAACCACTCGGTCCGATGGGGCCGCACGTCGGCACACGTCGAGTCGCTCGACATCGTCCTGCCGGATGGCTGCCTCCTCCGCGCCGGCGCCGGATCGGTGACGGCCGTCGACCAGCCCGGTTCGCCCGCGGGGGCACACGCCGTCGAGCACGCGGCCCAGCTCACGACGCAGCTGACCCGTCTGGTTCAGACGAACCTGTCCGAGATCCGTACCGAGCTCGGCCGCATCCAACGCCAGGTCTCCGGCTACCACCTCGACGAGCTGCTCCCGGAGCGCGGCTTCCACGTGGCTCGGGCGCTTGCCGGCAGCGAGGGGACGTGCGCGGTGACCGTCGCCGCGATGCTGACCCTCGTCGAGCGTCCCACCCGAACCACCCTGCTCGTCCTCGGGTACGACGACATCGTCGACGCCGCCGCCGACGTGCCAGCGATCCTGCCGTTCCAGCCGACCGCGATCGAAGGCATCGACGAGGCGATCGTGACCACCATGATCGCCAGGCGAGGTCTCGAGTCCGTCGCGTCCCTGCCCGCGGGCAGGGCCTGGCTCTACGTCGAGCTCGACGCCGCTGCCGTCGAGGACCTGGCTGCGACCGCGGAACAGCTCCTGAGCACGCTCCGCGCGCACGGCCGACTCGTGGAGGGGCTGGTCGTCACCGACCTGCCCGACCGGGCGGCGCTGTGGCGCGTCCGCGAGGACGGCGCCGGTCTCTCGACCCGACCCGACGCCACCACGCAGACGTGGGCCGGCTGGGAGGACGCTGCGGTCGACCCCGCCAACCTGGCCGACTACCTTCGCGACTTCCGGGCCCTGCTGGCCGAGCACGACCTGTCCGGAGTGCTCTACGGGCACTTCGGGGCTGGGTGTGTGCACGTGCGCATCAACTTCGACCTCGCCACGGACGATGGCACGTCCGCGATGGCCGCGTTCGTCCGCGCCGCCGCCCGGCTCGTCGCCCGCCACGGCGGCTCGATCTCCGGTGAGCACGGCGACGGTCGAGCCCGCAGTGAGCTGCTCGCAGCGATGTACTCACCGCAGATGCTCGCCCTGTTCGCGCAGTTCAGGCAGGTGTTCGACCCCGATGCGGTACTCAACCCCGGCATCATCGTCGACCCGGCGCCCCTGGCGCGCGACCTGCTGCCCCTGAGCGTCCGCAACACCTCGGCTGCGCTCAACCCGACGGGATTCGCGTACCCCCACGACACGGACTTCACTGCGGCCGTGCAACGCTGCGTCGGCGTCGGCCGCTGTCGCAGCGACCACGGAGGCTTCATGTGCCCCTCCTACCGGGCCACGCAGCAGGAGCAGGACTCCACCCGCGGCCGGGCCCGGGTCCTGCAGGAGCTGACGACGGGGACGCTGCTGAGCGACGGCTGGCGATCCGAAGAGGTGCACCAAGCACTCGACCTGTGCCTGTCCTGCAAGGCCTGCTCCTCGGACTGCCCGGTCGGCGTCGACATGGCGACCTACAAGTCCGAGGTCCTCCACCAGCGGTACCGTCGCCGGCTGCGGCCCCGGTCGCACTACACGCTCGGATGGCTGCCCCGCTGGATCTCGATTGCCGGTCGAGCGCCCGCACTCGTCAACGCGGCTCTGGCCATCACGCCGCTGCGGCACCTGGCCAGCCGAACCGGGGGAGTGACCACCCGACGCGCGCTGCCCCGGTTCGCGCCGAGACGTGAGGCGGCCTTGCGCGCTCACGACGCGCATCCCGACGTCCTGCTGTTCACCGACAGCTTCACCCGCGGGTTCCGTCCCGAGCTGGTCGGCGCGGCCGAGCACGTGCTGAGGGCAACGGGCCTGGCCGTGGCCGGCGCTCCACCCGTGTGCTGCGCCCTGACGTGGATCACCACCGGGCAGCTGGATGCCGCGCGTCGAATCCTCACCCGCGCAGCTGTTGCGTTGGACGCGACGGGGGACGTCCCGATCGTCGTGCTCGAGCCGAGCTGCGCGGCCGCGCTCAAGAAGGACCTGCCCGAGCTCGTGGACTCCGACGCCGCACGCAGGGTCGCGGCGCGGGTCACCACCTTCGGGTCGGTGATCGAGAGCCGCCTCGAGGCGGGGTGGACCCCGCCCGAGCTCCCACCCCGGGCGCTGACCCAGACGCACTGCCACCAGCACGCGGTCTTCGGTGCGGCGAGCAACACCCGGGTCCTGAGCCGGCTGGGCATGAGTGTGACCGAGTCCGAGGGCTGCTGCGGCCTGGCTGGCAACTTCGGCTTCGAGGCGGAGCACTACGAGACCTCCATGGCCGTGGCACGGCACGACCTGGCCGACAAGCTGACGAGCCTGCCCGCTGACGCCGTCACCATCGCCGATGGCTTCAGCTGCCAGTGCCAGATCAGCCATCTGGCCTCCAGCCCGGCTTCCGCCGACAGACCCGGTGACGCCGGAGGCCCCGACCCCGCAGACAAACCAGGCGCACCGAGCTCGAGGGCGCCGGCCAGACACCTGGCTCAGGTGCTCAGCGACGCATTGACCCCGACCACGCAGAACCGTTCGAAGGAAGGTCCAGCATGACCACGATCACCGACACCGCGGCTACCAGCACCCGGCTCATCGCCTCGGTGCCTACCCAGCTGTTCATCGGCGGCACCTGGCGAGCGGCCGCAGGCGGCGCCACGACCGACGTCGTCAACCCCGCGACCGAGGAGGTCCTCGCTTCCGTCGCCGACGCTGACGTCGAGGACGGGGTCGCCGCAGCCGAGGCGGCCCGCGACGCGCAGGCCGCGTGGTCGGCCACCCCGGCTCGGACCCGCTCGGAGATCCTGTACCGGGCGTTCACCGCCCTGATGGAGCGCCAGGACGAGCTGGCCATGCTCATGACCCTCGAGATGGGCAAGCCGCTGGCGGAGGCGCGC
This sequence comes from Terrabacter sp. GCM10028922, assembly GCF_042666095.1. Classification (NCBI taxonomy): domain Bacteria; kingdom Bacillati; phylum Actinomycetota; class Actinomycetes; order Micrococcales; family Intrasporangiaceae; genus Terrabacter; species Terrabacter sp. GCM10028922. Next base: position 389,434 of record NZ_JBHTFG010000036.1, on the reverse strand, counting down.
GGCGAGGTCGCGTATGCGGCAGAGTTCTTCCGCTGGTTCGCCGAGGAGGCCGTCCGCATCGACGGCGGCTTCAGCCACCGACCCGACGGCACGGCCCGCACCCTCGTGGTCCGTCAGCCCGTCGGTCCCTGCCTGCTCATCACGCCGTGGAACTTTCCCCTTGCGATGGGCGCCCGGAAGATGGGTCCCGCCATCGCGGCGGGCTGCACCATGGTGCTCAAGCCGGCCCCCCAGACGCCGCTGTCCAGCTTGGCGCTGGCCCGCATCCTGCAGGAGGCCGGCCTGCCCGATGGCGTCCTCAACGTCGTCACGACCTCACGCGCGGCAGAGGTGATCGAGCCGATCCTGACCGGCGGCATCATCCGCAAGCTCTCGTTCACCGGGTCGACCGCCGTCGGCAAGATCCTGCTGCAGCAGGCCGCCAAGCAGGTCGTGCGCACCTCCTTGGAGCTCGGCGGAAACGCCCCGTTCATCGTGCTGCCCGACGCCGACCTCGATGTGGCCGTCGACGCGGCCGTGCAGGCCAAGATGCGCAACATGGGCGAGGCATGCACCGCCGCCAACCGCTTCTACGTCCACACCGCCGTGAGCGACGAGTTCGCGCAGAGGCTCGCGCAGCGGATGAGCGCCCTCCAGGTCGGCGACGGCACCCAGGACGGTGTCCAGGTCGGGCCCATGATCGACGCAGCCAGCCGCGACAAGGTGCAGCGCCTGGTCGAGGACGCCGTCGCCAAGGGCGCCACCGTCGTCTCCGGCGGCAACAGCGTGACCGGGCGTGGCTACTTCGTCGAGCCGACCGTGCTGTCGGGGATCGCCGCAGGCTCCGAGCTGCTCAACAACGAGATCTTCGGACCCGTCGCAGCCCTGCAGACCTTCACCGACCTCGACGAGGTCATCGCCACCGCCAACGACACCGAGTGGGGGCTGGTCGCCTACGTGATCACCCAGGACCTCGACCTCGCGCTCAACGTCAGCGAGCGACTCGAGGTGGGCATGGTCGGGGTCAACACAGGTCTCGTGTCGGCGCCGTCGGCGCCGTTCGGCGGTGTCAAGCACTCCGGGCTGGGTCGCGAAGGTGGCCGCCTCGGCATCGAGGAGTTCCTGGACGTCAAGTACATCGCCATCCCGATCCGAGAGCGAGGCCTCGCATGACCGCCCTTTCACCCCTGCTGACGACCGCCACGCCGGTCCTCGTCGACCACGCCCTGGGCAGCTACGTCTACGACGCAGACGGACGCGCCTGGCTCGACTTCACGACCGGCATCGGCGTGACGAGCACCGGTCACTGTCACCCCGATGTCGTCCGCGCTGCGCAGGAGCAGGTGGGCAAGCTCATCCACGGCCAGTACACGACCGTGCGGCACAACCCCATCCTCGACCTGACCGAACGCCTCGGTGACTTCCTGCCGGCAGGTCTGGACAGTGTCTTCTACGCCAACAGCGGCAGCGAGGCCGTGGAGGCCGCGATCAGGCTCGCGCGAATGGCGACGGGCCGGCCCAACATCATCACCTTCCAGGGCGGGTTCCACGGCCGCACCGTGGCCGCCGCGTCGCTCACCACGGCGGGCACCAAGTTCCGCAGCGGGTTCGCGCCCCTCATGCCCGGCGTGTTCACGGCGCCGTTCCCGTATGCGTTCCGGTACGGGTGGGACGAGGAGACGACCGTCGACTTCGCGCTGCGTGAGCTCGACTACCTGCTGGCAACCACGAGCGCGGTCGCCGACACTGCCGCGTTCATCATCGAGCCGGTCCTCGGCGACGGCGGCTACCTCCCCGCGCCGATCAGGTTCCTCCAGGGGCTGCGCGAACGGGCCGACCGGCACGGGATCACGCTCATCCTCGACGAGGTGCAGACGGGCGTGGGGCGCACCGGAACTTTCTGGGGACACGACCCGGCCGGCATCACTCCCGATGTGCTCATCACGGCCAAGGGCCTCGCCAGCGGGTTCCCGCTCTCGGCGATCGCCGCTCCCGAGGCGCTGATGAGGAAGGCGTGGCCGGGGTCCCAGGGCGGCACGTACGGCGGCAACGCCGTGTCCTGTGCGGCGGCACTCGCCACCCTCAACGTCGTCGAGCGCGACGGGCTCGTCGAGAACTCCGCCGAGCAGGGTGTCCGGCTGATCGGTGCGCTGCGCGAGATCGCGCAGGACACGAAGACGGTGGCAGACGTGCGTGGTCGCGGCCTGATGGTCGGATGCGAGTTCGTCGATCCAGACGGCACCCCACGACCCGACCTGGCCACCAGTGCGCAACAGGCCGCGATCGACGAGGGGCTGCTGCTGCTGACGTGCGGCACGCGCGGCAACGTCGTGCGGTTCATCCCGCCCCTGATCGTCACCCCCGAGCAGATCGACGAGGGCGTCGAGGCCTGGCGCAGGACTCTCAAGCTCGTCGACGCGTGACCGGACTGCCCGGGGCGACGGCCACTCGCCCCGGGCAGTCCCTTCTGCACAACATCTTCCGCGCAACCGGCGCCGTCCGTCAGAGATCCGTCCGGCTGTCCCTCAGTTCAGGGACGTCACTGAGAACGTTCCGTTGTGCATCTCAACTGTGCGGCTGTAGTACATTCCGAGCGTGTCGGGTATCGGAGACATCGAGGTAGTCGGGCGAAGCACGGCTGAGCAGGTCGCCGACGGGCTCGGCAACCTGATCCTGGACGGCTCGATGCGCCCGGGCGAACGCATCAGCGAGGCAGGCATCGCCCGCACCCTGAGCCTCTCGCGGAACACCGTGCGGGAGGCCCTTCGTCTGCTCCAGAGCTCCGGACTGGTGCGATACAGCTTCAACCGTGGGCTCGTGGTCTGGGATCCCACCGACGAGGACATCGTCGAGGTCTTCAAGGCGCGCCTGTACCTGGAACGGCTGGCCGCGACCAGTCTCAGGAAGAGCACCGACCTGACCGAGGTCGAGACGGCCCATACGCGGTTCGAGAAGGCGCTCGAGACCGGCGACGCACGCACCATCGTGGACACCGACCTGGCCCTCCACCAGGCGATCGTGGCCACGCTGGGCAGCTCGCGGCTCGACACGTTCTATGCCGGCTTGATGGTCGAGCTGCGCTACTTCCTGGTCCTGCTGAGTCTGGACCGGCGTGAGTACGAGAACACCGCGCCGGTGAGGCACGAGCACCGGGACCTGGTGGAGGCGTTCGCCTCGCGAAGCCCGAAGAAGGCTGCCGCGGCGGTGACGGCACTGCTGGAGGAGAACCGCGAGCTCGTTCGTGACGTCATCGCCCGCCGCGTCGCGGACAGTGCCGCAACAGACAACGGCTAGCGGTATGGCAATGGGCCCCGGCCACCCCGAGCGGTCACGCCAAGGCGTCCAGGTGCGCGGGCGCGCCTGAGGCGCACCCGCGCACCGGAACCCGGGTCATGAGACCAGGTTGAAGATGGTGTTCTTCGGTTCGGTCATGGCTTCGACAGCGAACTGCACGCCCTCGCGGCCGATGCCCGAGCTCTTGAACCCGCCGAACGGCATGGAGTCCACTCGCAGGTCGCTCGTGCCGTTGACGACGACTGCTCCCGCGACCAGCTGTGACGAGACATGGAATGCCGTGTCCACCGACTGGGTGAACACGCCTGCCTGGAGCGCGTAGTCGCTCTCGTTCGCCGCCGCGATCGCGCTGGCGATGTCCTCGAAGGGGATGATCGTCACCACGGGGCCGAAGATCTCGCCCGTGAGGACCTGGGCGCCTTCGGGGACGTCGGTGAGGACGGTCGGCTCGTAGAAGGCGCCTCGGCGCGACCCGCCGGCGTGGACCGTCGCTCCGTCCGCGACGGCCTTCCCGACCCACTCCTCGACGCGTTGTGCCTCGGCCTCACTGACGAGGGGGCCGATGTCCGTAGCGGCGTCGTGCTTGCTGCCGACCCGAAGTCGGCTGGTGCGCGCGACGGTCTCACTGAGGAACTCGTCATAGATCGAGGCGTCGACGTAGACGCGCTGGACCGACAGGCAGTTCTGACCGGCCACGCCGAACGCGCCATCAACCACCGCGTCGACGGCGTGGGCGCGCACCGCGTCCGCGCACACGATCGTCGGGTTGTTGCCGCCGAGCTCCATCAGCATCTTCCGGGGCCCGGCGGCCGCGGTGATCCTGGCGGCCGTCGCCGGGCCCCCGGTGAACGACACCAGGGCGATGCGTGGGTCGGTCACCAGGGACTGCCCGGCTTGGGCGCGTCCGCAGACGACGGCGATCCGCTTGGACGGCACACCGGCGCTGAGCAGGAGCTCGACGAAGGCCAGAGCCGTGAGCGGGGTGTGGTCGGAGGGTTTCAGGACCACGCCGTTGCCGGCGATCAGGGCGGGTCCGAGCTTGTGCGCGACGAGGTTGAGGGGGTCGTTGAAGGAGGTGAGCGCGGCGATCACGCCGACGGGCTCGCGGGTGAACCAGCCGACGCGGTTGCCCCCTCGCCTGCTCGCCGCGAACGGGATGGTCTCTCCCTTGAGGAAGGTCCCCGCCTCGGCGGACAGGCGCAGCGTCTCGACACAGCGGCCGACCTCGCGCTGCGCCTCGGCGATGGTCTTGACGCCCTCGGACGCGATGAGGTGCGCGAACCGGACCGTCTCCTCCTGCAGCAGCCGTGCTGCGTTGTGGAGGGACTCGCTGCGGGCCCACAACGGCCAGTCCTCGGTCGAGACGGAGTCAAGGACGCCCGACACCGCGGCCGCGACATCGGCTGGGGTCGAGTCGGCGACGTAGCCGATGACGCGGCCGTCCTCGGGATCGGTGACCGGCAACGTGAGGTCGTGGCACTGCCAGCTGCCGCCCACGAGCGCTCCCCCGGGCACCGACAGGTCGGGCAGAGGGTCGCTGACGAGCTCTTGGCTGCTGGCAATCTCGTGGGTGACCACCCACTGGTCTGATGCGTACATGACTGGACTCCTCGTCAGCTGAATCGGTCGACGACCTTGGCGTATCCGCCGATGACCGGAAGGAACCACGGTGGTCCGAAGTGGCCCGGCACGGGTCGGTACGGCAGCTGTTCCCAGAGGTTCCGGGACGGCCGGCCCACCATGGACAGGGCCATCTGCTTGCCCATGTACGTCGCCATCTGGACCCCGTGGCCGCTGTAGCCGAGCGAGTAGTGGATCCCGTTGCGCTGCCCGGCATGGACCATCTGGTCCATGGTCAGGTCGACGAGGCCGCCCCACGTGTAGTCGACGCGGGCCGAGGAGAGGTAGGGGAAGACCGTGCTCATTGCCTGCTTGAGGATCTCGGCGCTCTTGAGGTCCGAGTCGGGGCTCGAGAGCGCGAACCTGGCCCGACCGCCGAAGAGCAGCCGGTTGTCCGGGGTGATGCGGAAGTAGTAGGTCAGCATCTTGTTGTCGGAGGCCTGCCGGTGGCGGGGCAGGATCCTCTGCGCCGTCTCGAGCGGAAGGGGCTCCGTCACGATGATGAAGCTTCCGACCGGGATGGTGCGGCGCCGCAGCCAGGGCGTCAGCGATCCGGTGTAGCCGCTCGTGGCGATCAGGACCTGGTCGGCGTGGACCACGCCTCGGGTCGTGTGCACCGCGTGGCCGCCGCCCGGGCGGGCGGCGAGCTGCGTCACCTGGGCGTTCTCGCACAGAGCGACGCCGGCGCGGGCGGCGGCCCCGGCCAGGCCGTGCGCGAACTTGCCGACGTGCACTCCTGCCCCCTGCGGATCCACCATGCCGCCGGCGTAGAAGTCGCTGCCGATCTCGCTGTGGATGTCCTGCTTGTCGACGACAGTCACCGAGTAGTCGGCCAGCTCGGCGAGGGTCTGCTGGGTCTTGCGCATCTGGACGACCTGCTTGGCGTTCATGGCCAGGGTGAGCTTGCCGGAGCGCTGGAAGTCGCAGTCGATGTCGTGCTCTTTCACGAGCTCTTCGATGGTGTCGATGGCGCGGTTGTACTCCGCGAACATCTCGATCGCCTGCTGCCGACCGTAGCGCTTGATCGCCTTGCCGAGCCCGACAGCGAGACCGGTGGTGGCCATCCCGCCGTTGCGGCCGGAGGCGCCCCATCCGACCGTGTGCTGGTCGAGGACCACGACACTCGCGCCGTGCCGGGCCGCTTCCAGCGCGGCGGACAGGCCGGTGAAGCCGGCGCCGACGATGGCGATGTCTGCGCGCTCGGGCACGGGGTTCCGTCGATAGTCACCGGACGGCGTCGCGGTGTCGAGCCAGTAGGGAGTGAGCTTCACCTTGTTCTCCTTGGTTCGCAGCAGCTGGTCAGAGCCCGAGGAGCGAGTTGAGCTCGTCGAGGGAATTCACGGTGGTGTAGTTGTAGGCCGGGCTCTGGGGGTCGCGCCCCCGGTCGAGGAAGACCTTGTTCGTGAAGCCGAGGTCGTCCGCCGGCATCAGGTCGTAGCGCGTGTGAGAGGAGACGTGCAGGACCTCGTCCGGCGTGGCGCCGAGCTGGTCGAGCATGTACTCGAACGCCTCGTAGCGCGGCTTGTAGAAGCCGGCCTGCTCCGCGGTGTACACGGCGTGGAAGTCCGCTCCCAGCTTGGGGACCAAGGCGTCCAGGTAGCTGGTGTCGGCGTTCGAGAGGATCACGAGGGGGAAGGTGTCGCCGAGCTTCTTCAGCGGCGCGGGCACGTCGGCGTGCGGACCCCAGGTGAGCACCGCGGCGGCCAGCTGCTTGCCGGCATCCTCGTTGACGTCGAGACCCCACTTGGCGCACGTGCGAGCGTAGGCGTCGTGGAGCACCTGCTCGTACGCGTAGAACTCACCGCACACCTGGTCGTACCGGTACTTGCTGAACTGCCGGAGGAAGACCTGGATCTGGGGCTCGGTCAGTCGTTCGCCGAGCATGCGCCGGGTCGTGCTGGCGATCTCGAAGTCGATCAGCGTTCCGAGGCAGTCGAACGAGACGTACTTCGGACGGTCGAGCGTGGTGGGCATCTTCAGTCCTGTCGGGTGAGTGCTGAGCGGGTGGCATGTGTCCGAGGACGCTTGATGGATCGTAACCCAGCAGTTGCCGATTGTCGACCGTCGCCAATCCGCTGTTGACAAGTTACTATTGAGTGAATGAAGATACGAACGGCTGACGTCTGCGACCCACGACGGCGTCCGCCCTGAAACGAGGGGAGCAGATCGTGGCCGTATCCGGATTGAGCAGTCTGAAGCTGCTGGAGCGGAAGTCGACGTCCGACCGCATCAGCGACGAGCTGCGACAGATGATCATCGAGGGCGCGCTCAGGCCCGGCGAACAGCTCGCCGAAGCACGGATCGCCGAACAGCTCGGAGTGTCCCGCGCCCCCGTGCGAGAGGCACTTCAGCAGCTCGTGCAGCAGAAGCTGCTCGTTGCAGCCCGCAACAAGGGCGTCACCGTGGTCAGCTTCACGGCGTCCGACATCTGGGAGATCTACGACGCCCGGTGCGCCATCGAGAGCCATGCGGCGGTCCGCATCGTGGAGGGTGGGCCGGGAGCACGAGCCCGCGCCGTGGATGGGCTGCGGACCGTGCTGGACAAGCTTCGTGTAGCCGTAAAACGGGGCGACAGCCGTCAGATCTCTGCCGCAGATCTCGACTTCCACATGACCTTGGTCGCGGCAGCGGGCAACTCGCGCCTCGTCGACGCGTACTCGATCCTCTCCGCGCAGACCCTGACGTGCATCAACAGGCTCGAGCTCGCCCTGCCTTCGGGTGACGAGGTGATCGACGATCACGAGCTGCTCGCCGACGCGATAGCCAGTGGTGACAAAGATGCAACCGTCAAGGCCGTCCACGACCATCTGACGGTGGCTGCAGGCCACCTCACCGCCCCGCCGGCCAGGGCCACCGGGAACGGTCGCCGCCCCGACTGATCTCGCCCAGATGCTGCTGCAGTGAGCGCGACGCCACTGCCACCACCCACGGACGCCCGCCCACCCGAGACTGACCAGCAACCGCTGGTCACGGGGATGGTGCGGGCGTCATGCTTTTCCCGGGCGGCGGTCGATGACCGGCGGGGCGAGGGAGAAATCTTCAAACTTTCTGGTGGCAGATTGTCGACAATCGGCTGCAGACGTGCTTCCATTGACCGACACGTCCAACAGCTTGAAGGGAACGATCATGAGAGTCGCAACGAAACTCGCCGCAGTCGCCTCGGGGGCGGCGCTGGTCATGACGATCAGCGCGTGTGGATCGGTCGGCGGCGCAGACGCCAGCGGCGGCGCCAGCGCCGGGGCCGACGGCGCGCCTGCCGGCTCGCTGCCTCACGTGCAGCCGGACCCCGAGGCAGTCAAGCTGCTGCCGGCGGACCTGCAGAAGGGTGGGAGCATCACGATGGCCGCGGACCTGCACTACCCGCCCACCTCGTTCCTGGCTGAGGACAACAAGACGCCGATCGGCTACAACGTCGACATCGCCCACCTGCTCGGTGAGAAGCTCGGGCTTGAGGTTGAGGTCAAGAATGTGACATGGGACGGCGTGATCCCGGGGATCGCTTCTCGCCGCTACGACTTCACCGCGACGAACATGAGCCCGACCCCGGAGCGGCTCAAGGTGCTCAACATGATCACGTACTGGGCGGCTGGGTCGTCCCTCGTCGTGGCGAAGGGCAACCCACTGAAGCTGAGCCTGGCCGACCAGTCCCTGTGTGGCAAGAAGATCGCAGTGATGACCGGCAGCACGCAGCAGGAGACCTACGTGCCCGAGATCTCGAAGACGTGTCAGACCAACGGCGCTGAAGCGGTTGACGCCGTGGTCCTGCCGAACGTCCAGGGCGCGCTGACCCAGCTCGCCTCGAAGCGGATCGACGGCGTCTTCTCCGACACCTCGCAGATGGGCTGGGCCGCGAAGCAGCAGCCGCAGGCGTTCGAGCTGGTCTCGCCGCAGTACAAGAAGAAGGAAGGCGACGACATCGTGGCGCTCGGGGTGGCGAAGGACTCCCCGCTCGCGCCGGCGCTGCACGCGGCGATGCAGTCACTGATGGCCGGCCCGGCGTACAAGGCCACGCTGGAGAAGTGGGGCCTGGGCACCGGCGCGATCCCGACCTCTGAGCTGCTGAAGTAACGCCATGGCCTCGACCATCAATCTTGCGCCGAAGGCGCCGAGCCAGGAGGTGGGTCGCGTGGAGGCTACCGAGAAACGGCGGGTGCACCGCCGCGGGGTGCTGGAGTACGCCGGCTGGGCGCTCTGCGTGCTGGTCGGGGGCGGCGTGGCGTACACGCTGGTGAGCAACGAGAACTACCAGTGGGACGTCGTGGGCCGGTACTTCACCGCCGCCACGGTGCTCAAGGGGCTGGTGCTGACGCTGGTGCTGACCGCGTTGACGATGGTCTTCGGCACCATCCTGGGGCTGGTGATCGCGATCCTGCGGGTCTCGAAGGTGCGCCCGGTGAGGCTGCTGGCCTCCGGGTACATCACCTTCTTCCGGGGTACGCCGGTGCTGGTGCAGCTGATCTTCTGGTTCAACATCGCGGCGCTGTACCCGAACATCAGCATCGGGATCCCGTTCACCGACATCTCCCAGGCGGTCGATGTCAACGCGTTGATGAGCGCGACGACGGCGGCCATCGTCGGGTTGTCGCTGAACGTGGCCGCGTACCTGGCCGAGATCATCCGGGGCGGGTTCGCCTCGGTGGACAAGGGCCAGCTCGAGGCCGCGGACTCGCTCGGGATGAGCGGGCGGACGAAGCTGTGGCGGATCATCATCCCGCAGTCGATGCCGAGCGTGGTCCCGGCGGTGGGCAACCAGGTGATCGGGATGTTCAAGGAGACCTCGCTGGTGAGCGTGCTCGGGGTGGCCGAGCTGCTGCAGAGCGTGCAGCTGATCTACGCGCGGACCTACCAGACGATCCCGCTGCTGATCGTGGCCTGCCTGTGGTACCTGGTCATGACCCTGGCGCTGAGCTACCCGCAGTCGCTGATCGAGAAGAAGTACTCCCGCTCGAAGTCCCGCGTGGCCACCGGCGCCGGGCAGCCCCCGCTGCCGCTGGACGCGGCCCTGACCAGTGAGGCGAGGTGACCGACATGACCGACATGACCAACGTGACCACCAACCCGACCACCAGCGTGACAACCAACCCCACCAACCCGGCCAAGGGCGGGGTGGATGGCGTGGGCACGGTGTACGCGCGTGCCCTGCGCAAGAGCTTCGGGGACCGGGTGGTGCTGGACCGGATCGACCTGGACGTGCGCTGCGGGGAGATCGTCTGCCTGATCGGGCCCAGCGGGTCGGGCAAGTCGACCCTGCTGCGCTGTGTCGACGGGCTCGAGGAGATCGACCGCGGGATCCTGCGGGTCAACGGCGAGGACCTCGGCTTCCGCGAGGAGCAGAGCAGCTACCAGGCGCTGACCCGCCAGCAGATCGCCGCGCAACGGACCCGGATCGGGATGGTGTTCCAGTCGTTCAACCTGTTCCCGAACATGACCGCCCGCGAGAACGTCATGTCCGGCCCGGTCCTGGTCAAGGGCACCGCGAAACGCCAGGCCCGCGAACGGGCCGAGTCGCTGCTGGCCAGCGTCGGGCTCGACGGGCACGGCGAGCACTACCCGTGGCAGATGTCCGGCGGGCAGCAGCAACGCGTCGCGATCGCCCGCGCCCTGGCGATGGACCCGCAGGTCATGCTCTTCGACGAACCGACGTCCGCCCTGGACCCCGAACGCGTCGGGGAGGTCCTGGCCGTCATGAAGGACCTGGCCCAACGCGGCATGACGATGATGGTCGCCACCCACGAGATGGGCTTCGCCAAGGAGGTCGCCGACACCGTCATGTTCATGGACGGCGGCCTCGTCGTCGAACAAGGCCCACCCCAGGACCTGCTGTGCAACCCCCGAGAGGCGCGCACCCAGAAGTTCCTCGAAAAGGTGCTGTGAATGTCGGATGGTCAGCTTGCTGTCGTCGGCGTCGGCAGCGTCGGCAGCATGGCGCTGTGGCAGGCCTCGAAGCTCGGCCTCGCACCGGTGGGCTTCGAGGCCGTGTCGCCGGCGCATCCACGGAGTGCGGTGGGGGGCGACAGCCGCCTGTTCCGGATGACCTACCGGGGAGAGCACAACTTCTACCCGGTGCTCCAGCTGGCCGAACGCCTGTGGCGCGGGCTCGAGGAGGAGTCCGGACAGGAGATCCTGAACCAGTGCGGAGGCCTGTCGATCGGCGAGACGGAAGGTCCCTACCTCCCAGCGCTGCTGGACTCGATCAGGCGCACCGGGGCGCCCCACGAGATCCTCGACCGCGACGAGATGGCGCGCCGTTATCCGCAGCACCAGCTGTCGCCCGGTGAGAGCGGCATCCTGGACCCCCGTGCGGGGTTCCTCCGCACGGATCGGGCCGTCCTGTCCGCGGTCGACGTCGCTCGCGAGAACGGCGCGGTGGTGGTGAGGGACGCGCAGGTGCGCGAGGTCACCGAGCTGTCCGACGGAGTGCGGGTCACGACCGACACCGACAGCTGGACGTTCGACCGGGTGATCGTGGCGTCGGGCAGCGGGTCAGGCGCGGTACTGCCTCCCTTCCTGCAGCGACACGTGCAACCGAAGCGGATCTTCCTGACCTGGTTCGCTGCCCGCGACGCCAAGCAGTTCGCGCCCGAGGCGTTCCCCATCTTCATCCGAGTCTCCGGTGACCGCTCCCTGTACGGCGCTCCGACGGTCGACGGGGTGAGCGTCAAGGCGACCCTGGACGGGCGTGGGAAGCCGACGGCGGACCCTGCCACGATGCCCAGAGACCTGAGCCACGCCGAGATCGACGAATCGGTCGAGACGGTGCAGGAGTTCCTGCCGGGGCTGGTCCCCGAGATCGTCAGGTCGGATGCCTACCCGGACCTCTACACCTCCGACGAGACCGGCCTGCTCGGACCGCTCCCGGGAAGCGACCGCATCTACTGTGCGACAGGGTTCTCCGGGGCGGGCTTCAAGATGGCGTCCGCCCTGGGGGCCATCGCCGCCTCCGAGGCGTCGGGGCAAGGACCGTCCATGGACGGACTGGACTTCCTCCGTCCGGCTCGTTTCGCCTCTCGAGGCTGACCGCCGGCCGCGGCCCTGCCTGTTGTCAGGTGGGGCCGCGGCGTCTCACGCGTGGTGCTCGACCCGGCTGCGGACACGCTCCACGCCGCCGCGCCTCCTCGCCACCCGGTCCGGCATACCTCGACGGTGATCACGCAGTGGTCATAGCCTTGGTCGCGGAGGCGGTCATGGCCCTTGCCGACATACACACCACACCCGCATCGCCACCGCGCGTCGAGTGGGAGGTCGAGCAGTCCCGGCTCAGGTGCATGGTCGGCTGGCCGGCCGGCAGGCCGCCACTGGCGCAGGTGTTGCCTCTCTTCGAGCACCTCGGACTTGTCCTGACCGATCATCGGCCCGAGGAGTCGGCGGACAGCTTCGTGTTCTTCCGGGTCGAGGACCCCGCCCTCGACGAGGTGCTGCCGTGGCTCGCCGAGGCGTTCACGGCCGCCTGGGAGCGCACGGTGGACCGGGACGACTTCGCGTCCCTGGTGCTTCAGGCCCATCTGGACGCGAGGCAGGTGCAGCTCGTGCGTGCGGCCTGTCAGTACCTCCGCCAGGCCGGGCTCGGCGCGAGCCGGTCGTACGTGCGCGGGATCCTGTCGGGCCACCGCGAGTTCGTCCAGCACTGGGTCGAGGTGTTCGAGCAACGGTTCGACCCGGACGGCCCCTCGTCGGCTGAGAGCAGGCTCGCGAAGTACGCCGACGCCGCCACGACCCGGGACGAGTTCCGGGTGCTCGACTGGTACGCGGGCCTGCTGGAGGCGATCACCCGCACCAACTACTTCCGTCGTGGCAGTGATGGCAGGCCGCCGCTCACGACCGTGTTCAAGCTCGACCCGGCCAGGCTGCCGTTCGCGACCGATCCCGCCGTGAAGGTGGAGACGTTCGTGCACCACCCCGACGTCGAGGGCCTGCACGTGCGGTACGGGCCCGTGGCCCGCGGCGGGCTGCGGTGGTCCGACCGCGTCGAGGACTACCGGGACGAGGTGCTCGCGCTCGCCAAGGCACAGCAGGTGAAGAACTCACTTATCGTCCCGGCCGGTGCCAAGGGCGCATTCGTCGTCAAGGCGTTCCTGGCCGGGCTTGCCCCCGCTGACGCGGCCCGTGAGGTACGCCGCTGCTACCGGGTCTTTGTACGCGGCCTGCTGGACGTGACCGACAACGTCACCGAGCACGGGGTGACCCATCCGGCCGGGGCGGTGCTCGCCGATGGTCCCGACCCCTACCTGGTGGTGGCTGCGGACAAGGGCACCGCGGCCTTCTCCGACCTGGCGAACGAGGAGTCCGTCGACGCCGGGTACTGGCTCGACGACGCGTTCGCCTCTGGTGGGTCGGCCGGCTTCAACCACAAGCAGCTGGGCGTGACCGCACGCGGCGCCTGGGTTGCGGTACGCCGACACTTCACCGAGCTCGGGATCGATCCCGAGCGTGACGCGTTCACGGCCGTGGGCATCGGTGACATGTCCGGAGACGTCTTCGGCAACGGCATGCTTCTCTCGGACCGTCTCCGCCTGGTCGCCGCTTTCGACCATCGGCACGTCTTCCTCGATCCCGAGCCCGACCCGAAGACCTCGTTCGCCGAACGCGCGAGGCTGGCGGCCATGCCGGCTTCGTCGTGGGAGCACTACGACGCTGCCCTGATCTCGCCGGGTGGAGGCATCCATCCGCGGTCGGGCAGGTCCGTCGCGGTGTCTCAGCAGGTCAGAGCCGCGCTCGACGTCGACGCCGAGGTGCTGTCGCCGGACGCGCTGGTGCAGGCGATCCTCAGGGCGCCGGTGGACCTGCTGTGGAACGGCGGCATCGGCACCTATGTGCGGGCATCGCACGAGACCGATGCCGACGTGTCGGACCGGGGCAACGACCGGGTGCGGGTCACCGCCGACCAGCTCCGCTGCCGGGTCGTCGGCGAGGGCGGCAACCTGGGGCTGACACAGGCGGCGCGTATCGAGTACTCGCTGGCCGGCGGACGCCTCAACGCCGACTTCATCGACAACGTCGCGGGCGTCAACACCTCCGACCGCGAGGTCAACCTCAAGATCCTGCTGCGCTCGGTGGAGAAGGCGGGACTCATCGACCGCACGAAGCGGAATCGAATTCTCCAGGCCTGCGCCGCCGAGGTCGTGCGCGACGTCCTGGCCGACAGCGAGCGGCAGGTGCTCGCCATCAGCGTCGTCGAAGGATACGGCCCGGCCCTGCTGGACCGGCACGACCAGGTGATGCACAACCTCGCCGAGCACGGTCTCGACCGCGCCCGCGAGCATCTGCCCGACGTCCAGGAGATCGAGCGGCGACGGGCGACCGGTCGCGGGCTCACCCGGCCGGAGATCGCAGTGATCCTGGCGCACGCCAAGAACCTGGTGCACGAGTTGCTGCTGGACGGTGACATCCCCGAAGACCCCGGCGTGGTGGACACATTGGGCGGCTACTTCCCGCAGCCTGTGCGTTCGGAGTACGCCGAGCAGATCGCGTCGCACGAGCTGGGGCGCGAGATCATCGCGACGCGGCTGGCGAACGAGCTGATCGACCGGGTCGGCCCGGGTTTCATCTACCGCGTCGAGGACCGCACCGGCGCGACCACGGACCAGGCGATCCGAGCGATCATGATCGTCAAGGACCTCCTGGGGCTGGACGACCTGTGGGACGGCCTGGCTCCATACCCGGTCGCCCCCACGATCCCGGTCAGGCATGCGCTCGAGCGGGCCCTGGAGTACAACGCATCCTGGCTGGTCCGCCGCAACAGCAGTCTGGCAGCGATCGACAGCGAGGCGGCGGTGTTCCGTGACCCGGTGACCCGCCTCCGCGAGAGGATGGCCACCTCACCGCCGCCCCTGGACGAGGTGGCGCCCTGGGGCCGGCCCTTCGCGACGCTCGCCCAGCTCGGTGTCCCCGACGACCTGCTGACCGGGTGTCACGCCGTGTCCCGGATGCCGGAGGCGTTGTGCCTGGCCTCTGCCGCCCTCGACAGCGGCTTCGACGTCGTCGACCTCGAGGCGACCTACGCCGGGATCGGGGAGACGCTCGGACTGTCCTGGCTCTACGCCACCATCTCGATCAGCTCGGCGGACCCGCACTGGGTCCAGCTGGCGAAGGCTGCGCTCAGTGACGAGCTGGCGGCGCTCACCGTGGCGATCGCGACGGAGGTGCTCGCAGCGGGCGGGCTGGCCACCTGGACGCGCGAGCACCGGGATGCCTTGGCGCGCACCCACTCTGCCTATGCCGGGCTGGCCGGCAGCGAGGACGTCGACGTCGCGATGCTCACGGTCGGGGTGCAGGTGCTCCGGGACCTGCACCACGCCGTGAGCGCCCGCGGGTGATCACGATGCAGCACGTCGCAGGTGGGCGCGGGTCCACGTCCAGTCACTCACCGGGGAGAGCAGAATGCCGGGTCAGCCCTCACGCTGCCAGACGATCCCGAAGTCGTCGGTCAGGGTGTCGGTCGAGCTGTCATGGACGAAGCTCACAGTGAGGCGTGACCGGAAGACGTTTCCTCCCGGCAGGCAGGTGAGGGTCCCGTTCATGACCAGGACGTCACCGTCCACGATGCCAGGCCCGGTGATCATGGCGGGGTTGCCGTTGCAGGCGCTCGTGGCGGCGTCGTCGACGTAGATCATCGAGTAGACGTGGCCTCCCGACCCCATGATGTCGAGGGTCTGGTTGCTGCCATCGGTGTCGATCGAGGTCCAGGTGCCGGCCAGTGGCCCACTGGCCGCCGAGGCGGGCGCTGCGACCGCGACGCCGGCGAGCATGAGGACGGCGCTGAGCGCGGTCGCGAGTCGAGTGTGTGCCATGAGGATCTTCCCGCCTTCTTCCGTGTTCTCTCTGCCCCCGGGTTCTCCTTCCCTGTCGATCCCAGTGTCCACCTCGCTGTTCGGTCGCGTGGGTGCTTCGGCGGAACGCGGGCAAGGGCCCGGCTGCCCACCGTGAAGGGGCCCGGCGGCATACCGGGAGGCGCCTCGGGATGCGCCGCTACCGAATCAGGGGGCTTTGGGATCAAAGGGATTGGGCGCGAGGCGCCTCGGATGGACGTGGGGGGACTCCTGGGCGCGCAGCGCGCGCGGCGAGCGGCCGGTCACTGCGCGGCAGGTCTTGTTGAACGCCTGCAGGTCGGGGATCCCGACGGCCGCTGCGATCGCGGCGACCGACATCGTGCTGCTGGTGAGGAGATGGTGGGCGCGCTCCACCCGCCGGTGCCGCAGGTACCCGACAACCGTCCGGCCGGTCTGCATCCCGAAGACCCGGGTCAGGTGGTGCGGCGAGATCCCGACCGCCTCGGCGACCTGCGGCACGGTGACGTGCTCGCCGAGCCGCGACTCGAGGTAGGCCATCGCTGCGCGGACGTACTCGGTTGCGGGGTCCTCTCCCACCTGCTGGCGGTACCGGTCCGCCAGCCGCAGCAGCACCATCCACACGTCGGCCCGAGCGCGTTCGGGGTGCACCGCGGCGGTGGCGACCGCGGACTCCATGAGGTCGGTGACGGCTGGGAGGTCGGTTCCTGGCGACATGAGCACGGCCAGCCGTGACGGTGCGGGCGGGAGGTCGCGGTTGTGCTGGACCCCACCAGGGTCCATGGCCAGGTGGGCGTAGAGGTGGGTGGACGGTCCGCGGTAGCGGTACCGGATGGACGATGCCGGCGGAACCAGGGTGACGCACCCGGGCGTGACGGGGTAGCTCGTCCCGTCGACCTCGAGCTGCGCGACGTAGTCGTAGAGGTGCAGGGACCACAGCTCGGGGAGCTGGAACACGTCGGTCAGCGTGGATCGGCCGTGCGTCGCCCGACCGAACCCCACGACGAGCGGTGGACGGCTGAGGTCGACGAGAAGTTCGCCCTGCATCATGCGGGATTTCTACCACTAGTTGCCGGACGCCGACCACGACAACCGCGACTCGTCGCCCCTAGCGTTGGCTTCCATGGCCGCCGGGTCCTCGGCGGCCTGACCCACGCGCAAGGAGTGACCCAAGCGATGACCGAGCTAGTCGACCGAAAGCACCTGATGACGTCGGTGGAGATGGCGCACTTCGTCTCCCACGGCAGTTTCACACTGGAGGCGGTGGTGCCTGACGACCTGAACCGGCGGGCGCAGGAGGTGCTCGACCGCGGTGTCCAGGGGCGCCCCTATGGAACGCCGGTGGACGCGGTCTTCCCGGCAGGCAGCTTCGTGCGGCAGCTGCTCGACCTGCCCGCGGTCGCCGGTGCGGTGCAGAGCCTGGTTGGCCCCAACCCGGTAATCGACCACCACGCCGTACACATCCGGCCGCCCCGCGGTGGTGAGGCGCAGAACCTGCACGGCGACGCCATCCTCGACACCCGAACCGACGCCTTCGACGTGCAGCTCATGTACTACCCGCGGGAGGTGAGCCTGGAGCAGGGTGGCACGCTCAGCGTCCCCGGTACCCACCTGCGTCGTATCAACCAGACCGGCATCGGGCGCTACCAGAACCTCGCCGGCCAGACCCGGCTCACCTGCCCGGCCGGCACCGTGGTCCTGCTCCACCACGGGATCTGGCACGGCGGCCGCCGCAACGACTCCGACCGGCCCCGGTACATGTTCAAGATCCGGTTCAACCCGACGGTGCGTCAGCTGCGGCTGTGGAACACCGATGACATCGACTCCCCGGAGGTGTTGCGGAAGCTCACCACGACCTTCGGGTGGACCGATGCCAACGAGGGCAGGCTCGAGCTGGTCAACCGGGCCAAGCTGTGGCGGGTGTTGACCGGCGACCAGAACTTCGACATCGACTACTACCTGACCCGCGAGACGCTACGACCGCAGCTCGTCGCTCCGGGTGCCACGGACGTCAGGCTCGGCGCGAGCCGGGCGGCGGCCGGGTGGGGCAGCTGATGTCGACGCCAGCCGCCGCCGGCTCACTCACGACGCCCGACAACGACGATGCCCCACAGCGACAAGGAGCCCACCCCATGACCGTGACCCCGACCTCGACCCCGACCCCGACCTCGACCTCGACCTCGACCCCGACCCCGACCCCGACCCCGACGATGTCGGTCGAGGAGTCGTTCGCGACGCCTTCGGCCACCCCGCACGTTCGCCAGCAGCTGCTCGTGCTCTACCTCGGCACGTCGGCCCTCGACTCGGAGGTGATCGGCTGGACGCGCTACGACGGGACCGGCCGGTCCCGTCCGACGACGGGCGACAGCGACGAACCGCCTTACACCACAGGACTGGACGCGCTGCTGGACGGATGGCGGCTGCTGCAGATGTCGCAGCTGATCGCCCACCCCCGGGGCGAGGAGTACGACGTGGGCTACCTGCCGTACGAGTACCTCTTCGAGCGGCTGGTCGGCATCAGCGCGGCGTGACCCTCGCCGGCCATGCGGTCCTGAGCCGCTCGTACTCGTCGGCGGTCACCGGCAGCACGACGCCGTGGCAGGGGTCTACTGGCAGCCGGTGGTCCTTGGCGGGGCTCCACTCGCCCGCGGCGAGGTCGGTCGTCTCGAAGGGAACGTAACGGCGTTCCGACGAGAACTCGTCGATCCAGAGATACCACTTCTCCTCGGTGTTCGACTTGTACACCAGGGGGCCTTCGCCCTGGCTGATGGTGCCCAGACCGATGCCTTCAGCCAGCGGCCTCCACTCACCGGCAGTCAGAGAGGTCGAGGACTCGCAGAACACCGACTTGCCGAGCGGTGCGTCGCCGCCGCGGCTGCGTTCGTCCTTCAGGAAGCGGTAGTAGACGCCGTCGTGCTCGATCACCGTGGTGTCGATCGTGTGCCAACCACGGTCGATCCACACGCGCGGCTCGGAGAACTCGCGGAAGTCCCGAGTGGTCGCGTACATGATCTGGTTGTAGCTCTCGCCCTCGTGTTCCGGGGTGTCGTAGAGGGTCGAGGACCAGTGGACGAGGTAGGCGTCCTGCTCGGGGTCCCAGACCGCCTCCGGGGCCCAGGTGTTGCCGGCCTCGGGCGGTGCGACCTCGACGAGTCGGCCCTGCCCCCAGCTCACCAGGTCCGTCGACTCCCAGACCACGATCGAGCGACTGCCCCAGCGCTGGTGCCGGTCCCAGTCGAGGCTGGCGTGGAGGCGCAGGTCGGTCGCGACGAGGAAGAACCGGTCGCCTTGCGGGGAGCGGACGATGTGCGGGTCGCGGACTCCGCAATCGCCGAAGGTGGAGTACAGGATCGGCTTGCCGCCGTTGAGGTCCTCGAAGTGCAGCGGGTCGTTGCCCTCGCTCAAGGCGAAATGGATCTGCTCGCCGTCGGCGGACTCGCGCTTGAAGTGTGCGTAGAGGTAGCCCGCGTACTCGGTGTGGCGCCGTGGCATTCCGTTGGACTTCATTCAGCTCGGTTGTCCTTGTGGGGGATTCGATGGGACGGTTGGGGCCTCGAGGGGAGTCACGCGCGTCTCCTGAGGCGGTCGAGCAGCGCGAGCGCGTGAGCCGTGCGCGCGAACACCGGGACGACATCCAAGGGCGCTGCCGCCTCTACCGTCTGCCCGCCCTCGAAGGTCGTGCCGGTGCTGGCCTCGGTCCAGCTCGCGCCGGCAGGGAGGTAGACGCTGCGAGCCCGAGCTCCGGCGTGCGTGACCGGTGCGACGAGGATCTCGGGGCCGAACAGGAACTGGTCGCCGATCGTCCAGGTCGCCGGGTCGTCGGGGAACTCGAAGAACATGCCGCGCATGACCGGCGCTCCGGACTCGTGGGCGGCCCGCATCGCCGTGCGGGTGTAGGCGCGCAGGTCCTCGCGCAGCGCGATGCAGGACACCAGGATGGGCTCGACCTCGGGCCCGAAGCTCCAGACCTCGTTGCCGGATCCGGTGTTGAGCCGGCGTTCCCCGCCTGCCGTGTGGACCGGGGTGCTCGGCCTGCGGTCGCCGTGGAGTCGCATCACGGGACTGAACGCGCCGAGCTGGAACCACCGCACCACGAGCTCCCGGAACGCGGGGTCCTCCGGGTCACCGCCGGCAAAACCTCCAATGTCCGTTGTGAACCAAGGGATCCCGGCAGCGCCCATGTGGATGCCGGCGGCGATCTGGGCGCGAAGATCGGCGAAGGTCGAGTGGATGTCGCCCGACCACACGAGCGCGCCGTACCTCTGTGAGCCGGCCCACGCGGCGCGCACGAGGGACACCTCTGGCGCCTGCCCGGACTGGATGGGTTCTTCGGCGATCGCCCGGACGAAGTCGCGCGGGTAGAGGTTGGTGACCTCGGCGCCGGGGCCGGCGGCGTACCGGTAGTGGTCGAAGTCGTAGACGCCGTACTCGGGCTCCGCCTCGTCCAGCCAGAAGAGGCGTATGCCGTGCCTGCCGTAGTTGTGTGTCAGGCGCTCGCGCAGGAACGCCCGCGCGCGCGGCTCCGTGACGTCGAGGAAACGCGTGTACCGGCCGTCGAAGAAGTACTGCACGTCGATGCCGCGCCGGGTCGTGACGAGCAGGTTCTCGTCGCGCAGGCGCGCGAAGTTCTCGGAGCCCGCCGAGACCTGGGGCCACACGGAGACCATGAGCTCGACACCCAGGTCGCGCAGCTCGTCGACCATGGCGGTCGGGTCGGGCCAGAACTCGTCCTCGAACCGCCAGTCGCCCATCTCGGGCCAGTGGAAGAAGTCGGCGACGATCACGTCGAGCGGGATCTCGCGACGCCGGTACTCGCGTGCGACCTCCAGGAGCTGGTCCTGGTTCCAGTACCGCAGTCGCGACTGCCAGAAGCCGAGTCCGTACTCCGGCATCATCGGAGCGCGTCCGGTCGCCTCGGCATACGCGTCCGCGATCTCCAGCGGGGTGTCGCCGGCGACGACCCAGTAGTCGACCTGGCGCGCCAGCTCGGCATGCCACTCGGTCCGGTTGGTCCCGAAGACGACTCGGCCGACCGCGGGGAGGTTCCACAGGAAGCCGTAGCCGCGGCTCGAGAGCACGAACGGGACCGAGGACTGTGAGTTGCGGTGCGCGAGCTCCAGCGTCGACCCCTTGAGGTCCAGCATCTCCTGCTGGTACATGCCCATCCCGACGAGGCGCTCGTCCGGGTGCGACTGGAAGCACACCCTGAGGCTGGTCCCTGTCCCGTCGCGGTCGCGGTACTCGCGGGGAGTCAGCTTGAGGGCTCCACCGTCGCCGATGTCCTCGAGGAGTGGTGTCCCGTTCGCGTCCTCGAAGCGGAGGTGGACCCTGCTGGTCCCGAACCCGGTCGACCAGTCGTAGTACTCCTCCTCCTCGGCGACCACGACCGTCTTCCCCGTGCTCAGTCGTGCCACCGCGCCGCTGACGCTCGTCTGTCGGGGGCCGGTCGCCGCATCCGCGAGGAGCGCATGGTCGCGGTCCTCGGGCTCACCGCCACGCAGGGCTCGCACACGGATGCCGCGTCCCCACGCATCCACCTGGACCGTCTCCCCGCCGCCGCGCCAGACGAATCCGGTCGGCGTAGCTCGGAAGGTCATCTCCGGTGTGCCTTCCGCTCGATCTCCGGGCGACCGCCCGTGGGCTCGTTATCGATAAACATGCCGCAGATGTTATCGATTGACATTCGGTGGCGCCAGTGTCAATCTTCCGGCCTGGAGAGGAATCAGCCGATGACGGAAGAACTGCGCAGCCCGCGTCCGCCGACCATTCACGACGTCGCGCGGCAGGCGGGAGTCTCCTCGCAGACGGTGACCCGCTACGTTCGGGGGTTCGAAGGAATTCGGCCAGTCACCCGGCAACGCGTCCAGGCAGCGATCGACGACCTGGGGTGGAAGCCGAACCCGCTGGCGCGTGCACTCCGGCTGGGGACTCCGACCCGGATCGTGCTGTTCGTGCACGAGATCGAGGAGGCGGGCCCGAGCAACATCATCGCCGCTGCCACCCGCGCCGCCGCCGAGGCGGGATTCGTGCTCGACGTCGTTCCCCTCGATGTCAACGACCTGAGCGTCAGCGCCGCCGCGATCAGGGACGTCGACCTCTCGCACGTCGCCGGGGCGATGGCGTTCGCCCCGACCCACGTGCTCGCCGACCTGTTCGATCGAGTCGAGCTGCCGGTCCCGCTCCTGCGAGAGGTGAACGGTGACGGTATCGAAGGTGAGCACGCGCAAGGGTCGGTGGACCCGGGGATGCTTCTCGTCGTCGACCACCTGCACGAGCTGGGGCATCGCGACGTCTTCGTGATCAACGGCCCGGAGGGATGGTATTCCTCCGCCAAGCGGCGCCGGGCCGTCGAAGAACGATGCGCCGCGCACGGCATGCGCGTGGTCGGTGCCGAGACGGGCGACTGGTCCGTGGCGTCGGGCTACGAAGCGGCCGCGGCAGTCCCGGCGGCTGCAACGGCGGTCATCGCCGCGAACGACGAGATGGCTCTCGGGGCGTTGGCGGCGGTCTGGGAGAACGGCCGGTCGGTGCCGGGAGAGCTGAGCGTGACGGGCTTCGACGACATCCGCATCGCGCCCTATGCCAGGCCCGGGCTCACCACCGTCCATGTCGACTTCAGGGCCTCGGGTCAGCTCGCCATCCAGCGGCTGCTGCAGATGATCGCGCCCGGGGCGGCCGAGCGACGACCGAAGGTGCTCCCCGTTCCGCCGAGACTGGTCGTGCGCGGCTCGACGGCGCGAGCCGCCACATGAGGCAGTCAGTGACGCGACGAATGACGCGACGAAGGGCACGAGCGGTGCGCGTCGCACGGGTGCTGACCGAGCGTGACACGGAAGGAGAGGCAGATGCTCGTGGCGACACGTCACTCCCGCATCGTCGAGATCGTCCACGATGCCGGCCCTGCGGGGTGTGACCACTCCCGGTTGGCAACACTGCTCGGCGTCTCGGAGAGCACCGTCCGTCGCGACGTCGCTGCCCTCGTGCGAAACGGGAGTCTGGTCCGCGTCCGTGGCGGCGTCTTCGGTCGCTTTCACGCGCCCAGACTGCTTCCTCGTGACCAGGTCGGCGGGAGCGCGTCGAGACTCACGGCGCTGGCGCGAGAGGCCGTCAGCCGTGTTCAGGCCGGTGATCGTGTGGGGCTCGGAACCGGGCCGGGCGCTGTCGAGATCGCCCACGCTCTCGCCCTGGTCCCTCACCTGACCGTGGTCACCACCTCGGTCTCGGCCGCTGACGTCCTGCACCGGACACGCCATCTGGGCCTGGAGCTGGTCGTGCTCGGCGGGCTGCCGACGTCGACGGACGGAGTCGGCGGCCCGATCACGGTCTCGCAGCTGACGCAGCTGCGGGTGGACCACCTCATCGTCGGAGCCTCCGCCCTCGATCGCGATGCCGGCCTCACCTCGGGTGACGTCATGGACGGTGAGGCGCTCAAGGCCTTCGCCGCCGTGAGCAACTCGGTCAGCGTCGTCGCGCCTGCGCCGGCCTGGGGGCGCGTGGAGCTCTTCGCCGCGTTGCCCCTGGCGGCGGTCGACGTCTTCGTGACCGACCGGGTGCGGTCCGAGGATGACGGCCGAGCCTCTCCCGCCGTCGATCTGGACGGGCTCAGGCCAGCGGCAGAGCATGCCGGGACGGAGGGCGCGGGGAACCTTGCCCGCAGGCAGGCCTCCTGATCCCGCTCCGGTCGGCCGCTGCCTGCGCCGGAATCACCAGCGATCGACCGTCGTACGCCAGTGACCAGGACCGACGCGAGGCGGAGGCTATAGTGCGCCCCGTGAACGCGAGCAGCCATCGGAAGCGGGTGACGATCAACGACGTCGCCGCAGCCGCCGGTGTCTCGCGTCAGACGGTGACCCGTGCGATGAACGACATGGACGAGATCAACGAGGTCACCAAGCAGCGCGTGCTCGAGGTGAGCGAGCAGCTCGGCTATCGGCCGAGTCGCCAGGCTCGCAGCCTTGTGGAGCGCCGAAAGACCGTGGCACTGGGACTGGTCGTCGCCTCGTTCCGTAACCCCTACTACACCGAGATCGCCGGCGACTTCGTGCATCGGGCAACGGCGCGCGGATACCAGGTGCTCATGGCCTCGACCGAGGCGCCCGAGGAGGCGGGGTCAGACCTGCCGCGCGCCGCGGGCAGGTCGCACGCAGCCGGGGAGGCCGCCTCCCTGGAGCTGCTGAGACGGCAGGTCGACGTGCTCGTCGGTCACTTCGTCATGCCCGACGCCGAGCTTGCTGCCGCTGCCCGAGGTATGCCGCTTGTCCTGCTGGAGCGTGACAGCTCGGCTCCGGGTCTGCACTCCGTCGAGTTCGACATCGAGGCGGGGCTCGTGGAGGCCGTTGCCGGCCTGCGACGTCGTGGCGTGACCCGACTGGGCATGATCGACTCCAGCTACTCGACGCGAGGTGACGGCCGGTACGTCCCAACCCCTCGGCGCGCCTTCCTCGAGACCATGGTGTCGGACGACGAGCGTGGCGCCTTTGTCGTCGGCGAGGAGTCCATTGCAGGCGGCGCCCAGGCATTTGCGGAACTGGTCCGCACCTCCCCGGAGACCGACGGTATCGTCGTGTTCAACGATCTCATGGCGATCGGCGCCGTCCAGGCTTCGCACGCGCTCGGCATCCGAGTGCCAGGCGATGTGCGCATCATGGGCATCGACGGACTGACGCTCGGTGAGGGTGTCAGCCCCAAGCTCTCAACGCTCAGCCTGGACCGTCATGCCCTGGTCGACGCGGCCCTTGACGTGGTTCAAACGTTGTCGGAGAACGATTTTCGGGTGATCGACCCGCTCCGGCGGATCGTTCGTCCGCGGATCCTCTGGCGCGAGTCGGCCTGAGTCAGTCTGAGTCGGCGCGGCTCCGAGAGTCCGGCGCGACCGCCCCCTGAGACGTCGCAACGATCTCTTGACACGCCCATCGGGCGGTTCTACCTTGATGCAACATCACTTCCGTGAACCTTCACGGAAAACGGGACGAGACGGATCGACAGGCCCGTTGCGCTCGCTCGGGGGAGTGGCGCCAAGCGACCACTCGCGCGTAAAGGCGCAGAACCGGAAGGTCAAGGTGGACCTGCAGTGAACGAGAGCACCCTCAACCTGCACCAGCGACTCGTGCCGAGCGGGGACCGACAGACCACCATCGCCTCTCGAGAGATCCTCAACACCGACTGGGTCTTCGCCTATGGCGACGACCCGTCGTGGACGGCGCAGACCTGCGAGACGGAGGACTGGTTCGACGTCGTGCTCCCGCACTCGTTCGGGACTCCGTACTTCATGGAGACCGAGTTCTACGTCGGGCGCGGTGTCTACCGTCGCAAGGTCGAGCTCGACGTACACGACCTCGAGGGGTTTGTGGGGCTCGAGTTCGATGGCGTGTTCCAGGACTGCGAGGTGTGGGTCAACGGCGTCGCCGTCGACGGCCACCGCGGCGGCTACACCGCATTCCTCATCGACATCACGTCAGCGTGCCGGGTGGGCCCGAACATCCTCGCCGTCCGCGTCAACAACGAGTGGGACGCCACCCTGCCGCCCCGGGCCGGGGAGCACGTCTTCAACGGCGGCATCTACCGCGACGTTCATCTGGTCCGAGCCGGTGCCGTGCGACTCGCGTGGTACGGCACCGCGATCAGCGCCATCCCGACCGACGACGGCGGCGCGGCAGTCTCGGTCAGTACCGAGGTGCTCAGCGACCTCACCTCTCCGGTCGGAGCGATCCTCACATCCTGGATCGAGGCGGAAGAGTCACCGACGGTCGTTGCCGACCGTTCCGAGTCATCCACCCTGCTGGCCCCGGGCCGGACCGACATCGACCAGTCCCTGCACATCACGCAGGCGCGTTGCTGGGACATCTCCGACCCGCACCAGTACGTCCTGCACCAGCGGCTCGTGGTGGATGACGCAGTGGTCGAGCACCGACGCACCCGCTTCGGCGTTCGCACCTTCGAGTTCACTGCCGATCGGGGCTTCTACCTCAACGGCAGGCACGTCACGCTCCACGGGGCGAACGTGCACCAAGACCACGCCGGATGGGCGGATGCTGTGACGCACAGCGGAATTCGCCGCGACCTCGACCTCATTCGTCGCGCGGGCATGAACTTCGTCCGAGGCTCCCACTACCCGCACCACGTGCAGTTCGCCCGCGAGTGTGATCGCCAGGGGCTGCTCTTCTGGTCGGAGTTCGCGTTCTGGGGGATCGGTGGGGAGAGCGCGGAAGGGTTCTGGAGTGCCAGCGCCTATCCGCCCGATGCCGAGCACTGGGAGGCGTTCGACCGGGCCTGTCTTCAGGGCATGGCCGAGATGATCCGGGTCAACCGCAACAGCCCGAGCGTCGTGACGTGGAGCACCGGCAACGAGGTGTTCTTCACCGACGACGCCGTCGTCGAGAGGGCGAAGGAGATCACTCGCAGTCTCGCCGAGCTCGCCCGCCGGCTCGACCCGACGCGGCCCGCCGCCATCGGGGGTGCCCAGCGCGGTGGCTTCGACGTTCTCGGTGATCTCGCGGGGTACAACGGCGACGGAGCAGCCCTCTTCCACGACCCGGGGCACCCCAGCCTGGTGAGCGAGTACGGCAGCGTCGTCGAGCACCGGCCCGGCACGTTCGAGCATCGCTTCGGGTACGGCACCGAGAGGTCTCACGACTGGCGCTCCGGTGTCGTTCTGTGGTGCGGGTTCCACCACGGCAGCATCGTCGACGGCATGGGGGCCATGGGCTTCGTCGACTACCACCGTCTTCCCCTCCGCTCGTACTACTGGTACCGCCGGCATCTGCGCGGCGTCCCGCCACCGGAGTGGCCTCACGCCGCGTCGGCGACGGGCGTACGCCTGCTCGCGGACGCGACCACCGTCGTGGCGAACGGAACGCAGGACGTCCACCTGACCGTCGAGCTCGTCGACCAGGAGGGCCGGGTCGTCGACGACGAACGGCTGGTGAGGCTCGAGGTCGTCGACGGCCCCGGGGTGTTCCCGACGGGGCGTCGTCTCGAGCTCAGTCCTTTGACGCTGTCGTTGCTCGAGGGCCGCGGAGCCATCGAGCTGCGCCCGCTTCGTGCCGGCACGATCCGGGTCCGGGCCGCCGCCCACGCGTTGGAGCCGGTCGTCGTGGTCATCGAGGCGACAGGTGGCCGGCCTTGGGACGGCCGGCCCCTGCGAGTGCAGCCAGGGCCGCCATCGGTGCGTGGACTCAACCGGGGTGGGGCCCGACCGCTCGCGGCCAAGCGTCCCACCAGAGCGAGCAGCCAGGACCCGAAGCACCCAGCCCACCACATCACCGACTACGTGGCCCAAGGGGGGTGGCTGCCCGAGGCCGAAGCGGAGGGCAGCTGGGTGCGCGTCGATCTCGAAGGCGTATGGACCATCACGCACGTACGGATCGAGCTCGCCGACGACGGCGTCGAGGCCCCACTGACGGTGCGCGTCGACGCGGACGACGCCGTGCACACGATGGACGTTCCCTCCTCGAACCGAACGTCGCTCGACCTCGAGCTGCCTTCCGTGTCCGGGCGGTCGGTCACCGTCGAGTTCCCAACCGTGCCCAGAGAGGTGAAGGAGGTGCACGCGTATGGCCGTTGACCTGTCTACGCGTCCCGTGCGGGTCACACGCCGGTTCCGCGCTCGGCAGAGCCTGCAACGCCACTGGCAGCTGTACCTGCTGATGGTCGTCCCACTGCTCTTCTTTGTCGTCTTCAAGTACGTGCCGATGGCCAATGCGGTGATCGCGTTCAAGGACTACAGCGTCGTCCTCGGTCCATGGGGCAGCTCGTGGGTCGGCTGGGACAACTTCTCCCGCATGTTCGGCAACCCCGTCTTCGGGTCGCTCGTCACGAACACGCTCCAGCTGTCCGGCTACTACCTCCTCGCCGGGTTCCCGGTGCCGCTCATCCTTGCCCTGTGCCTCAACGAGATCCGCTCGCGGTTCTTCCGTCGCACGGTCCAGATGGTGACGTACGCGCCGTACTTCATCTCCACGGTGGTCGTCGTCTCGATGATGATGCTGTTCTTCGCTCCCCGGATCGGGATCGCCAGCCGGCTCCTCGAGCCGCTCGGTCTCGGGGGACTGGACGTCATGGGCAGCGAGGCGGCCTTCCGCCACCTCTACGTCTGGTCCGACATCTGGCAGACCGCCGGCTACTCGGCCGTCATCTACATGGCCGCCCTGGCCGGGATCGACCCCGCGTTGTACGACGCGGCGAAGGTCGACGGAGCCAGCCGCTTGCAGCGCATCCGGCACGTCGACATCCCCGCCATCCTCCCCACCTGTGCGGTGGTGCTCATCCTCGGCGTCGGGAACCTGATGGCGGTGGGATTCGAGAAGGCCTTCCTGCTGCAGAACCCGCTGAACTTCGGCTCGTCGGAGATCATCTCGACCTACGTCTACAAGATCGGCCTTCTCAACGCCGACTTCGGCCTGGCCACCGCTGTCGGCCTGTTCAATGCCGTGGTCAACCTGGCGCTGCTCGTCGTGGTCAACGCCATCGTCAAGCGGATCGGAGGGTCGTCGCTGTGGTGAACCAGATCCTGCTCCAGGCACCTGAAGGAGTCGCAACCGACCGGGAGGACTCGCAACGGGCCGCACGCCGTCGGCTGCGTCGACGTCGACCTCGCTCGGGCAGGCTTGGCGCCGTGAGGGACTCGCGCGTTGACCGCGTCTTCATGGTGAGCGTCTACCTCCTGCTGGGAGTGTTCTTGCTCGTCGTCCTCCTTCCCCTGCTCAACATCCTGGCCAGCTCCTTCAGCTCACCGGCAGCCGTGTCGTCCGGGCGGGTCCTGTTCTGGCCTGTGGACTTCAGCCTCAAGGGCTATGCGGCCGTTCTGCGAAACGACCAGATCGTCCGCGGCCTGCTCAACTCGGTGATCTACGCGGGGGCGGGGACCGTGCTCAGCCTCGTGTTGACCGTCGCGATCGCCTACCCGCTCTCGCGCCCAGACCTCTTCGGGGCCAAGGCGCTCACGCGGTTCATCGTCTTCACCATGTTCTTCGCCGGCGGCCTGATCCCGACCTATCTGGTCGTCCAGTCGCTCGGCATGCTCGACACACGATGGGCCCTCATCGTCCCCAACGCCGTAGGCGTCTGGCAGGTGCTCATCGCCCGCGCCTACTTCTCGTCGGCGATCCCCGACCAGCTCATCGAGGCGGCCCAGCTCGACGGCGCGAGTGACCTGAGGATCCTCTGGTCGGTCGTACTCCCGCTGTGCAAGCCGATGCTCGCGGTCGTGGCCCTCATGTACGCGATCATGCAGTGGAACTCGTACTTCGACGCGCTGATCTACCTCAAGTCCGACGACTTGTACCCGCTGCAGCTCGTGCTGCGCAACGTACTGGTCCTCGACACCCAGACGAGCTCCGGCATGGACGCCAGCCAGATGCTGGAGCGCCGCCAGATGGCGGACCTGCTCAAGTACTCCCTCATCGTCGTGTCCACGGTGCCCGCGCTCGTCGTGTACCCGTTCGTGGCCCGGCACTTCATCAAGGGCACCCTCATCGGTGCTGTCAAGGGCTGACCGGGAACACCACCCCAGGTCGGCTCGGTCTCGGCCCTCACCAGGACCGGAGCGCCCCACCACCAGACGCACGCAGCGCACCCCTCCACGCCACTCCTCCAACGAAGAAGGACGACCCATGCTCGGACACTTGACGCGTCGGACACGCTCCGCCGCCATCCTCGCCACCGCAGCCCTGGCGGTAACCGCCTGCACCAGTGGGGGAGGCGGCGATGCCCCCCGCGCCGACGGCAAGGTCGGCCTGACGGTCTTCGCGCCGCAGGACCCAAACCAGAAGCTGTCCGCGAACTCCCTGACCAAGCAGCTCGAGAAGCAGCTCGGGGTGGCCATCACCTGGCAGACCACGACCTACGACGGCGCATCCGCCTCGGAGAAGCGGCAGATCTCCCTGGCCAGCGGAGACCTGCCCGATGCCTACCTGCTCATCCCCTGGGTCACCCAGTTCTCGCCGGCGGAGCTGCAGAAGTACGGGAAGCAGGGAGTCTTCCTCCCCCTGAACGACCTCATCGACCAGTACGCGCCCAACATCAAGAAGGCGTTCGCCGAGACGCCTCAGTGGAAACGCATCGCGACCGCACCGGACGGCAAGATCTACGGCCTGCCGCAGTGGAACGACTGCTTCCACTGCTCCTACGGGACGAAGCTGTGGATGAACAGCGCGTGGCTCAAGAAGCTCGGCCTGAAGCAGCCGACGACCACCGAGGAGCTGCGCAGCGTGCTTCGAGCGTTCAAGACCAAGGACCCGAACGGCAACGGCAAGGCTGACGAGATCCCGCTGACGGGCCTGGCCAACAACGTCGAGGGCGGCCTCATCCCGTACCTCATGAACGCCTTCATCTACGACCCGGGGCCGTCGAAGGCCGATGTCACGCCGCTCGGGCTGTCAGGGGGCAAGGTCCAGTTCCAGGCGGCTGCGCCGGCCTTCCGGGCGGGTCTGGAGTACATCGCGTCGCTCTACTCGGAGCGACTCATCGATCCGGCGGCTTTCAGCCAGAACTACGACGCGATGAAGGCCGAGGGCGACAACGCCAACGGTGTCCTCGTCGGCGCGGCCGCGACGCTGCACCCCGCCAACCTCGTCACCCTGGGCCAGAAGGACGGGCGCGACAAGCAGTACGACGCCCTACCCCCGCTCACCGGTCCGTCCGGAGCCAGGTACGCGACGTGGGGCCAGCCCTCGGCCGGCGGCGCGTTCGTCCTGACCGCGAAGACCTCCACGGAGCAGCAGATCGCGGCGATCAAGATCGTCGACTACCTCGTCAGCACGCAGGGCCACCTGCGCGCCGAGTTCGGCGAGGACGGCGTCAACTGGGTCAAGCCGGCTGCCGGCGAGAAGGCGCTCGACCCGTCGTTGACGCCCCTGTTCAAGACGCTTCCCGCCAAGGAAGGCGCTCCTCCGGCGAACAACGCCTGGGGCGCGATGGCGCAGTACTACAGCTCGATGGCCTTCCGGAACGCGCAGGTGCAGCCGACCGACGTGTACGAGCCGTCCGGCTACGAACGACGCCTCTTCAACGCCACCAAGCTCTACGAAGGCCTCCAGCCGCGTGACCAGCTCTTCCCGTCCTGGAGCGTCTGGGTCGATCCCGCTGACCAGGCAGACGTCGCCCAGTTGCAGACCAACCTGCAGAACTTCGCAGCCCAGCAGCAGCTGCAGTGGGTCACGGGACAGAAGCCGCTCGATGACGCCAGCTGGAACGCCTACCTCGAGCGCCTGAACGCCCTCGGACTGCAGCGTTACCTGACCCTGATGCAGAAGGCGTACGACGCGTCGAAGTGACGGCGCCCCACTCCCTCCGCCAGAGAAAGGCACCTTCACTCCATGGCATCCAGACACACGATTGCCCTGACCCGTCCTGCAACCGGCTTCACCGGTGGGTTCCCGCTCGGCAACGGATGGCTGGGGGCCGTGGTCCGCGGCCTGCCGGACCACGAACGCATCGACCTCAACATCGACACGCTCTGGTCCGGCGGGCCCGGCAGCGGAGTGCGCAGCTCGCCGCGGTCCCACCTGGTCGAGGAGCTGCGCGCCGCGACCCAGCGCGGGGCACATGTCGAGGCGGACCGAATCGCGCGTCAGCTCCAGTGCGCGGGCTGGACCGAGGCGTACCAGCCGCTGGGGCAGCTGCGTTGGGCCGTGACCCCCGAGACCGACGCCGCTTCGCGCTCCGACTACGAGCGGTCGCTCGACCTGTCCGAGGCAGTAGCCCGAAGCCGGGTCGACGGCCCGGGCGGGGCTGTCGCGACCACGGCGTTCGTGTCGGCCCCCGCCGGAGTTCTGGTGCATGAGGCCGAGGGAGCGGTCCACCGAGGACTTCCCGAACCCCAGCTCCTCGTTCCTCATGTCGGGGCACGGTTGTCCACGTGGACCACCGGCGACGTGGTGTGGACGGTCGTCACGGGGCGCGCCCCGGCGCGTGCGTTGCCGGACTACGTCGATGCCGCCGATCCGGTCGTCTACGCCACGGACGAACCCGACGCGGATGGGCTCGTCGATGCGGGAATGGGTTTCGCGGTCGTAGCAGCGGTGCAGAGAACGTCCTCACGTTCCCTCCGGCTGTTGGTCTCGGCGGCGACCGGCCACCGCGGATGGGACCAGCGCCCGAGCGCCGACGTCGAGGCACTGTCCACGCTGGCGCGGGGTCGCGTCGAGGAGGCTCTCGCGCGCCCGACCAGCGACCTGCTCGCCGAGCATGTGGACGACTACCGAGCCTTCTTCGACCGGACCGACCTCGACCTCACCGGCAAGGCCGCGCCCACGGAACAGGGGCTCGAACCGGTAGAGGCTTCCCCGGCCGGTCGCGCCGAGCTGCTGTTCCACCTCGGCAAGTACCTGCTCATCAGCAGCTCGAGGCCGGGCTCGCAGGCTGCCAACCTCCAGGGCATCTGGAACGTCGATGCCCGGCCGGCCTGGAGCTGCAACTACACGACGAACATCAACGTCCAGATGAACTACTGGCCGACACACTCGCTGGGGCTGACACCACTCCAGGACCCACTGACCGGCCTCACGTGTGAGCTCATCGACGCAGGTGGCCAGATCGCGTCGGCGATCTATGCCGCGGACGGCTCTGTGACGCACCACAACACGGACCTCTGGCGGTTCTCGCTACCCGTGTCGGGCGACGTGCAGTGGGCCAACTGGACCATGGCCCAGGCGTGGCTGCTCGCGTCCCTGTGGGAGCAGTGGACCCACTCGGGGGACGAGACGTTCGCTCGTGACGTGGCGCTGCCGGCCCACGCCACGGTCACCGACTTCATCCTGTCGACCTTGGTGGACGACGGGGAGAACCGGCTGCGGGTGAGCCCTTCGACATCGCCCGAGCATCGCTTCGTCATGCGCTCGGGGGAGGTTGCCGCGGTGTCTGCCGGCTCGACGGTCGACCAGGAGCTCGCCCACGAGGTCCTCAGCCACTACGTGGCCCTGTCACGGCTCGCCACGGTCGATCGCGAGTCGCACAGCGCTCGCAGCTCGCGTGCCTCGGAGGCGCTCCGGCGTCTCCGGCTGCCTTGCATCGCGGTCGACGGCACTCTCATGGAGTGGTCGAGCGACGTTCAGGGATCCGAGCCGGGGCACCGACACCTGTCACATCTCTACGGGCTCCACCCCGGCCGCCGCATCAGCGAGTCCGGCACCCCGGCGGAGTTCGCGGGCGCCGCTGCGTCGTTGCGGCAGCGCCTGTCCCACGGGTCGGGCTACACCTCGTGGAGCCAGGCGTGGGTGCTGTGTCTCGGTGCACGTCTGCGTGAGCCGGGACTGGTGCAGCGAGCCGTCGACAACTTCGTCGAGTCGCTGAGCTCGCCCTCCCTGCTGGGCATCCATCCGCACGGGGCGTGGTCCGAGGGGTTCGTCTTCCAGATCGACGGAAACCTCGGCGTCGTGGCCGGCCTTGCGGAGGCCTACGTCCAAGACCGTGAGGGGGTCGTCGTGCTCCTGGCCGCGCCACTGCCCGGAGCGCCTGACGGGCACCTCGAGGGTGTGCGCTGCCCAGGCGGACGTGTCGTCGACGTCTACTGGAACGAGGGTCGCTTCACGATGGCCAGGCTGCGGGTGGCGCGCGACGGCGACGTCACGGTAGAGATCCCTGAAGACGTCGCTGGGGCAGGCGTCTGCCTCGACCATGAGGGTCGAACGGTCGAGGCCCAGTGCACGGAGGGCGTCGGCGGGCGTCTCCAGCTCACGTGGTCCGCGCGGGCAGGGGACACCTACCGGGTCGCAGCGCCAACAGGCTGCGACTCCACGGTCACAGCGCGCTGAGCATCAGCGTCGGGTGCCCACGCGCTCAGGCGGGAACGCCGCCGCCCTCCCGCTCAGAGGCGTACCCGGGAGGGCCAGGCGGGACGGTGGCTCGGCTGCTGCCGGCGCGGTCGCCGAGGGCCTCGCGGAGCCACAGCTCGATGCCGGCGATGTGGACCGTCGACCAGCTGCGGGCCACGTCGGGCTCGCGAGCGGCGATCGCGTCGACGATGGCACGGTGCTCGGCCATGGTGCGCTCGACCGCACCGGTCTGGGTGAGGCCGCGCCACACGCGCGCCCGCTGGGTCGGGCCGCTCAGGCCGTCGAGGAGCGATCCGATGACGTTGTTGCCGGAGCCGTCGGCGATCTTGCGGTGGAACTCGAGGTCGGCGGCCACGAGCTCGTCGATCGTCGGGGCGTCGGCGATGGCATCGAGGTGCCGGTACAGGTCGGCGACACCGTCGTCGCTCATCCGTAGCGCGGCCATCGCCGTCGCCGCCGGCTCGAGGATGCGCCGCACCTCGAGGAAGTGCAGGACGGTGTCGTCCTGGTGGAAGTCGACGACGAACTCCATGGCGCCCATGAGCAGGGAGGGCTCGAGGCTCGTCACGTAGGTGCCGTCGCCCTGACGCACGTCGAGGACGTGGATGAGGGAGAGGGCCTTGACCGCCTCGCGGAGGCTGTTGCGTGACAAGCCGAGTCGCTCGGCGAGATCAGCCTCGCGAGGAAGTCGGTTGCCGGGGCCCAGGTCACCGGAGACGATCATCTCCTTGATCTTGGTGATCGCCTCGTCCGTCACGGCCATCGTCGGGTTGCCTTCCGTGAGTGCTGCTGGCTTGAGAATACGGCGTCGGGCGCCCGCGCCGCGTGACGGCGCGGGCGCCCGGACATCTCACTGGTAGAGGACCGCCTGGATCTTCGGGTCGTCGATGTTGGTCTTGTCGTACCAGTAGTAGCCGGTGTCGATCGACTTCTCGAGAGGCTCGCCCTTGATGGCCTTCATCGCGGCCTTGACGAGCTCTTCTCCCATGCCGACCGGGTTCTGGGTTATCGCGCCGGCCATCAGCCCGGAGTTGATGGCGTCGATCTGTGCCTTGCCGGAGTCGAAGCCGATGATGGTGATGCCCGTCTTGCCGGCCTCCTGGACGCCCTTGACGACGCCGATGGCAGAACCCTCGTTGGCGCCGTAGATGCCCTTGACGTCAGGGTTGGCGGCGAGGATCGACTTGGTGATGTCGGCGCTCTTCGCCTGGTCACCGTCGCCGTACTGGACCGGGACCAGGGTGATGCCGGGGGCGTTGGCCTTCATCCAGTCGATGAACCCGTCGCGCCGCTGCTGGCCCGTCAGGCTCGTCTGGTCGTGGACGATCATGGCGACCTTGCCCTTGCCGCCGAGGAGCTCGGACATGTGCTTCGCGGCCTCGGCGGCCGCGGCCTTGTTGTCGGTCGCAGCCGTCGTGAGGGGCACGTCGGACTCGACACCGGAGTCGAACGCGATCACGGGGATGTTCGCGGACTTGGCCTGCTGGAGCAGGCCCTCAGCGGACTTCGAGTCGAGGGCCGCGAAGCCGATGGCCTTGGGCTGCTTCGCCAGTGCGTTGGTGAGCATCGTGATCTGGGCCTCGACCTCCTTCTCGGTCGCGGGGCCCTCGAAGGTGATGGTGGCGCCCTCCTTGGCGGCCTCCTGCTCGGCGCCCTTCTTCACCGCCTGCCAGAACTGGTGCTGGAAGCCCTTGGAGACGATGGCGATGTAGGGCTTCTCGCTGCCGGCGGCGCCGGTCGAGCCTGCGGTGCTGGTGCCGTTCTGGCCGCACGCGGCGAGCGCGAGGGCGAGCACGGAGGTGGCCGCGGCCGTCATGAGCTGACGTCTGCGCATGGTGGATCTCTCCTTCTTCAGGGGTGGGTCGGCCTGGTGGCCGTGGGTTCCGGCTCGCACCGGAGATCTGTGGGGTCGGTCCGGGTCACGCTGGTCAGGCTGGGTCAGGTGGCACTGGCCCGCTTCCGCGCCATGTCGGCGTATACCGCGATGAGGATGACGACGCCGAGGATGACGTTCTGCCACTCCTGCGGGATGGACATCAGCTGGAGGCCGTTGTTGAGGACGGAGATGATCAGGGCCCCGATGACCGTGCCGACGATCGAGCCCTTCCCGCCCGCGAGGGAGGTGCCACCGATCACGACGGCGGCGATCGCCTGGAGCTCGTAACCCGCGCCGGTGGCCGGCTGGGCCGAGCCGAGCCGGGCCGAGATCATGACGCCGGCGAGGCCCGTGAAGAGACCGGCGAGCGTGTAGATGATGATCTTCCACTTCGCCACGTTGATGCCGGAGAGGGCCGTCGCCTCCTCGTTGCTGCCGATGGCGAAGGTGTAGCGGCCCAGGATCGTGCGACTGATGAGGACTGCGGCAACCGTCGTGGCGATGATGAGGATGAGGACGGCGTTGGGGAAGTTGAGGCCCGGGATGAGGTTGCCGGTCGACAGCTTCAGGTAGCCGGGGGAGTCGTTGAAGTAGATCGGGGCACTGTGCGACACGACAAGGGCGAGGCCCTGGGCGACGAGCATCGTGGCGAGTGTCGCGATGAAGGGCGGGAGCCCGAGGCGGGCCACGTTGAAGCCGTTGACGAACCCGAGGAACCCGCCGAAGGCGACGGCCAGGAGCACCCCGAGTGGCCACGGCACGTGCCAGTTGACGATGAACTGACCTGACATGACGGCGCACAGCGCCATCCCCGTGCCGATGGACAGGTCGATGCCGCCGGTGATGATGACGAACGTCGTGCCGAGGGCGAGCAGCCCGATGACGACCGTCGAGAAGAGGACGTTGACGATGTTGCCGTAGGTGAGGAACGTCGAGCTCGCGACCGAGAAGAAGATCGCGATGACGATGAGGCTCGCGAACGCCAGAAGCTGCTGGAGCCGGTCGCGCAGAGTCGACGCCGGGGTTGCCGTCGCGGTGGTGGTGGCGGGCTGCGTCGTGGTGTCGGTGGTCATGCGAGTCCTGCCTTGTCGGCCGTCGAGTCGGGAACGGGGGAGTGGGTGGGAAGGGTCGCGAGGTGCATCACGCTCTCCTGGGTGGCCTCGTCGTGGGAGAGCTCCCCGGTGATGCGGCCTGCGCTCATGACGAGCACGCGGTGCGCCATGCGCAGCACCTCGGGCAGCTCGGAGGAGATCATGATGATCGACTTTCCCTGTGCCGCAAGGTCGTTGAGCAGGCGGTAGATCTCTTCCTTGGCGCCGACGTCGATCCCTCGGGTGGGCTCGTCGAAGATCAGCACGTCGCAGTCCTTCGTCAGCCACTTGGCGATGACGACCTTCTGCTGGTTTCCGCCAGAGAGGTTGCGCACCTCCTGGCGGATCGAGGGCGTCTTGATGCCGAGGGCCTCGACGGAGCGTGTGGCCGCGGCGGCGATCGCCCTGTCGTCGACAAAGGGGCCTCGCGAGAAGCGGTCGCTGAGCGACGACAGGGCGATGTTGGTCTGCACCGACTGCTCGAGCATGAGGCCGAGCTGCTTGCGGTCCTCGGAGAGGTAGCCGATGCCGAGCTCCGCGGCCGTGGCCGGGTTGCCGATGCGCACGCTCCGGCCACGCAGCGTGAACGTGCCGGCGGTGACCGGGTCGGCGCCGACGAGGGCACGAGCCACCTCCGTCCGTCCGGCACCCATGAGGCCCGCGAAGCCGAGGATCTCGCCGCGACGCAGCTCGAAGCTGACGTCCTGCAGCAGAGCCTTCGTCGAGAGCCCCTGGACCGAGAGGAGGGTCTCGCGGTCGTCGCGAACGTTCTCGGGACGAGCGTGTGTCTGGATCGTGCGGCCGACCATCATCGAGATCACCTCGGGCATCGACGTGGCTGCCGTCCCCACCGTGCCCACGTAGCTGCCATCGCGCAGGACCGTGATGCGCTGTGAGATCGCCTTCAGCTCGTCCATGCGGTGCGAGATGTAGATGACGCCGGTGGACGGGGAGACGAAACGCCGGATGAGCCCGTGGAGGACCTCGACCTCGGTGTCGTTGAGGGCCGCCGTGGGTTCGTCCATGACGAGGACCCTCGCCTCGTGCGACAGGGCCTTGGCGATCTCGACCATCTGCTGCTTTGCAACGGTGAGGGACCCCACGAGGGCGCGCGGGTCGAGGGCCAGGCCGAGGCGGTCGAGCAGCTGGCCGGCTGCGCGGTTCAGCGCGCGGTCGCGGGTGAAGAAGCCACCGGTGCGAGGCTCACGACCGATGTAGATGTTCTGCGCGACCGTGAGGTCGGGCATGAGGTTGAACTCCTGGTGGATGATGCTGATCCCCAGCGACTCGGCGTGACGGGGGCTCTCGGGGGTGAAGTCCACGCCGCCCAGGCGGAAGTGCCCGGCGTCCGCAGCGTGGATGCCCGACAGCAGCTTCATGAGGGTCGACTTGCCGGCTCCGTTCTCACCGACGAGGGCGAGGACCTCACCGGGTCGCAGGTCCAGCCGGACATCCGTGAGGGCCTGGACGCCGGGAAAGCCTTTGCTGACTCCCTCGAGCTCGAGGAGCAGGGTGTCCGTCATGACGATGATCCGTCCGGTGCGCCGAGGGTGACGAGTCCCTTGCGGTACAGGGCGTTTCCATACACGCGCGTCTCGCCGGTGCGCAGCACGAGGTGCGCGTCCGTGACGAGGTCGTAGTAGGCGAAGCGGTCGACGTAGCGCACCGCGTCAGGGCGGAGCCCCGCAGCCTCCACGAGCTCCTCCTGCACCGGAAGCACCGAGCCGTCCGCGGACGTCATGAGGTCCAGCGCGGGGGCGTCGTCGGCCGGCAGGACCGAGCAGACTGCAGCGAGCACCTCGGGTGAGGTGGTGCCCGGCAGGTCGACGACCACCCGGCCGACCCGTGCCGCCGGGAAGTGTGCGTCGACGACGGCGACGGAGTCGGAGTGACCCATGGCGTCGAGGTGGAGCAGCACAGGCCCGGTGAGGAGGGGGTTCACTCCCTGGAGCAACGCGATCACGTCCTTGGAATCGATGGTCATGCAGGTGGTTCAGGTGCTTCGTGTGGGTCAGCCGGTCAGGTCGAGGTGGTAGGTGCGGGTGCCGGTGCGCCACCACACGTCCGCCTGTTCGTCCGGGCTGAGCTCGCCGATCAGGGTGCCGACGACGTCGACAGTCCCTGGGTAGCCGCTGCTCGTGACCGTGATCGGCCAGTCGCTGCCGAACATGAGCCGTTGCGGACCGAAGGCGTCGAGCGCGGTCTCCCAGACGGGGCGCAGGGCGTCGACGGTCCATGGCTGGCCGGCGCGCTCGAGCCCGGACAGCTTGGCGACGACGTTGTCGTGCCGGGCGATCTCGCGCAGTCCTCGACGCCAGGTGTCGAACGCGTCGCTGCCCCGTGGTGGCTTGGCCAGGTGGTCGACCACGACCGTGAGCTCGTCGAGGGATGCCGCCGCCCGCGTCGCTCCATCCAGCTGCCGTGGAAATGCGTCGGGCACATCCAGCGGAAGGCCATGTGCGGCAAGCACGGCCAACGTCTCACGGACTGCCGGCAGGTCGAGCACATCGTGTCGTTCGTCGTCGTGGATGAGCTGGCGCACACCACAGAAGGCGGGCGAGGCAGACCACCGCTCCAGCGACTCTCGGGCGCCGTCCGGCCGCTCGAGGTCGATCCAGCCGACGACGCCGGCGACCCAGTCGTTGGCAGCCGCGACGTCGAGCATCGCCTCGGTGTCGACTGCGGAGTCGGCAGCCTGGACCAGGACCGCGTGGCCCACCGCGGCGGCCTCGAGCTCGGCGGCCGCCTGCGCTGCGGTGAATGCCCCGTTCAGCACGCCGTGGTCCGGCGTCAGCCACGTGTAGACGCCCAGGTCCGGGTCCCAGAGGTGCAGATGCGTGTCGAGGCGCAGCGAGTCGGTCATCGGACCACCTCCGGCACGAGACCTTCGGCCGCGAGCGCGCTCCACAGGGCGGGGACGGGTGTCGCGGCAGCGCGCGCGACGTTCTCGCGCACCTGTGCAGGAGTCCGGGCGCCGAACACGACGGAGGTCACCGCCGGGTCGAGCGCCGCGTAGTGCAGTGCTGCCGTGGGCAGGTCGGTGCCGTGAGCCTCGCAGACGTCGGCGAGCCGCTCGGCCCGCGCGACGACGTCCGCCGGGGCCTCCGCGTAGTCGAACCTGCCCGATGGGCGGGGCGTGGCAAGGAGCCCGGAGTTGTAGACCGCCGTCGCGGCGACCGCGACCCCGCGTTCGCGGCACAGCGGAAGCAGCCGTGCGCTCGCGGTGTGGTCGATGAGCGTATGCCGCCCAGCCACCATCAGCTCGTCGGTGACGTCGTTCTGGGCCGCGGCGAGCAACGCCGACTCATCCATGGAACCGACCCCGATGCGGCTGACGATGCGTTCCTCGCGGAGAGCAGCAAGTGCGGACAGCCCTGTGTCGCAAGCGGAGTAGGCGTGGGGTGCCTTCTCCGGATCATGGAGGTAGAGCGTGCGGACCCGGTCGAGCCCCATGCGGTCGAGGGACTCGGCGAGGGAGGTCCGCACCCCGGTCTCGGAGAAGTCCCAGACGCGCAGGACGTCTCCCGGCACGTCGAAGAGGTCGGGGTCGCGCTCGGGCCCGCCGGGGTTGGGGCGCAGGAGTCGACCGACCTTCGTGGACACGTGGACCGAGTCCAGCGGCATACCGCGCAGGAAGCGTCCGAGGCGCACCTCGGCCAGCCCCAGGCCGTAGTGCGGCGCCGTGTCGAAGGACCGGATCCCGAGCTGCCAGGCCGTCTCGAGCACGGCCTGCGCCTCGGCGTCGCTCATCGCCTCGAACAGGTTGCCGAGGGCGGCGGTGCCGAGCGTCAGGGATTCGGTGGCCAGGGTCATGGCTGGGCGACGACCTCGTACTCGACGATGCTGGTGGGCAGCATCTCGGTGGAGGCGCCCTGCGCGGTGGGTGCGACGTAGTGGCCGTCGCGGATCTCGACCGGCGTGACGAAGTGCTCGTGGAGGTGGTCGACGAACTCGATGAACCGGTCCTCGGTCGTGCCGGACACGGCGACGTAGTCGAACATCGAGAGGTGCTGCACCGCCTCGCAGAGGCCGACGCCGCCGGCGTGCGGGCAGACCCTGACGCCGAACTTCGCGGCGAGGAGCAGCATGGCGAGGTTCTCGTTGACCCCACCCACGCGGGTCGCGTCGATCTGGAGCACCTCGAGGGCGTCGGCCTGGAGGAACTGCTTGGCGAGCACCCGGTTCATCATGTGCTCGCCGGTGGCGACCGGGATCGGGGCGACGCCGCGCGCGATGGCGGCGTGGCCGAGCACGTCGTCGGGGGAGGTGGGCTCCTCGATCCAGCTGATGTCGTGCTCCTCGAGTGCTTTGACCCACTCGATGGCCTCTCGGACGTCCCATCGCTGGTTGGCGTCGATGGCGATGCGGATGTCGCCACCGACGGCGGCGCGGGCGATGGCGAGGCGTCGACGGTCATCCTCGAGGTCGGCACCGACCTTCAACTTGATCTGCGAGAAGCCTTGCGCCACAGCCTCTTTCGAGAGTCGCTCGAGCTTCGAGTCGTCATAGCCGAGCCAGCCCGGCGTGGTCGTGTAGGCCGGATAGCCGGTCGCGAGCAGCTGTGCGGTGCGCTCGGCGCGGCCCGGCTCGGCGGCACGGAGGATGGCGAGCGCCTCGTCGCGGGTGAGCGCGTCGGTGAGGTAGCGGAAGTCGACGCAGTCGACGAGCTGCTGGGGCGTCATCGTCGACAGGAGCTGCCAGAGTGGCAGGCCCGCACGCTTGGCCTTGAGGTCCCAGAGGGCGTTGAGCACGGCGCCGATCGCCATGTGCATGACGCCCTTCTCGGGGCCCAGCCAGCGCAGCTGCGAGTCGTAGACGAAATGCCGCCACGCCGCGCCCATGTCGTCGAGCAGGGCCTCGACGTCGTGGCCGATGAGGTGATCACGCAGGGACTCGATGGCGGCGACCTGGACGTCGTTGCCGCGGCCGATGGTGAAGACGAAGCCGTGTCCCTCGAGGCCGTCGTCGGCGTCGGTGACGAGGCGTACGTAGGCGGCGGAGTAGTCGGGGTCGGGGTTCATCGCGTCGGACCCGTCGAGCATCAGCGACGTCGGA
The DNA here is from genome assembly GCF_042666095.1 of Terrabacter sp. GCM10028922. NCBI lineage: Bacteria > Bacillati > Actinomycetota > Actinomycetes > Micrococcales > Intrasporangiaceae > Terrabacter > Terrabacter sp. GCM10028922. The sequence continues at coordinate 347,964 of NZ_JBHTFG010000036.1, read as the reverse complement.
AACCGGACGTCGTGGGTGTGCAGGGCGATGAACTGGCTCATGACTCTCCTTTGGATGGGACTTGCGCCATGAAACATCCGATCTTTATGGTGTGTCAAGTGCCAGCAGCGCCATGCTCCTTGGTCGAGGCGCAACTGTTCGTTCAACAACGTCGGAGGTCTGTCGTGAAACTCGCTCGTTTCGGCCCCGCGGGCGCCGAGGTGCCCGCCGTCCTGCACGACGGGGTGTGGCACGATGCACGCCCCGCCCTCACGGCGCGGCCGGAGCTAGGCGGCGACTTCGGGCCGGCCTTCTTCGCCGAAGGCGGCGCGGAGGCCCTTCGGTCAGGGCTCGCTGACCTGCCCGTCCTCGATGTCGCCGGCCTACGGCGCGGCGCCCCGATCGGTCGGCCAGGGGCCGTCATCTGCGTCGGCATGAACTACGCGGCGCACGCGGCCGAGTCCGGCGCGCTGCCGCCGGAGCAGCCCGTCATCTTCCTCAAGCTGCCCAACACCGTCGTCGGCCCCGACGACGACGTCGCCATACCGCGCGGCAGCACCAAGACGGACTGGGAGGTCGAGCTCGGCATCGTCATCGGCCGGCGGACGTCCTACCTCCACTCGCCGGCTGACGCGCTCGACCACGTCGCCGGCTTCGTCGCCGTCAACGACGTCTCCGAGCGGGACTTCCAGCTGGCGGTCTCGGGCGGCCAGTGGAGCAAGGGCAAGTGCTGCGCCGGCTTCAGCCCCACCGGGCCGTGGCTGGTCACTCCGGACGAGCTCGACCACCAGTCGCTGCGGCTGCGCAGCTGGGTCAACGGTGAGTCCCGCCAGGACTCGTCGACCGCCGACATGATCTTCGACGTCACGACGATCGTGCACCACCTGAGCCAGTACCTCGTCCTCGAACCGGGTGACCTCGTCCTGACCGGCACCCCGGAGGGTGTCGCTCTCTCCGGCCGCTTCCCCTACCTCGCTGCCGGTGACGTCTGTGAGGTCGAGATCGACGGCCTCGGCCGCGCCCGTCAGCAGTTCGTCTGACCCAGTAGCCATTCCGACCAAGGGAGCAGCATGAAGGACTTCGCAGGCCTCGTCGCCGTCGTCACCGGCGGGGCGTCCGGCATCGGCGCCGCGGTCGTCACCGCGCTCGTCGATCGGGGGGCCAGGGTCGGTGTGCTGGACCTCGACCCCCGAGGCGTTGCCGAGTCGGGCGACGTCGCGGCCTTGCGCTGCGACGTCGCTGACGACGAGTCGGTCCGAGCCGCTGTGAACGGCGTCGTGGCGCGGTTCGGTGGCCTCGACATCGTCGTCAACAACGCCGGCATCGGCGCGCAGGGCGGTGTCGGTGACAACGCCGACGACGAGTGGCACCGGGTCTGGGACGTCAACGTCCTCGGCATCGTGCGCGTCACCCGGGCGGCCCTGCCGCACCTGCGGGCGTCGTCGAACGCCGCCGTCGTGAACACCGGGTCCATCGCGGCCACCCAGGGCCTGCCGCAGCGGGCGCTCTACTCCGCGACGAAGGGCGCCGTGCACGCACTCACCCGAGCCATGGCGGCCGACCACCTCCACGACGGCATCCGGGTCAACGCCGTCGCTCCCGGCACGGCTGACACCCCTTGGGTGGCAAGGCTGCTCGCCACGGCGGCGGACCCCGACGCCGAGCGTGCCGCACTCGACGCGCGCCAGCCGCACGGTCGTCTCGTGTCCGCCGCCGAGGTGGCCGCCGCAGTCGCCTACCTGGCGGCCCCGGGCTCCGGCTCCACCAACGGCGTATGCCTCGCCGTCGACGGCGGCATGGACAACCTCGTGCCGCGGCCCCGGCCGCAGGCCTCACGGTCGTAGCGTCCTGTTGTGAGAGTCGCCCTGTTCGCCACATGCTTCAACGACACGATGTGGCCGTCGACTCCGAAGGCGGTCGTCACCCTGCTCGAGCGTCTCGGCTGCCAGGTCGAGTTCCCCCGAGCCCAGACCTGCTGCGGGCAGATGTTCACCAACACCGGGTATGCCGCCGAGTCGGTGCCGCTCGTGCGCGCGTTCGTCGAGGTGTTCGGGGCCTACGACGCCGTCGTCGTGCCGTCGGGATCGTGCACGGGGTCTGTGCGCGAGCAGCACGCGGGCCTGGCGCGGCGGGTCGGTGATGCCGGGCTGGAGCGCGCCGTCGAGGAGCTGTCGCCCCGGGTGCACGAGCTGTCGGAGTTCCTCGTGGACGTGCTCGGCGTCGTCGACGTGGGCGCCTACTTCCCGCACCGTGTCACCTACCACCCGACGTGCCACTCGCTGCGGATGATCCGCGTCGGCGACGGGCCGCTGCGGCTGCTCCAGGCGGTGCGCGGGATCGACCTGGTCCCGCTCCCCGCCGCCGAGGAGTGCTGCGGGTTCGGCGGGACCTTCGCGATGAAGAACTCCGACGTCTCGGTCGCGATGGGCTCGGACAAGGCCCGGCGCGTGCGCGAGACCGGCGCGGAGGTGCTCGTCGCGGGCGACAACTCGTGCCTGGCCCACGTCGGCGGTCTCCTGTCGCGCCAGCGGGCTGGTGTCCGCACCCTGCACCTTGCCGAGGTTCTCGCGTCGACCGAGGACACTCCTTGGCGAGTCGATGTATCTGCGCGGCCCAGAGGGCGCGCAGATACATCGACCCGCCGTGGCGGTGGCGAGGGAGTGCGGGGGAGCGCGCGATGACGGGCACGTTCGTCGGTATGCCGACGTTCCCGGTGGCGGCCCGCAGGGCGGTGGCCGACACGCAGCTGCGGCGCAATCTCGGTCATGCGACGGCGACGATCCGCGCGAAGCGGGCGGCCGTCGTGGCCGAGGTCGACGACTGGGAAGCCCGGCGCGTCAAGGGCGCCGAGGCCAAGGATCGTGTGCTGGCGCACCTCGACACGTACCTGCTCCAGCTCGAGGAGCGGCTCACCGACGCGGGCGCCACGGTGCACTGGGCCCGCGACGCCGAGGAGGCCAACGCGATTGTCGTCGCGATCGCGCGGGAGAGGACGTCGGGCGACGCGACCCCCGAGGTCGTCAAGGTCAAGTCGATGGCGACGCAGGAGATCGGGCTCAACGAGGCCCTCGAGGCGGCCGGCATCCACGCGTGGGAGACCGACCTCGCCGAGCTCATCGTCCAGCTCGGTGACGACCTGCCGAGCCACATCCTCGTGCCCGCGATCCACCGCAACCGCGCCGAGGTGCGCGAGATCTTCCACCGCGAGATGGGCCGGGTCGGCCGCCCCGCACCCGATGACCTGACCGACGAACCGGCTCGCCTCGCCGAGGCCGCGCGCCTGCACCTGCGCGAGAAGTTCCTCCGCGCCAGGGTCGCCGTCTCCGGGGCCAACTTCGCCGTCGCCGAGACCGGCACGCTCGTCGTCGTCGAGTCCGAGGGCAACGGCCGGATGTGCCTGACCCTGCCCGAGACCCTTGTCAGCGTGGTCGGCATCGAGAAGCTCGTGCCGACGTGGGAGGACCTCGCCGTCTTCATGGAGCTGCTGCCACGCTCGTCGACCGGCGAGCGGATGAACCCGTACACCTCGATGTGGACCGGCCGCACTCCCGGCGACGGGCCGCAGGAGGTCCACGTCGTGCTCGTCGACAACGGCCGCACGAACGTGCTCGCCGACGTCGTCGGCCGTCAGGCGCTGCGCTGCATCCGCTGCTCTGCCTGCCTCAACGTGTGCCCGGTCTACGAGCGGGTCGGTGGGCACGCGTACGGCTCGGTCTACCCCGGGCCGATCGGCGCCGTGCTCGGTCCGCAGCTGCGCGGCCGGCAGGGCGCACTCGAGCAGTCTCTGCCGTATGCGTCCACGCTGTGCGGCGCGTGCTTCGACGCGTGCCCCGTGCGGATCGAGATCCCCGACCTGCTCGTGCACCTGCGCACGAAGGTCGTCGACGACCACCGGGTGTCCAACGGGCGCGGCGTTCCGACCGCCGAGGCCCTCGCGATGAAGGTGGGTGCGTGGACGTTCGCGGAAGCCGGCCGGCTGGAGAAGGCGCAGAACGCCTCGACCCTGGCCGGACGCGCTGCCGGTCGCCTCCTCGGTGGCCGGGCGACCCTGGGGCGGCTGCCGTGGCCGCTGTCGGCCTGGAGCGAGGCCCGCGACGCGCCGGGCCCGCCGAAGGAGACGTTCCGCCAGTGGTGGGCCCGTACCCACGACGACGACCCCGGGCGACAGGGCCGGGGTGGTGACGCATGAGCGCCACGCCGAACGCCGCTCGCGACGAGATCCTCGCCCGCGTGCGGAAGGCATTGTCGGCCGAGGGAACCCCCCACCCGGGGACGGACGCGCCGACGGGTCCCACCGGCGACCCGCACGCCACACGCTCGCCGCTGACGCGTCACGACGTCCTCGACCTGCTCGTCGAGCGCATCGAGGACTACCGGGCGACCGTCGTCCGGTGCACCACCGCCGAGCTTGCCCAGACCGTGGCCGGGGGGCTGGAAGGGTGCGAGTCGGTCGTCGTGCCAGCTGGTTTCGACGCCGCCTACCTCGACGCGGCTCACCTCGACGCCGCCACCGTGCGCCGGGTCGCCGAGGCGGACGTCACCGATGTCCACGACATCGAGGGCGTCGACGCCGTCGTCTCGACCGCGGCCGTCGCGATAGCCGAGACCGGCACGATCGTGCTCGACCACGGTCCCGGCCAGGGACGACGCGGCCTCACCCTGCTTCCCGACCGACACGTCTGCGTCGTGCGGGCCGACCAGGTCGTGGCCGGCGTCCCCGAGGCGTTCGCGGTGCTACGGCCGAGCGTCGACGCGCGCCGCCCTCTGACGTGGGTCAGCGGTCCCAGCGCGACGAGCGACATCGAGCTCGACCGGGTCGAGGGCGTGCACGGGCCACGCATGTTGCACGTCGTCCTCGTCGCGGAGGCGACCTAGGCCCGACCGCGGAGGCGCCGGCCAGACCGGAGGGACGTGCCGCGTCGGGCCCATCGCACGCGGAGGGCGCCGATCGACGTGACCGCCAGCGCGAGCGCGACCCAGGCGGCCGGCGAGTCAGTGGCGGGCGTCGGGGTGGGTGGCGCCTGGGCGACCGGCATCGCCACCGCAGACCGACTGGCGGAGCCGCCGACCGGCTGCCCTTCGGCAGGCCTCGGGGCTGCTGGGGTCGCCGCGCGAGGGACCAGGATCGGCTCCGCCTGGTCGCCCCGTTCACCGGCCGCGGATGGCGCGGTCACGACCGTGAGAGCGGCTCGCCCAACCGGGTCGCCGCCCGCAACGGCCACGATCGACCACGTCCCGAGCCGCGTCGCTGCCGGCACCGTGACCGGGACGTCGAAGTGGCCGCTGGGCGGGTCGTCGACGCGGCCGACCTGCGTCATCCGGCCTGCCCTGTCGACGAGGAGCAGGTGTACGTCACTGGACACGGGCAGGTCGCCGCGCACCATGACCGTTCCGCCGGGCCACGTCGACGGGGGCTCGACGAGCAGGGCCTCCTCGCCCGCGTGGGCCGAGGCCGGCGGCGCGAGGGCGGGCAGGGCGACGGCCGCCGCCGCCAGAGCGGCGGCGGCCGTCACCAGGACCCGTTCCGCGATGCTCATCAGCCGGCGTGCCTCCCGCCGGTCACGGCACCACGACAGGGCAGGCCGTCGCGCCGGACGTCGTGCAGGCGCTGCGTCCGACGATGGCCGGGCTCACGGGGCTGTGTGCGGCGATGTGGTCGGCGACGACCTGGTCCATGATGTTCTGCGTCGTCACGCGGCTCGCGAAGTTGGGGTAGCCGTCGCCACCTGTCGACATGAAGTCGTTCTCCGCGATCCTGTACGTGCTCGCGGCCGTCAGGTCGACCGGAGCCCCCGTGCACGAGCCGTCGGCAGCCTGCCGCACCGCACCCGTGACACGCGACCCGACGGCGGCCGAGATGTCGTACGTGAAGCAGAGGCCAGACACCTGCGGATAGCGCCCGTCGATCGCAGGCATCCGCGAAATGCCGTTCTCGAGCATCGCCTTCAGCTCCGCGCCGTTGACGCTGAGCGTCACGACGATGTTGCCGAACGGCAGGACCGTCAGCACCTGACCTCGCGAGATGGGATAGGGCGGCGGCGTGTAGGCCGGGCAGAAGTCCGACGGGTTGTCGACCGTCGGGCAGGTGAGGGCGTCGCGGAGCCCACCCGAGTTCGTGATGACGAACTCGACCCCGATCGAGGAGTACGTCTCGCGGATGGCGTCGGCGACGACGTTGCCGACGAGCGACTCACACGTCCGCCCGGCCGACTGGCCACACGCGTCCGTGCGCGGGATGAACCGCGTCGAGGACCCGATCACCGTGGCGAGGATGGGCGTGAGCTGGGCGTTGAGGCTGTTGATCCGGGCCTGGATCGTCGGGTCGGGGGTGACGCCGATGTCCCACGGCTTGTGGAAGTCGGCCGTCTCGTAGACCGAGGTCTTCGTCGACGGGTCGATGACGAGCCTGACCCGCGTGAACCGGAGTCCCTTGCTCCGGTTCTCCGTGACGAGCACGCCGTTGGCCCGCGTGCTGACGACCTGGAAGTCCGTGTGGTCGCCGATGACGACCTCGACGTTGGACACGTTGTCGGCGAGGTCCAGCAGCGGGCCGGTGGGGTTGGTCAGCGTGCCGGCCGTCGCGCCCAGGTGTCCCATGGCGACGATCGTCGAGACGCCGGTCGACTTCAGTCGAGCCGCCTCGGCGTTCACGGCCGCGAGCGAGCTCGCGACGTGGAACGGCGGGAAGGCGGTCGGCGAGACCAGGGTCGGGGCGTCGTCGTTCGTGAAGCCGACGATCCCGACCTTCGTCCCCGCGAACGAGAAGACCTGCGACGGCTTCCACTCGGCCGGGGTCCTGCCGTTGGCGTCTACGACGTTGGCCGACAGGAACGGGTACTTCGCGAGCGGGATCAGGGTGTTGCGCAGGTACGCCGAGCCCTTGTCGAAGTTGTGGTTGCCCAGGCCGTCGGCCGAGACGCCCATGTCGTTCATCGTCTCGATCGTCGGCGTGTCACCGAAGAAGGCGCTGATCGGCGGCGTGGCCCCGACCGAGTCGCCCGCGGCCACGAGGAGCGAGCCGTCCGGCGCCTCGGCCACGCTGCGGTACCAGTCGAACCAGGACTTGAGGAACGCGGAGCCGCCGATCGTGAACGTCGGTGTCGGCGGTGTCCCGGTCGGCTGGGAGGCAACGGCGTCCGGCGCGTCGGCGAGCGGGATCAGCTGACCGTGGAAGTCGCTGATGTCGAGGATCGTGGCGACCTTGAGGTTCGGCGACGTCGTGAGGTCGACGCGGATCTTGCCGCGGGCGTTCTGCGGCCCGGGAACCCGCAGGAGGAACGCGAGCGTCGGCGCGATGTCGATCGCCCGCATGCCGGCCACGGGCGCCTGCCTGCGGATGCCGGGGCCTGCGGCCACGAAGGTGGCGTGCATGTTGATGTTGTGAGCCAGGTCGACCAGGTCCGGCAGGTAGCCGTGCTGGCCGAAGAAGTTCGACAGTGCGATGGTCTGGCCCGGAGTCGCGGCGTCGAACTGGTACGGCGGGGCGAGCACGACGACGACGTCACCACTGCGGCTGGGGTGCAGCGAGTCGCTGCCGTCGACGTTTCGCAGCTCCTCCTTCTTCATGATCCTGCGGACCACCGGGTCACCCGGGTTGGCCGGGTCGGTGAGGTTCGCGAAGGCGTTGATCACCTGCGTGCGCACCTGCTCGTACGTCACCCCGGAGGGCAGGGTCTGGTTGACGTAGATCTGTGCGGTGCCGCCGGCCCAGCAGGCCTTGGCGAGGTTCGTGGCCGTGGCTGCTCGGCAGTTCGAGGGCTGCTCAGGACCCTGCAGACCGGCGTCCGAGAGCACCTTGCCGGCGTTCACGGCGAACCACTGCGGCGCGAAACCGTGGTCGGAAGCCGCGATCGTCGTCGGCGATCCGCCCATGAGCGAGCGCGTCAGCGCGAGCTTTGCGTCGGCCTCGTGGTAGGCGCTGCGGATGTAGGCCTCCCGCTCCGTCACCCGCCCGTCCGGTATGCCGTTGTAGTCGGTGTCGTCGAAGACGGGGTTGGGACCACCGTCGGGCGCCGTCGCAGTGACGAGCGCCATGAACTGGTGGCTGAACTCGTCGGTGACGGGGAAGCCGACGAGCGCGAGCTCCGTGTTGGGCTGCAGGGTGCCGAGGATGTAGGTCAACACGGCGTCTCCGTAGGCCTTCTCCAGGTCACGGCCCTGCTCCACGTAGGTGTCCTCGTCGATGACGCGGGCCTCCAGCGGCGCGAAGTCCGCCGCGATGGCCGTGGGCAGGTTCTCGGCGATGTACTTCTCGAGGCGGTCCTCCCCGGCACCACCGGCCGGCAGCGCGTTGCACGCTGGGGTCGAGCAGGTCGCGATGACCCTCTCGACGGACGTGAAGTAGAGCTTGAAGGACGACAGGTCCGGAGACAGGGAGATGAGCTTCGTGTAGAAGCCTGCAGCCTGTCCCGCTCGGGCACCGATGAGCCCGTCCGCGCCGGTGAGCTTGACCTCCTTGAAGTCGCCCACACCGAGCCCGACGGCCGCGCCCGCGGCGTCCTTGGCGGCGGAGGCCGGGACGAGCAGCGCTCTGTCGTAGGCCGAGAGGCCGTCGACGACCGAGTCGAACACGTAGATGTCGTAGACCCTCGTAGGGTTCTGGGCAGCGAACGTCGTCGCGATGCTCAGCTGCGTCTCCTGCGGCGGGGCCGCCGTGTCACCGGCGGGGGCGTTCGTCCATCCGGTCGCACCGGCGAAGCCCGCGACCTGGTAGCTGACGCCGAACGCGGCGGCGCCGGACTGCTCCGAGGCCACGAGCGGGTACGTGAGGACTCCACGCGTCGAGAAGAACGTCGTGAAATCGACTGTGGGCCCAGCGATTCCGGCCTGTGCGCCGCCGACCCAGTCGACCTGGGCGACCTTCTTGCCGGCGCGTTCAGCTGCTGCGGCGATGTGGTCGGCCTGGAGGGATCCCGGGGCCGAGAAGGACGTGCGGTTGTTGAACGCCTCGCCCGGGCGGTAGTACGTGTTGTTCGTCGAGCCGTGCTCCGACGGGTACGTGCCGGTGGCCATGGTGTGCCAGCCGACGCCGGTGTTCGGCGGGAAGGACTGGACCATGCCGTTGCTCCCACGGACGCCGGTCGCCATCATCGACGCGTACGTGGGCATCGCGCCCTGCGCCGCGTACCGCTCCATGAGGTCGGGTCGCATGCCGTCCGAGGCGAAGAGGACGGCCCGGTTGGTCACGGCGGGGGGAGTGGGGGCCGCCGCTGTGGCGGCGGGCGCGACCCCCGCCACCTCGGGGGCGGACTGGGCGAGTGCCCCCTGCCCGCCTGCGACCAGGACCGCCGAGACGGTCACCAACGTCAAGAGTCGAGCGCGCGCACGGAACACCTTTGCCTCCAAGAGCAACCGGGGCCCGGCTCCGGGCCCCCGGAACGTGACCTCTCGACGCTAGTCCTGGGGGGTCCTGCGCCGCGCGCTTTCCGTGAAACCAGGCCTGACGGCATTCGCGCGTATGCCGTGTGCCCGGTCCGCTCGACGACCACCACGTGGGACCGTTCGCGCCGAACCCTTGACACCCCGCAGTCGCGTTGTAACGATAAACCCCGGTTCACCACCCTTCCGAACCGCGCGAGGCCAAGGGGGCCCGACGACCGTCGGTGTATCGATCAATCAGCAGACACGACGAACTCGTCCACCCAGGACGCGTAGCAACGGAGGTACGCCATGGGTTTCAACGCTTCTCTCGATCGGCGCAGTTTTCTCACGTGGTCCGCGGTCGGCGCCGCAGCAGCTCTCGCAGGGTGCACGACCCAGGGTGCGACGGGTACCGGCGGGGCCGGCGGCGCCGGCGCCAAGGGCATCACGGTCATGGGCATCGCCGATGACTTCCCCAAGGACCTGATGAAGATCTGGAACAGCAAGCATCCGGACCTTCCCGTCAAGATCATCACCTACGACGAGACCCGGCTCAACGCGATGCTCGCGGCGGGCAACCCGCCCGACCTCGTCCGAGGTCTCGGCGCCCAGCAGGCCGGCTTCCTCGCCAGCCGGAAGGTCGCCCGGCCCTTGGACGACTACATCGCCAAGAGCACTGCCTTCAAGGTCAGCGACCTCGCCACGGTCAACGACGTGTGGCGCTGGGACGGCACCAAGCAGGGAGAGGGCCAGATCTACGGTCTGACCAAGGACTACAGCCTCGACATGATGGTCTGGTACAACTCGGGCCTCTTCGAGTCGGTCGGGGCGACTGCCCCCACGGCCGACCGGCCCCCGACGTACGACGACATGCTGGAGGTGGCCAAGGAGCTCACCAGCGTCAAGGGCGGCAAGGTCCTGCGGTACGGCCTGTGGAGCACGGCTCCCGCGGTCGAGGGCATCCACGCGATGATGGCCACGACCGGAGTCCCGCTGTTCAGCGAGGACCTCAAGACCGTCGACTTCAGCTCCCCGGAGGCCCAGAAGGCCGTTCTCTGGCTGGCCGGCGTCGCCAAGGCCAAGGTGGGGTACACGCTCCTCGACCCCAACCCGGACGGCTGGGACTGGCCCCCGTTCAGCGTGCAGCGTGAGGCGATGGCCCAGGCCGGCTACTGGTTCGCGGGTGCCGTCGCCGGCGGCGAGGGCACAGGCAAGTGGGCGCGCATGGCGCCGGCGCCCATGCTGGGCAGCAAGCGGGTGAGCCCGACCACGTCCGCCACGGGTCACTGGATCCCGACCAAGGCGAAGAACCCGGACGGAGCCTTCGCCCTGCTCGAGTGGTTCACCGCCGGGGAGCCCGCGGTCGCGCGCGCCAAGGCCGGGTGGGGCATCCCGATCATCAAGTCCCTCGAGTCGCACCTCCCCACGGCACAGCCCTTCCAGAAGGAGGCGATCGAGACGCATCGGGCCGAGAGCCAGTACGCCACCGTCCTCACCTTCTCGCCCTATGCGACGGTGACGGCCCTCTCCGCCACGGTGGCGGGCCTGTTCCCGCAGCTCGTGAAGGGCGGTCTCACGATCGGGCAGTTCGCCGACCAGGCCAACGACAAGTGCAACCAGCTCCTCGCCGAGGGTGTGTCGCGGGTCGGAGGCTGACATGACTGCAGAGTCGCCCTCGCTGCTGCAGAGCGCTGCGAGACCGCGCTTCTACCAGACGACGCGCTGGCGCCAGGGTCGTGACTTCTACCTGTTCGTCTCGCCATGGGTCATCGGCACGATCCTGCTGACGATCTTCCCGCTGGCCTACGCCTTCGGGGTCAGCCTGACGAACTGGGACGGCATCAGCCCGGGGTTCAAGTGGGTCGGCTTCGAGAACTACGCGAAGGTGCTGACGAACCCGGAGACGTGGGCGAGCCTCGGTCGGACCGGCATGCTGGCCCTGGTCGTGGTGCCCATCACCGTGGCAGGGAGCCTGGTGCTGGCGGTCCTGCTCAACAACAAGGTCCGGTTCCGTGCCGGCTGGCGGACGCTCATCTACCTGCCCGCCGTGGTGCCGCCCGTCGCGGCGACGCTGACGTGGAAGCTGCTCTTCGAGCGCGACTCCGGCGCCGTCAACGCCGTCCTCGGCCTCTTCGGGCACGATGCGGTCAACTGGATGACCGGCCAGCAGGTCTTCGTCGTCCTCATCGTCGTCATGCTGTGGGGAATCGGTGGTGGCGTGATCATCAATCTCGCTGCGCTGCAAGACGTTCCGCAGGAGCTGCTGGAGGCGGCCGAGCTCGACGGGGCCAGCCCCTGGCGGCGGTTCCTCTCCGTGACCGTGCCGACGATCTCGCCGGTGCTCCTGTTCCAGTTCGTCACCACCACCATCGGCGTGCTGCAGACCTTCGTCCCGGCCCTTCTGCTGTCACCGGGCTCAGGGGCCACGGCGATCACGTCCGTGCCGGAGTCGAACCGGGTGTTCATGATCGATGTCTACGCCGAGTACTTCGCGTTCTCGCGGTACGGCTACGCCTCCGCCATGCTCTGGCTCTTCTTCGTCGTGATCCTGCTCATCACGGGAGTCTTCTTCAAGGTGAGCGGGCGCACCGTGTTCTATGCGGTCGACCCCTCGGCAGGTGGAAGGAATGACTGACACCATGACGAACACCCTGAAGCACCGCACGACCGACGCGGTGACCGTGCGGCAGAGCAGTCCGCCGCGGACCGGGAAGGTCCGGCGCGAACGCAGCCGGCGGAACCGGCCGAGCCGAGTCGTCTTCGCCATCCTGCTCGTCGTGTCGCTGGTGCTGCTCTTCCCGGTCTACTGGATCTTCGTGACGGCGTTGAAGTCGCCGAACCAGCTGGCCTCGGGGGGAACGCTCCTCTGGCCGGCGCCCGCGCACTTCGAGAACTTCGTCCACGCGGTCACCGACATCCCCTTCCTCGTCTACGCCGCCAACTCGGTGTTCCTCTCGACCGTGTCGGGCCTGCTGACGACCCTGTCGTCGGCGCTGGTCGGATACGGCTTCGCGCGGCTGCGGGGACCCGGCAAGAACGTCCTCTTCGGGGTCCTCATCGCGATGATGATGATGCCGGGAATCATCACCCTCATTCCCACCTACCTGCTCTTCGCCCGAGTCGGCCTGGTCGGGACGTACTGGCCGTGGGTGCTGTGGGGGGCGGCAGCCGCGCCGTACCTGATCTTCCTCTACCGCCAGTTCTTCGCGGGGCTGCCGAAGGAGCTCGAGGAGGCGGCAGTGCTCGACGGATGCTCCCAGGTCCGGATCTTCTGGCAGATCTTCCTGCCGCTGTCGAAACCGGTGCTGGTGACGGCCTTCGTCATGTCCTTCGCAGGGGTGTGGGGTGACTTCATCTCTCCGATGCTGCTGCTGGACAACAGCAACACGACCCTCGCGGTCGCCCTCACCAACGGATACGTCAACGAGAAGGGGTTCCCGCTCAACAACCTCATCGCCGCCGGCGCGATCCTCTACGTCGTGCCCCTGGTGCTCATCTTCGTGTTCATTCAGCGAAGGTATGTGCAGGGCCTCAGCGCCACCGGCAACAAGTGAGACAGGGGTACAACGATGGTGACGATGGCCGATGTCGCGCGAATCGCAGGCGTGTCGACGATGACGGTGTCGAACGTGCTCAACGACCGCAAGGCCGTGAGCGACTCGGTGCGCGCGCGGGTCATCGAGGCGGTGGAGACCTCCGGCTACGTCATGAACCACTCCGCGCGTGCCCTGCGCAAGGGCGCCACCGGGGTCATCGGGCTGGCAGTGCCGGGGTTGGACAACCCCTACTTCAGCCTGCTCGCCGACCGCGTCGTCGCCCGAGCCGGTCAGCTCGGCTACCGGGTGGCGATCGAGCACACGAGCGCCAAGGTCGAGGGTGAGCTCGCCGCAGTGGCGGCCTCCCGCAGCCTCGACTACGACGGCCTCATCATGACTGCTGTCGAGATCGGCCCCGAGGAGGCCCGGCGGCTCGGACGCACCATCCCGCTCGTGCTCATCGGCGAGAGGTCAGTGGGCGGCACGGTCGACCACGTGGCCATGGCGAACGTCGAGGGCACCCGGGCGGCGACCGCGCATCTCGTCGAGCGCGGCTGCCGCAGGATCGCCTGGGCCAGCGTGCCGGATCCCGTGGGCGACACGAACAACGTGCTGTACCTGCGGCACCAGGGCTACCTGCAGGCTCTGGAACAGGCAGGGCTGGAGCCTGACTCGGGCTTCCGGGTCGACCCTGGTGGCCTGACCTTGAGCGGGGGCCGCGCCGCGGCGCACCGGCTCGTCGACGACGGCATGGACTTCGACGGGGTCGTCGCCGTCACCGACTCGGTCGCCCTTGGCCTCCTGCGCGGACTCGCCGACCGCGGGGTGCGCGTGCCGGACGACGCCCGCGTCGTCGGTTTCGACGATGTCAACGAGGCGCAGTTCAGTGTGCCCTCGCTGTCGAGCATCCATCCCGGACACGACTGGATGGTCGACACCATGCTCAACCTGCTCCTCGAGCGGATCAACGGCACGAGGACGGGCACCGGGCGCGAGCTCGTGGCCCCGTACGAGCTGATCGTCCGGGAGTCCTCTGCCTGACCGGTCCCGCCCAGCACATCCACGACAACCCGACACGCCGCGCAGAGACCCGCGCGGACATCTTCCACCTTCCACGGAGACAGCCATGCCCAACACCTCTGCCCGCGCGATCGTCAACCTCGACGTCACCGGTCACACCATCAGCCGACACATCTACGGCCACTTCGCCGAGCACCTCGGACGCTGCATCTACGGCGGGTTCTGGGTCGGCGAGGACTCCGAGATCCCCAACGTCGGCGGCATCCGCACCGACGTCGTCGACGCGCTGCGGGCCATCCGCATCCCCAACCTGCGCTGGCCCGGCGGCTGCTTCGCCGACGAGTACCACTGGCGTGACGGCATCGGCCCGCGCGAGCAGCGGCCGCGGATGGTGAACTCGCACTGGGGCGACGTCGTCGAGGACAACAGCTTCGGCACGCACGAGTTCATGGCTCTGTGTGAGCTGCTCGGGGCGGACCCCTACATCAGCGGCAACGTCGGGAGCGGCACGGTTCGCGAGATGTCCGACTGGATCGAGTACCTCACGCGTGCGGACGACTCACCCATGGCCGCGCTTCGCGCTGCCAACGGACGGGAGGAGCCGTGGCGGGTTCCCTTCTGGGGCCTCGGGAACGAGGCCTGGGGGTGCGGTGGAAACATGCGGGCCGAGGCCTACGCCGACCTGGCGCGCCAGTACGCCACCTACGTGCGCGAGCACAACGACAACAGGGTGTACCGCATCGCCGCAGGAGCCGACGCCGACGACGTGTCCTGGACGCGGGTGCTGATGGAACAGCTCGGATCGATGACGGAGCCCGTTCGTTCGGCGTCGCCGTTCCAGGCGGTCTCGGTGCACCGCTACACGGTCCCCGGTCCGTGGGAGAACAAGGGATCTGCCACCGGGTTCAGCGAGGAGGACTACTGGACGACGATGGCCACCGCGAAGGGGACCGAGACCGCTCTGCGGAAACACGCCCGGGTCATGGACTGCTACGACCCCGACAAGAAGGTCGGCCTGGTCCTCGACGAGTGGGGCACCTGGTGGGACGTCGAGCCCGGCACCAACCCGGGGTTCCTCTTCCAGCAGAACACGCTGCGCGACGCCCTCGTGGCGGGCATGCACTTCGACGCCTTCCACGCGCTCGCCGACCGGCTGGTGATGGCGAACATCGCCCAGACCGTCAACGTGCTGCAGGCCATGATCCACACCGACCCCGACACGAACGCCCTCCTGCTCACACCGACCTACCACGTGTTCGCCATGAACGCCGACCACCAGGACGCGCAGTACCTTCCGACACATCTGGACGCTCCCGCTGCCGTGCGCAGCGTCGACGGCGCCGAGGTCCCGACGCTCTCGGTCTCCGCGAGCCGCAAGGACGGCAAGGTGCTGCTGTCAGCCTCCAACCTCGACCTCGAGCACTCGGTGACGCTCTCGGTCGACCTGCGCGGCGGACGGCTCGACAGTGTGACGGCGCAGCTGCTCACCGCGGAGAAGGTGGACACGTGGAACGACGCCGGCAACCCGCACGCTGTCGCTCCTGCGGACCTCGAGGTCGCGTCGGCCGACGGCGTGGTGCGCCTCGAGATCCCGCCACACTCGTTCGTCACCGTTCGCGGCACGCTCGTCGGATGAGGCGGCCGTCATGACCACCGGTACGGCAGGGGCGACGCGACCCTGTCGCCGGTGTCCTTCCTCCGAGGACCGCAGTCTCGAGGCCGTCAGGGCGGCGGTGAGGGAGCAGCTGTCCTGGGAGGTGGACCTCGCCTCGGACGAGGTCAGGGACGCGCGCCTGGACCTGTGCCGTCGCTGCCCGGACCTGGCGGCCCACACGTGCCGCCGGTGCGGGTGCTACGTGGAGTTCCGTGCCTCGCTCCTCGACAAGACGTGTCCCCGGGGCTCCTGGTAGCCGGACACGAGCAAGGCTCTGCCAGTTGGGGGCTCACCCGACCCGTCGGTCGGCCCACCGTCCCCACTCCCTCGCACCACATCGTCATCCACACTCGACTGAGGTACTCATGGCGCACAAGCTTGTCGCGCGCATCGGATCGGCCACCGGCACCACCATCTCGCCGGACCTGTGGGGGATCTTCCTCGAGGACCTGAACGACGCCCTCGACGGCGGTCTCAACGCCGAACAGGTCCGCAACGGTGACTTCGAGTTCTCCCGCCTGGACCAGCACGGATGGGGGCCCCTGACCGGCTGGCAGGTCGACGTCCCCGACGACCGGACCCGGCTCTGGGTACGCACCCAGGAGCCGCTCCACCCGAACAACCCCACCTACCTGCGGCTGCTCGGCCCCGTCACCCTGCGGAACGAGGGATGGGACGGCGTCGGCGTACGTGCGGGCGCGAGCCACCGGATCGGCTTCGCCGCCCGCGTGGTGGATGGCGCAGGGTCCGTGCGCGTCACCATCCGCGACCGGTCCGACGTCCTCGCCGAGGCAACCGTGGAGATCGCCGGCGACACCTGGTCGTGGTACTCCGCCGACCTGCAGGCGCGAGCGGACGGACGCGGCGTCCTGAACGTCGAGCTGCCCGAGGGCATGGGCGTGGACCTCGACGTCGTCTCGATGCGGCCGGTCGGGCCCGACGGGGAGGCGTTGACGTTCCGCCCCGACCTGCTTGCCGCTCTTGCAGACCTGCGCCCGTCGTTCGTCAGGTTTCCCGGCGGCTGCCTCGCGCACGGCACCGGGCTGGAGAACATCTACCACTGGAAGGACACCGTCGGGCCACGGCACACCCGGCGGCATACGTTCAACCCCTGGGGCTACCACCAGTCGATGTCGATCGGCTACCTCGAGTACTTCTCCCTGTGCGAGCAGCTCGGTGCGACGCCGGTGCCCGTCGTCGCCGCGGGCGTGTGCTGTCAGAACACGCCGGGCGGCCCCCGGCCGATTCCGGACGAGGAGATGCCGAGCTACATCGCGGACGTGCTGGACCTCATCGAATTCGCGAACGGTTCCGTGGCCTCGCCATGGGGGGCGATCCGCGCCCAGCTGGGACACCCCGAGCCGTACGGACTGCGCTACCTGGGCCTGGGCAACGAGGACCAGATCACCGACGACTTCCGGGACCGCTACACGCGGATCGACGAGGCCGTGCGGGCAGCCCACCCAGAGGTCACCGTCATCGGGACCGTCGGGCCCTCGCCCTCAGGGTCCGACTTCGAGGCTGGGTGGCGCTACGCGCGGGAGCGTGACATCACACTCGTCGACGAGCACTTCTACTGCTCCCCGCGGTGGTTCCACCAGAACACCGATCGCTATGCCGACTACCCCCGTTCCGGCCCGGGCGTCTACGTCGGCGAGTACGCGGCACACGGTCGACAGGTGCGCTCCGCCCTGGCGGAGGCGGCATTGATGATCGCGATGGAACGTGACTCGGACGTCGTGCGGCTCGCCTCCTATGCACCCCTGCTCGCGCGAAACGGCCACAGCCAGTGGGTGCCCGACCTCATCTACTTCGACGCGGAACGGGTGGTGCCCTCGGCGTCCTACGACGTGCAACGACTGTTCTCGACCGAGCGAGGGGTCGAGGTGCACGCCGTCGACGTCGAGGGGGCGGACCCCGCGCCGGTGCCCACGCTCGACCCGGGCACCGTCCGTGTGAGCGCGCCCACCGCGACCGTGTGCTTCCGCGACATCGAGGTCGACGGGGTCGCGCGGCCCGAGCAGACGGCGTCCGGTGAGGATGCCGTCGAGCTCGCCACGGTCGGCGCCACCCGTTCCGCCGTGACGTTCACGGCCGAGCGCACGTCCGGGACGGACGGCTTCGTCGTCGAGCTCGGCGCGACCGGACCCGGGGCGTTCCTGGCCCTGCACGTCGGCGCGTGGCAGAACAAGTCGACGATGCTGGTGCGTCACGGCGACGGCCAGCACGACAACGCCGGCTCCCCCGAGCCGTGGGTGGGCGTCACGACGGGAGTCCCCGTCGAGGTGAGGCTGGAGGTCGACTGGCCCCGGACCCGCGTGTGGGTGGACGGCCGGCTGCGTCACGACGTCGCGCACGACGAACGCCCGGAGCGCCGGGTGGTCGCGGGGGCGTCCTCGAGGGCAGCCGTGGACGGCGCCGTCGAGCACGTGGTGCGACTGGTGAACGCGACGGCCGCCGCGAGGGAGACCCGCGTCGAGCTTCCGGCTGGGGCGGGGGACGCCGCCGCGGCTGACATCGCGCATGACATCGCGGACGTCACGGCGAGCGGCACGGTGCTCGCGGGGGCCGGACCCGATGACGGCGGACCGTTCGAGGCCTCGCCGATGACGGCGGTCACCTGCGAGCTGACGGGGAAGGGTGGCGTCGAGCTGACCCTTCCGCCGTGGTCGTTCGCAGTCCTGGTCATCCGTCGTCGGGCTCCTCGCGGATGAGCTGCCAGCCACCCCGACGAGCCCGACGAGCTCGACGAGCTCGACGCGGTCGACGGTCAGCGGACGGGCGCTGCACCGCTCAGCTGGAGGTCACCCGTGAGCGGCAGGTGGGTCGCGTGGCGGATCTCGTCACCGCAGCGTGGGCAGTGCCACGCGGTCTCGAGCTTGACGTAGTGGTGCCCGACCGAACCACAGCTCAGGGTCGGACCGGTCAGTGCCTGCCCGGGCGCAGCCGCGCGGCCTGACGGCTGGTCGGCACGGTGGAAGGCGATGCCGCTGAGAGAGCCGACGAGGACCGCGAGGACCGCGAGGGGCCACAGGGTGGCCAGCGAAGTGGCTTCGGAAGCAATCATCGCGTTCATGTCGGCTCCATTCCTTCATGCGCTGCGGGGTCGACACCCCGTTGCCGGAATCCTCTTGGCGGGCTTCCTGTCGAGAACTCTGCCGGGCTCCCTGCAAGGCACCTGCCCGCAGAGCACCAAGAACTGCGCAAGAAGGGCACAAGGCGCAAATGGGATGCTGACCGGGTGGGCCGGTCCGGTCAGCCACCTCAGAGTTTGCGGGGCCGTCCCACGCCGGGAGGCCGCACCAGAGAGGATGTGCCCATGGCAAAGCCCGACCGTGGCCTGAGGTTCTTCAAACGCAGCGGCCACGACCTGACCGTGAAGGACAGTGACGGCCGCAAGCTGCATGCGGTCCTGGAACCCGTCGACCAGCACGGGACGCACGACGACGGGCCGTTCGCGTTCGGCTACTGCAAGAGCTGCGACTGGACCGGACCGGCTCGACGGGCTCGCGACAAGGCGCGCAAGGACGCGATCGCCCATCAGGACGAGTGCCCGAGCAAGGGCAAGATCCGCATCGGCGTGAGCGAGGACGACCCCAGGGCGCCCTGACGCTGATTCCCGTCGTGTCAGGTCATCGCACGTGGGAGGCGCCCGAGGAGAGGCTGATGGGGTCGGGCGGGCGGGGCGACTGCGGACGTTCCCGCGCGGTGGGCCTGGCGCTCGCCGCTAACCCGCGATCACGACGACGAGGGTGCGGGGACCATGCACGCCTTCGACCCGGTCGAGCTCGATGTCGCTGGTCGCCGAGGGTCCGCTGACGATCGTCAGTGCCCGCTGAGGGTCGACCCGCCTCAGACCTTCGGGGACGGTCTGGACCACGTGCATGGCGCGGACCACGCAGACGTGCGTGTCCGGGACCAGCGTGATCGCCCGTCGTCCGCAGACGCCGGCCCCGTCGAGGATGATGCTGCCGGTCTCGGCGACCGCGACCACTGATCCGGTCACCACCGCGGGGATGCCGTCGAGCAGGCGGGCACTGATCGACGCCTCGTCCACCACCACGTCGGCCAGACGGCTGGTCCACTCCGCGGGAACGCCAGGCGGTGCCACGACCCGGCCGATGTCGCGGACGGTCAGGGCGTCGGCGATGGCCTGACCGATCGCGTCGTCGTCCCCCTCGGCAACCCGGACCACCGTGGCGCGGTAGTCCTCGAGCCGGCCGATGAGCTGCCTGACGAGCTCGGGGTCGCCCGGGGCACGTGCGCCCTGCTGGCGGTAGGTGCGCGGCACCTCCGGTGCGGATGGCGCGTCGCCCAGGGCCCCGCGGATGCGCGACAGGATCTCCTCGCGAGCCGTCACGACGAGGGTCCTCTGGTCCGGGTCCACCAGTCGCGGAAGGACTCAGCCGGCGGACGCGGTGCGTCGCGCGAGGCCGTCCACCCGTTGAGCGGCGGGGGGAGGGGAAGGAGGGGCTTTCCACGTCGTATGCCGTGTCGTGCCAGCGCTGCTGCACGTCCCGCCCGGGCGAAGCGGGCCGGGTCTGCCATGGACCAGGCGACAGCCTTCATCGCTGCCGCCTCGGGCGTGGGTAGCCGATGGGTGGCGGCGTGAGCCTCGGTGTGCTCGGCGCGCAGCTGCACGAGGATCTCGGGGATGTTGATCTTCACGGGGCACACGTCGTAGCAGGCGCCGCACAAGGTCGAGGCGTACGGCAGCGAGTCGTTGGGATCGTCGCCCCCCGTGAGGCCGGTGAGGAGCGGGGTGAGGATGGCGCCGATGGGTCCGGGATAGACCGAGCCGTAGGCGTGGCCTCCCGTGCGCTCGTAGACAGGACACACGTTGAGGCACGCCGAGCAGCGGATGCAGTGCAGGGCGGTGCGGCCGAGCTCGTCGGCCAGGGCCCGGGTGCGGCCGTTGTCGAGCAGGACGAGGTGGAACTCCTGGGGCCCGTCGCCGGGAGTCACGCCGGTCCACGTGGAGGTGTAGGGGTTCATGCGTTCGCCCGTCGAGGATCGCGGCAGGAGCTGGAGGAAGACCTCGAGGTCACGCCACGACGGGACGACCTTCTCGATCCCCATGACCGTGATCAGGGTCTCGGGCAGGGTCAGGCACATGCGTCCGTTTCCTTCGGACTCGACCACGGTCAGCGTGCCCGTCTCGGCAACGGCGAAGTTCGCGCCGGACACCGCAACCTTCGCGCGCAGGAACACCTCGCGGAGGTGCGTGCGTGCGGCGGCGGCCAGGACCGCCGGCTCGTCGGTCAGAGCCGGGTCCACCCCGGGCATCTCGCGGGCGAAGATCTCGCGGATCTCCGCGCGGCCGCGGTGGATGGCGGGCACGAGGATGTGGGACGGCTTGTCGTGCCCGAGCTGGACGATGAGCTCCGCCAGGTCGGTCTCGTGCGCGATGACACCTGCGGCCTCGAGGGCCTCGTTGAGCCCGATCTCCTGGGTCACCATCGACTTGACCTTGACGACCTCGTCGGCTCCCGTCGCCCGGACCAGGTCGGTCACGATCCGGTTGGCCTCGGCGGCGTCACGGGCCCAGTGGACCGTCCCGCCGCGGGCGACGACGTTCGTCTCGAGCAGCTCGAGCAGCTCAGGCAGCCGGGACATCGCGTCGGCCTTGATCGCAGAGCCCGCGGTCCGGAGCGCCTCCCAGTCGGGGACCTCGGCGACGACATCGGCGCGCTTGGCCCGGATCGTCGAGGTGGCGTGGGCGAGGTTGCGCCGCAGCTGCGTGTCGGCCAGGGAGTCGCGGGCCGCGGCCGGGAACGGTCGGTCGCCGGTGAGCTGACCCACTGCCGTGTCGGCTGCCGGGCCGCGCACCGGAACCCCCGGCATACCGAGAAACGTGGTCACGTCGAGCTCGCAAGGATCTCGGCGAGGTGCACGGGCCGCACCCCGGTCCTGAGCCGGGAGAGCCCACCTCCGATGTGCATGAGGCAGGACGCGTCACCTGCGGTGACGACCTCGGCGTGGGTCGCGAGGACGGACGACATCTTGTCGGCGAGCATCGCGGTCGACGTGTCTGCGTTCTTCACGGAGAAGGTGCCGCCGAAACCACAGCAGGAGTCCGCGGCGGGCAGCTCGACGAGATCGATCCCCCGAACGGCGCGCAGCAGGCGGAGCGGGCGGTCCCCGACACCGAGCAGCCGCAGCGAGTGACACGTGGGGTGGTAGGTGACCCGGTGCGGGTAGGCGGCACCGACGTCGGTCACGCCGAGCACGTCCACGAGCAGCTCGGAGAGCTCGAAGGTGCGCGCTGCCACGGCCTCGGCCCGCACGGCCAACGCCTCGTCGCCCTCACGCCGCGCGAGTGCGGCGTGCTGGTGGCGCACCGAGCCGACGCACGAGCCGGAGGGTGCGACGACGGCCTCGCAGCCCTCGGCGAGAACACGCTCGAAGACGTCGACGTGGTGACGTACCAGCCGGGCCGCATCGTGCTGGTAGCCGGTGTTGGTGTGCATCTGGCCGCAGCACGTCTGGTCCTGGGGGAAGACGACCTCGTGTCCGAGTCGCTCGAGGACGGCCACCGTCGCCTTGCCGACCTCGGGAAAGAGGACGTCGCCGAGACAGGTGACGAAGAGCGCGATCCTCATGCCCGCCTCCGAGTGGATGCCGGCGCGGATGTCGACGCGCGCGCGACGAGCTCGGGCGGGAAGACGACGTGCTGGTGCTCGTGCCCGGAGCTGCGGTCTGCCTCGTCGGCGAGCAGGCGAGCAGCGGTCTGGCCGAGCAGGTGCCGCGGTTGTGCGACCGAGGTGAGCGGGACCGCTGCGGCGGAGGCGAACTCGATGTCGTCGTAGCCGACGATGGCGACGTCGTCAGGGACCCTGACGTCGTGCTGCGTGAGGTGCTGGAGCAGGCCCAACGCGAGCAGGTCGTTGGCGCAGAACACGCCCGTCGGCCTGGTGCGGCGGGGGAGGCCCAGAAGGCGCTCGCCGGCCCGGCGACCCTCGGCGATGGTGAGAGCCGTGGTGCGGATCAGGGTCAGGGCGCTCTCGGGGAGCCCCGCCGCCGTGGTCGCCCCGACCGCGCCGATCTCGCGGTCGCGTACCTGCGGGATGTCCCCCGGCCCACCGACGAAGGCGAGGCGCGTGTGACCGGCCTCGACGAGGTGGGTGACCGCCAGCTCGCCGCCGGCGACGTCGTCGACGCCGACCGTGCACCAGTCGGCGCTGTCGCCCGGGGCACGATCGACGAGGACGACGGGCACGCCGGCGTCGCGCAGCCGCTGGAGCCGGGGGTTGGCGTAGTCCATCGCCGTGATGAGGACGCCGCGGGCCCGCAGCTGCGTGAGCTGCTCGAGGTACTGGTCCTCGCGGTCGACGTCCTGGTCGCTGTTGCAGATGAACAGGGCCAGGCCCTCGGCCTTCGCGACGTCCTCGATGCCGCGCGCGACGTCGGTGAAGAACGGGTTCGTCGCGTCGAGCACGACGTAGGCGATCGTACGGGAGCGCCCGGCCGCCAGCTGTCGCGCCGACGCGTTGGGCACGAAGCCGAGCTCCGCGATCGCCGCCTCGACCTTGGCTCTGGTCGCGGCCCGAACCGCGGCCGGCCGGTTGAGGACGTTGGACACGGTGCCGAGGGACACCCCGGCGCGTGCTGCGACGTCCTTGATGCTCACCGTGGCCATGGGTCCTCCCCTCGTCGCAGAAAGGTATCGCGCCGCAGCCCGGTTCGGACGGGAGGCAGTCACGACGGAGTGTGCACGCGCAGCGCCTGCGTGCCCGCCAGATCGGTCCGGACCCGCTCCAGGGTGTCCGGCACGGCACCGAGCGCCCGGGCCTGGACGAGGACGTTGCCGAGCGCGGTGGCCTCGACGGGCCCGGCGACGACGGGCAGCCCCGTGAGGTCGGCGGTGACCTGGCACAGCAGGCGGTTGCGCGAGCCGCCGCCGACGACGTGGATCACGTCCACGCTCGTCCCGGCGAGGTCGGCGGCCTGCCTCGTCGTCGAGGCATAGGCCGCCGCGAGCGAGTCGAGGATGCAGCGCACCGTGTGGGCGGGGTCGGGGAGAGGACGTCCGGCGGCGGCCGCGATCCGTTCGGGCATGTCGCCGGGCGGGATGAAGGCATCGTCGTCGACGTCGACGACCGGCCCTCCGGAGGGGAGCCGTTCGGCCGCGGCGAGCAGTGCGTCCAGATCGTGAGGGCCCCCGCGATCGCCCCATGTTCGCAGCGACTCCTGGAGGAGCCACAGCCCGCCGACGTTGCGCAGGAAGCGGGTCCGCCCGTCGACGCCCCCCTCGTTGGTGAAGTTGGCCGTCCGGCTCGCAGGGGTGATGACGGGGGCGTCGAGCTCCAGCCCGGCCAGCGACCAGGTGCCACTCGAGACGTAGGCGAAGCGGCTCGTCGTGGCGGGCACGGCGACGACGGCGGAGGCCGTGTCGTGCGAACCGACAGCGGTGACCAGGGTGCCCCGACGCAGTCCGGTCTGCTCGACGGCCGCGCTCGTCAGTGGTCCGATGACCTCTCCGGGCGCGACGAGAGCAGGCAGCAGACGGCCGGGGATGTCGAGCCGGTCGAGCAGGTCCGTGGCCCAGGACCCGGTGCGCACGTCGAGCAGGCCCGTCGTCGAGGCGTTGGTGGTCTCGGTGCGGAGCTCGCCCGTGAGACGGTGTGCCAGCAGATCCGGCAGCAGGACGACGTGGGCCACCCTGTCCCACAAGCCTGCTGCCTTCTCGGCCTCCAGCTGGTACACGGTCGTGAACGGCAGGAACTGGAGCCCGTTGACCGTATACAGCTCCTCCTGGCTCACACGCTCGTGCACCCGCTCGATGGCAGGCCCGGTGCGCCCGTCGCGGTACGAGACGGGCTCCGCCAGGAGCCTGTCGTCGCCGTCGAGCAGGGCGTAGTCGACGGCCCAGGTGTCGATGCCGACGGACTCGGTCTGGGGAAAGTGTCGCGCGAGCAGGCGTAGTCCGGTGAGGACCTCGGACCACAGCCGGGTGAGGTCCCACCGCAGGTGGCCGTCACGCTGGACCGGCCCGTTCGGGAACCGGTGCAGCGTGTGCAGCGTGGTGCAGGGCCCGTCGACGACGCCGGCCATGACCCGGCCACCGGAGGCGCCGATGTCGACGGCGCCGAAGACGCGTGCAGCCATGGCGTCAGCGCAGGAACGCGGCGGCGACACCGGCGTCTACGGGGACGTGCAGACCTGTGGTGTGGCTGAGCTCGTCGGAGGTGAGGACCGCCGCGGCGTTGGCGACGTGCTCCGGCAGCACCTCGCGGCCGAGCAGGGTGCGCTTGGCGTAGTAGGCGCCGAGCTCCTCCTCGGGCACGCCGTAGACGGCTGCGCGCTGGGCGCCCCATCCGGCCGCGAAGATGCCGCTGCCTCGGACGACACCGTCGGGGTTGATCCCGTTGACCTTGATGCCGTGCTCGCCGAGCTCGGCTGCGAGCAGCCGCACCTGGTGAGCCTGGTCGGCCTTGACCGCGCTGTAGGCGATGTTGTTGGGGCCGGCGAAGACGGAGTTCTTCGAGGAGATGTAGAGGATGTCGCCGCCGAGCCGCTGGGCGATCATCGCCCGCGCGGCAGCCTGGGCCATGAGGAAGCTTCCCTTGGCCATGACGTCGTGCTGGAGGTCCCAGTCGGCCTCGGTCGTCTCGAGCAGGGGCTTGCTCACGGACAGGCCGGCGTTGTTGACGAGCAGGTCGAGGCCGCCGAAGGCGAGCAGCGTGGCGTCCACAGCCGCCCGCACCTGGTCGGCGTCGGTGACATCGGCCTGCACGCCGACGGCGACGTCGATGCCGCCGATCTCCTTCGCGGCATCCTGCGCCTTGGCGAGGTCGAGGTCCGCGATGACGACGCAGGCGCCCTCGGCGGCCAGCCGCGTCGCGATGGCCCTGCCGATGCCGCTCGCGGCGCCGGTGACGAGGGCGATGCGCCCCGCGTGGCTGCGCGGCTGCGGCATCCGCTGGAGCTTGGCCTCCTCGAGCGCCCAGTACTCGATCCGGAACTTCTCCGCCTCGTCGATGGGGGCGTAGGTCGAGACGGACTCGGCGCCGCGCATGACGTTGATGGCATTGACGTAGAACTCGCCGGCGACGCGGGCGGTCTGCTTGTCCTTGCCGTAGGAGAACATCCCGACGCCGGGCACGAGCACGATGGCCGGGTCGGCCCCGCGCATCGCCGGCGAGTCCGGGGTGGCATGGCGCTCGTAGTAGCCCTCGTAGTCCTCCCGGTATGCCGTGTGCAGCTCACCGAGCCGCGCGACCGTCTCGTCGATGGTGGCGTCCGACGGCAGGTCGACGACGAGGGGCTTGATCTTCGTCCGCAGGAAGTGGTCGGGGCACGACGTGCCGAGACCGGCGAGGTGGGCGAGCTTGTCGCGGCTGAGGAACTCGAGCACGACGTCGGCATCGCTGAAGTGGCCCACCATCGCGCGGTCCTGCGACGCGACGGCCCTGATGTGGGGAGCCAGTGCGGCGGCCTTGGCGCGCCGCTCGGCCTGCGGCAGGGCGGCATACCCGGGAACCTCTGCACCGAAGGGCTCGGCGCTGCCGTGCTCGTCGAGGTAGGCCTGCGCGGTCTCGATGATCCAGAGGGAGTTGGCCTCGGCCTCCTCGCTCGTGTCGCCCCACGCGGTGATGCCGTGGCCACCGAGCACCGTGCCGACGGACCGGGGGTTGGCGGCCTTGATCGCGGCGATGTCGAGGCCGAGCTGGAAGCCGGGACGCCGCCACGGCACCCACACCACGCGGTCGCCGAAGATCTCCTTCGTCAGCTGCTCGCCGTCCTTCGCCGTGGCGACGGCGATGCCGCTGTCGGGGTGGAGGTGGTCGACGTGAGGGGCGTCCACGAGCCCGTGCATGGCGGTGTCGATCGAGGGCGCGGCGCCGCCCTTGCCGTGGAGGCAGTAGTCGAAGGCTGCGACCATCTCGTCCTCCCGGTCGATGCCGGGGTAGACGTCGACGAGGCTGCGCATCCGGTCCAGACGCAGGACGGCGAGCCCCGGCTCGGTGAGGGTGCCCAGGTCACCCCCCGAGCCCTTGACCCAGAGCAGGTCGACCTGCTCGCCGGTGACGGGGTCGGTCTCGGTGCCCTTGGCGGAGGTGTTGCCCCCGGCGTAGTTCGTGTTGCGGGGATCGGTCCCGAGGCGGTTCGAACGGGCGAGCAGCTCGGCAACGGCGGTGTTGGTCATGGCGGTCTTCCTCGGGTGCGGGAGTGCAGGGGTTCGGGAGTGCGAGGTGCGGGACTGGGGAGGCGGGGCGTGGGCGGTGCGGCCGTCAGGCGCCCCAGCCGGCCTGGGCGCCTCCGACGCGGTCGGCGACGATCTGGTCCTGGTAGCCGCTCGCGGCGTAGGCCTTCATGGGATCGGCGGGCAGGCCGCGGCCGGTGCGCCACTCGGCAAGGTCGGGGCGCACGTCGGTGTAGAACGCGTCCATGAGGACGGCGTTGCCACCCAGGACGTCGCCGCTGCGCTCGGCCTCGGCGAGGGCGTCACCATCGACGAGCAGCGCCCGGGCGGTCATCTCCTGCACGTTGAGCACCGAGCGGATCTGGCCGGGGATCTTGGCCTCCACGTTGTGACACTGGTCGAGCATGAAGGCGACCTCGCTCTGCTCGCCGAGGCCGCCGCCACGAATCACCTCGTGGAGGATGCGGAAGAGCTGGAACGGGTCGGCCGCGCCGACGATGAGGTCGTCGTCGGCATAGAAGCGGGAGTTGAAGTCGAAGGCGCCGAGGCGTCCGAGGCGGAGCAGCTGCATGACGATGAACTCGATGTTCGTGCCGGGCGCGTGATGGCCCGTGTCGAGGCAGACGACCGCCCGGTCGCCGAGCGCGACGCACTGGGCGTAGGACGTGCCCCAGTCCGGCACGTCGGTCGCGTAGAAGGCCGGCTCGAAGAACTTGTACTCGAGCACGAGCCGCTGCTCGCCGGAGAGGCGGGCGTAGATCTGTGCGAGGGAGTCGGCGAGGCGGTCCTGCCGTTCGCGCAGGTCGCCCTGGCCGGGGTAGTTGGTGCCGTCGGCGAGCCAGATCTTGAGGTCCCGGCTGCCGGTGACGTTCATGATGTCGATGCACTCGACGTGGTGGGCGACCGCCTTCGCGCGGACCCGCTCATCCACGTGGGTGAGGCTGCCCAGCTTGTAGTCGTCGTCCTGGAACGTGTTCGAGTTGATCGTGCCGAGCCGCACTCCGAGGTCGTCCGCGAACCGGGCGAGCTTGTCGTAGTCGTCGACGCGGTCCCACGGGATGTGGAGGGCGACGGACGGGGCCAGGCCGGTGAGCCGGTGGACCGTCGCGGCATCGGCGAGCTTCTCCTCGACGGTACGCGGCGTGCCCTCGGTGCCGAACACCCTGAAGCGGGTGCCGGAGTTGCCGAAGGCCCAGGAAGGGAGCTCGATCGCCTGCTGCGCGAGCCGGCCCGCGATGTCGCTGAATGTCGTCATTGGTCATCCTGTCGTGGATCGAGCCGGCTGCTTCCGCATGAAGCGTTTCAGAAATGTGGATCTGAGTAAAGCGCAGGCTGCTTCCGGCGGTCAACCCCGTCCTCGAGGAGCTCGCAGAATTCTGGTACTCATCGAGCATGATCTTCGAATGTCTTGGGCGAGCCGTTGACAGACTGGGTCGCGGACCCTACCGTGAAGCGACCGAATGAAGCGATTCAAAATCGGTGACACGCCATCGCGGTTACGCGCCCCAACGCTGTGGAGGTACCCCATGAAGAGTTCCCGTTCGAGGCTGACGATCGCGATGGTCGCGGCATTCGCTCTCGTCCCGCTGGCCGCCTGTTCGAGCTCGTCGGGCTCAGGCGACTCATCCGGCGGTGGCAAGACGGAGATCACCCTGCTCACCGACAACGCGGAGACCACGGTCAAGCCCGCGAAGGCCGTGATCGCGGCCTTCGAGAAGGCCAACCCGACGATCACCGTCAAGACCGAGACCCGGCCGGGTGGCTCGGACGGCGACAACCTCGTCAAGACCAAGCTCTCGACCGGCGACATGGCAGACGTGTTCTGGTACAACTCCGGGTCGCTCCTGCAGGCACTCAGTCCCGAGAAGACGCTCGTCGACCTCACGAACGACCCGGCGCTGAAGGACACCGACCCCTCGTTCCTGCCGGCGGTCACCCAGAACGGCAAGGTCTACGGCGCACCGTGGGGCACGGCCATGGGCGGCGGCATCCTCTACAACAAGGACGTCTACTCCCAGCTAGGCCTGTCGGTACCCAAGACGTGGGCCGAGTTCGAAGCGAACAGCGAGAAGATCAAGGCCGCCGGGATCACGCCGGTCCTGGGCACCCTCAAGGACACCTTCACCTCGCAGCTGTACGTCCTCGGCGACTTCCACAACGTCGCCGCCTCGAACCCCGAGTGGGCGGACGAGTACACCGCGAACAAGGTCAAGTACGCCACCGACCCGGTCGCTCTCAAGGGCTTCGAGAAGGCAGCGGAACCCAAGCAGAAGGGCTGGCTCAACAGCAGCGCGGGCTCGACGACGTTCGCCCAGGGCATCAAGCTGCTGGCCCAGGGCAAGGCGGCGCAGTACCCCATGCTGACGTTCCCCATCTCGACGCTGTCGCCGGAGGACGCCGCCAAGATCGGCTTCTTCGGCATCCCCGGTGACGACGCCAGCAAGGCCGGCGCCACCATCTGGGAGCCGGGCGGCCAGTACATCCCCAAGTCGAGCAAGAACGTCGAGGCGGCCAAGAAGTTCGTCGCCTTCGTCGCCTCGACCGCGGGCACCGAGGCCTTCTCGTCCGCGGTCCCGCCGACCGGTCCGTACCTCGTCAAGGGCTCGAAGCTGCCCGACAACGCCCCGCCGGTGGCGAAGGACATGCAGGCCTACATCGACTCCAAGACCTCGACCCCGGCCCTGGAGTTCGTCTCCCCGGTCAAGGGCCCCTCACTGGAGCAGATCATGGTCGCGATCGTCACCGGCCAGACCTCGCCCCAGGACGGAGCGGCCCAGTACGACGCCGACGTGACGAAGCAGGCCAAGCAGCTCGGACTACCGGGATGGTGATCAGCTCGCGGGCTGCGAACGCTCGCACGACCGACCCCCGCGGGGACGCGGGGGCCGGTCGGCCCGGTCGGCCCGGTCGGCCAGGCCGGAAGCAACCTCGACCCAGCAGCGTCCGTGACGTCAAGGCGCACACCTACCCGTACTGGTTCTACGCGCCGGCGGGCGTCGTCTACGGCCTGATCTTCCTCGTCCCCACGTTCATCGCCTTCTACTTCGCGTTCACACGGTGGACCCTCTTCGAGTCGGAGTTCATCGGGCTCGACAACTTTCGTCAGTTCTTCTCCGAGCAGGCACTCGTCAGCGGCCTGAAGAACACCCTCATCTACGCCGTCGTCACGAGTGGGCTCAAGGTCGTGCTCGGGATGCTCCTCGCCGTCCTGCTCACCGGGCCGATCCGCTCGCGCGGCCTGATGCGTTCGGTCATCTTCTTCCCCGTCCTCGTGAGCACCGTCGCCGTCGGCATCACCTTCAGCGTGCTGCTCCAGCCCGACTTCGGGCTCGTATCCATCGTGCTCGCCAAGGTCGGGATCACCTCGCCCGACTGGCTGGGCGACCCCGGCACGGCCCTGCTCTCGGTGGCGCTCGTCGACGTGTGGAAAGGCGTCGGGCTCGCCACCCTGATCTACATCGCCGGGATCCTCGCGATCCCCAGGGACTACTACGAGGCCGTCGACGTCGACGGCGGCGGGGCATGGACGAAGTTCTGGAACGTCACGGTGCCGCTGGCCAGGCCGGCAACGTTCACCGTCATCCTGCTCTCGCTCATCGGCGGGCTGCGGTCCTTCGACCTCATCTGGACCATGACCGGAGGCGGTCCCGGCTTCAGCAGCGACGTCATCGCCTCGATCATCTACAAGACCTACCAGGCGGGCTTCTTCGGTCTCTCGACCGCCGGCAACGTCGTCCTCTTCATCCTCGTCACGCTGATCGTCTATCCGCTGTCGCGCTACTTCAACTCCCGGGAGGTCGAGTCATGAGAGCCCTCCGACGCACCTCGCTGGAGGTCGTGGCGCTGCTGGTGGCCGCCGTCGTGTTCATCGTCCCGTTCGTCTTCATGTTCCTCACGGCCTCCAAGGACGAGTCGGAGTCGTCTGACCTCACGTTCACGCTTCCGACAGAGTGGAAGATTCTCGAGAACATCAAGGAGGTCTTCGCCGCCCGGGACGGCATCCTCGTCACGGCCTTCCGGAACAGCATCATCCTCACCGTGGTCTCCGTGGCGATCCTCGTGGTGCTCTGCGCCATGGTCGGCTACGTCATCCAGCGCCGACCGGGCCGCGCCGCGAACATCGCGAACGTGCTGGTGCTGTCGGGCCTGATCATCCCGCCGGCAGTAGTCCCGACGATCTGGGTGCTGCAGCAGATGCACATCTTCAAGACGCTGCCCGGACTCATCCTCGTCGAGGTCGCCTTCAACATGTCGTTCTGCGTGCTGCTCTTCCGGGCGTTCGTCGCGGCGATCCCGCGCGAGCTCGACGAGGCGGCCATGATCGACGGGTGCACGGGGCTGTCCCTGTTCTTCCGCGTCATCTTCCCGTTGCTGCGCCCGGTCACCATCACGGTGGTGCTGACCTCCTCGGTCTTCATCTTCAACGACTTCGTGAACCCGCTGTACTTCCTGCCCGGCGACGAGAACGCGACCGTGCAGCTGACGCTCTACAACTTCCTGAGCCAGTTCAGCACGCAGTACAACCTGCTCTTCATGAACATCGTGCTCGTCACCGTGCCGCCACTCGTCCTCTTCATCTTCTTCAACCGCAAGATCGTCGCCGGCATGACGTCCGGCGCCGTCAAGGGCTGAGCCCAGGCGCGCTGCCACGTCGACCCGTGTCGGCGGTGTGGCCTCCCGACGTACCTGACATGCCCCTCCGTACCGAAAGGCCACCATGACCCACGACTGGACCGCAGACCTCATCGCTCCGGACCAGGACTTCGGCGGAGCACCGCTGCTGCGCAAGGAGTTCACCCTCGACGGCGGTCACGGGAGCGTCGCCGAGGCGACGCTCCACGTCACGGCGCACGGCATCGTCGAGCCCACGCTCAACGGCGCAACCGTGTCCGACGAGGTCCTCACGCCCGGCTGGAGCAGCTACGAATGGCGGCTGCGGTACCGCTCCTACGACGTCAGCGACCTCGTGGCGCAGACGTCGGTGCTGGGCCTGGCCCTCGGAAACGGGTGGTTCAGGGGCAGACTCGGGTGGAGTGGCGAAGGCGCCTTCTACGGCTCCGAGCTCGCCGGACTGGCGGAGCTGTACGTGGTGTTCGCCGACGGTCACCGCCAGGTGGTCGGCACCGACACGACGTGGCAGGCGGGACCGTCCGACACCGTCGCGAACGACCTCTACGACGGCCAGACGATCGACGCCCGGCTCGCCGCGACCGAGTGGGCGGCCCCGGGTGCGGCGCTGCCCGGCTGGGTGGGCGTGCACACGGTGGAGCACGACGTGGCCCGGCTCCAGCCGTACGTCGGACCGCCCGTGCGCCGTCAGGAGGTGCTGCGCCCGGTCAGGGTGTGGACCTCGCCGGCCGGCGCCACCCTCGTCGACTTCGGGCAGAACCTCGTGGGCTGGGTGCGCTTCACGGTGCAGGGGCCGGCCGGGACGGAGGTCACCGTGCGGCACGCGGAGGTGCTCGAGCACGACGAGCTCGGCACTCGTCCGCTGCGCTCGGCGAGGGCCACGGACCGCATCATCCTCAGCGGGGGAGTGGACTCCTTCGAGCCGACCAAGACGTTCCACGGCTTCCGCTACGCCGAGGTGAGCGGCTGGCCCGGGGCGCTGACGGCTGACTCGATCGAGGCGGTCGTGGTGCACTCCGACCTGCGCCGCACCGGAACCTTCGAGTGCTCCGACCAGCTGCTCAACCAGCTGCACGACAACGTCGTGTGGGGTCTCAAGGGCAACTTCCTCGACGTGCCCACCGACTGCCCGCAGCGCGACGAGCGGCTGGGCTGGACGGGCGACATCGCCGCCTTCGCCCCGAGCGCCGCCTACCTCTACGACGTCTCCGGCTTCCTCGGCAGCTGGCTGGTCGACGTCGACCTCGAGCAACGGCATGCCGACGGACTCGTCCCCTTCGTCGTGCCCGACGTGCTCAAGTACATGGGGGTCCCGGAGGACTTCCCCGACCCGGACAGCACGGCCATCTGGAGTGACGCGGCAGTATGGGTGCCGTGGGCCCTGTGGGAGGCGTACGGCGACCGAGAGGCGCTCGCGCGACACTACCCGGCCATGACGGCCCACACCCGACGCGTCGAGGGGCTGCTCTCCGACACCGACCTGTGGGACACCGGCTTCCAGTTCGGCGACTGGCTCGACCCGCAGGCGCCGCCGGACGACCCGATCAAGGCCAAGGCCGACAGCGGTGTCGTGGCGACCGCCTGCTACTACCGCACGTTGCGGCAGGTGTCGGCTGCGGCCGAGGTGCTCGGGGAGACGGACGACGCCGGCTACTTCGCGGCGCTCGCGGACCGCGTGCGATCCGCGTTCGGCAAGCACTACGTGACCGACGGGGGACGGATCACCAGTGACTGCGCCACGGTGTACGCCCTGGCCATCGCCTTCGACCTTCTCGACGGTGCGGACCGGCAGGGTGCGGGCGACCGGCTCGCTGAGCTGGCGCGCGCGAACGGCTACCGGATCTCGACCGGGTTCGCGGGGACGCCCTTCGTGACCGGGGCGCTCTCGGCGACCGGTCACCTCGACGACGCCTACCGGCTGCTGCTCGAGCGCGAGTGCCCCTCGTGGCTGTACCCCGTGACCATGGGGGCCACGACCGTCTGGGAGCGCTGGGACTCGATGCTGCCCGACGGCACGATCAACCCCGGGGAGATGACGAGCTTCAACCACTACGCCCTGGGCGCGGTCGCTGACTGGATGCACCGGACGATCGGCGGCATCGTCCCGCTGGCGCCCGGGTACGACCGGGTGGCCATCGCGCCGCAGCCCGGGGGAGGCCTGAGCTGGGCCAAGGCGTCGCTGCGGACCCGGCGCGGCCTCATCGCCACCCACTGGTCCATCGACGATGAGACCATGACCCTGCACCTGGAGGTCCCGGCCGGGGTCACCGCGGTCGTGCGGCTGCCAGGAGGGCAGGACGAGGAGGTCGGCGAAGGCCGACACGACTTCAGCCGGCGAAGGGAGACCCCGTGACCCGCGCGACGATGACGCTCGACGTGGATCGGCTGCTGGCCGAGCTCACGCTGGAGGAGAAGGCGGCGCTGACCAGCGGGTCGTCGTTCTGGTACACACGGGCAGTCGAGCGGCTGGGCATCCCGAAGATCATGGTGTCCGACGGCCCGCACGGACTGCGAGCCCAGCCCGGGGTCGGGGACCACGTCGGGCTGGGAGGCAGCCTGCCGGCAACCTGCTTCCCCACCGCGTCTGCCATCGCGTCGTCGTGGAACCCCGAGCTGCTCGGGCGGGTCGGCGCCGCCCTGGCCGCCGAGGCCCGAGCCTGCAACCTGTCTGTCATCCTCGGCCCCGGAGTCAACATGAAGCGATCGCCGCTCTGCGGGAGGAACTTCGAGTACTTCTCCGAAGACCCGTACCTTGCCGGCGAGCTCGGAGTCGGCATCGTCGATGGGATCCAGTCCAACGGGGTCGGCGTCTGCGTGAAGCACTTCGCAGCGAACAACCAGGAGGACGACCGGCTGCGCGTCGATGCACAGGTCGACGAGCGGAGCCTGCGCGAGATCTACCTGCCCGCGTTCGAACGCATCGTCACCTCCTGTCGGCCATGGACGGTCATGTGCTCCTACAACAAGATCAACGGAGTCTCCGCCTCGGAGAACACGTGGCTGCTGACCACGGTGCTGCGCGACGAGTGGGGCTTCGACGGACTGGTGGTGTCCGACTGGGGCGCCGTGTACCACCGGGTGCCGGCACTCCTCGCCGGTCTGGACCTCGAGATGCCACCCAGCCTGCCTCGCAGCCCCGACCGGGTCGCGGCCGCCGTCGCAGCCCGGGAAGTGCCCGAGGACGTCCTCGACCGGCGGGTGCGGGCGGTGCTCGAGCTCGTGTCGAAGGGGTCGGCTGTGCTCGACCTGGACGAGGACTTCGACGTCGACGCTCACCATGCCCTCGCCCGGGAGGCGGCCGCCGAGTCCATCGTGCTGCTGAAGAACGAGGATGACCTGCTCCCGCTGTCGCGGGGGAGTCGCGTCGGCGTCATCGGAGAGTTCGCGAGGACCCCGCGGTTCCAGGGGGCAGGCAGCTCCCAGGTCAACCCGACCAAGGTCGACGTGCCTCTCGAGGAGCTCCGCACGATGCTCGATGTCGCCGGCTTCGCACCGGCCTACGGCATCGGTGACACCAGCCAGGATGACCGGCTGCGTGACGAGGCCGTCGCGCTGGCGCGCGACTGTGACGTCGTGGTCATGTTCCTGGGACTGCCCGGCGCGGACGAGTCCGAGGGGTTCGACCGGACGCACCTGAACCTGCCGTCGGCACAGCTGGAAGCCCTGGCCGCGGTCAGCGAGTCGAACCCCAACGTGGTCGGCGTCCTGGTCAACGGCTCGACGGTCGTGCTCGACCAGGTGGTACCGCGGGTGTCCGCGCTCGTCGAGGCCTGGCTGGGCGGTCAGGCGGCGGCAGGTGGGATGGCGGACGTTCTCACCGGCGTCGTCAACCCCTCCGGTCGGCTCGCCGAGTCCATTCCCCACCGTCTGGAGGACAGCTCCTCGTTCCTCAACTTCCCCGGGGACTCGCAGGTCGTGCGCTACGGGGAGGGCATCTTCATCGGGTACCGCGGGTACGACCAGAGCCGCCTGGAGGTGGCGTTCCCGTTCGGGTTCGGGCTGTCGTACACGACGTTCGACCTGGCCGACCTCACCGTTTCGACGTCCGGTTCTGTCGCGGACGACAGCTTCGTGGCTCGGGCGGAGGTCACCGTCACGAACACGGGCACGCGAGCCGGGGCGGAGGTCGTCCAGGTCTATGTCCGGGACGTCGTCTCGAGCGTCAGCCGCCCGGTCCGCGAGCTCAAGGGGTTCACGAAGGTCTGGCTGGAGGCGGGTGAGAGCAAACGTGTCCAGGTGGTGCTGGACCAGCGGGCCTTCGCCTTCTGGTCGATCCAGCTTCGACGCTGGGTGGTCGAGGCAGGAGAGTTCGCAGTCGAGGTCGGTCGGCACTCTCGCGACCTGGCCCTTTCCGAGGTCATCATCGTGGCCGCGCCCTCGATCGCACCGCCCCTGACTCGCGATTCAACGCTGCATGAATGGCTCGCGGATCCGGTTGCGCGTCACCTGATCCGCCAACTGGTCGAGGAGGGAGGTCCGGACCCGGCGGCGGACGAGGAGCTCGTGAAAGTCATCGGCACGATGCCCATGAGCACGATCGCGTCCTTCGAAGGGCCGAACTTCGTCGACCACGACACCCTCGACCGTCTCGTCATGGCCTGGAACGAGCGCGCAGAAGCGACCTGACCGTTCGTGATGGCGTCGTCAGGGGCTCGAGAGGCCCGCCAGCGGTCCGTCCGGTCGCGCCCGTGGCAGCTCGGGCTCGTCGGTGGCCTCGCTCCGACGGCGCTCGAGCTCCTCCTCGAGCTGCTGGGCCAGACGGGCTGTGCTCGTCCGCATCACATCGTCCAGCCAGGCCGACAGCTGCTCCATGATGGCGCGCTCCTTCGCCGTCCTCGGTGCGGCGAAGCGCTGGTGCAGGATCGTCCCGTCGGACGTCGGCTCGAACTCGGTCGTCGCCAGGAAGCGGACCGGCCCCATCGGCGTCGGGACGGTCGTCCGGTTGGTGAAGTAGTCGTAGGGGCGCCAGTCGAGGAGCTCCTCGATGGTCGCGTTCTCGCCGTGCATGCAATGGTTGGTGGCCCCGACCCCGCGCCGGTTGCCACTGGCGATCAGCTCGACCCCGGTCACCCCGAGCTGCCACGCCACCCGTCGGCCGGGCGTCGTGACGAACTCCCACGCGACCTGCGGCGGGGCTGAGGTGGGTGTGTCGAGACGGTAGGCCGCGTGACCCTCGTCGACGAAGACCCGGGTGCGCTCCTGCTCCTCGCGCCAGCGTCGGTCGAGGTCGTGGACCCACAGACCCACGGCGCCGATGTGCTCGTACGTCTCGGTGATGGCACGCATGCCGAGTGCCGAGACGTCGACATCCATCGCATCGACACACTGCTGGCTCAACAGCGCATAGGCCTTGAGGCCCGTCGACGCGACCACGTCGTTCTTGAGAAGGCGGTGGACGAGGATGACGTCTGGGCCGAGCAGCTCCTCATGGCCGGCGACCCGCTGGCGAAGGATCGTCCCGTGGTGCACGACGAACTTCAGGCCGAGGTCGGGGATGCGCACGCACGCGTTGCAGTCGCACGAGCTCGCCTGCCTCACGTCGCGGCGACGCCGTCGGAAGCCGAAGTAGCAGCGCTCGATCGTGTCGAGCAGCAGCGACCCGTCCAGCTTGTCGGTGACGGCGTACGTGAACGCGGCGTCGCCCTCGAGCTTGGCAAGACGGAAGGCGGGTCGCAGCGCGCTGACGATCGTCCCCACCAGGTCGGCGAGGATGTCCTGCGCGTGGTCGAGCTCGACTCCGGCGAGGTAGCCCGTGTACCCGGAGATGTCGGCGATCAGGAGACACGCCGACTCGGTGGCGTGCGGCGACACCTCGCTGACCGACGCGGGCGCACGAGGAGAGTGACCGGCTGCGGGATCCATCCGTCCTCCTCAACCACGGTGAGCGGCGACAAGCGGTGGGGGTCGGGCAACGACTCCGGAACTCGAAACGTCGGTAGCAGCCCTCCCGAGGGCAATCTACTGCTGCTGGCACGTGCCCGCAGCCGCCCGGGGGCCACCCGCACGTCCTCGTGTCCGGGCATCCGGGCGACCGGCGTGGACCGGGCCGGGGGACCCCTGCCCGGTCACTGTCCGCCAGTGCCGAAGCCGACGCCCGCCATCCCGTCGGATCCGGCGGCGTGGCCCGACGACGGGTGCAATGATGCGATGTGGTCGCTTCACATCCCGACGTGCCACTCGTCGGCCGACGGCGAGAACTGACCGCCCTGCGGGATGCGGTCACGAGTGCCGCCGTGGGCCACGCCAACGCCATCCTGCTCGCGGGAGAGGCGGGAGGAGGCAAGTCGCGCCTGTTGGGCGCGCTGGTCGACGACCTACCTGACCCGCAGGCCCTGGTGCTCCGAGCGCAGTGCGTCGACCTCGGCGGCCCGGGGCTGCCCTACCTGGCGCTCGTCGACCTCGTCCGAGCGGTGCAGGCGGCCGCCGCCCTCGATCCCGAGCTCGCGGCCGTGCTGGACAGGGCTCCGTTCGTCTCCGCGTTGGCGGACCCGAGCGCCGCACCCGACGAGACGGTCGACGAGTCGAGGCCGCTCCGGCTCTTCGACGCGATGGCCACCCTGCTGGGGGAGCTCGGTCGCGTTCGCGGTCCTGTCGTCGTGACGGTCGAAGACCTTCAGTGGCTCGACTCGTCATCGACGAGCTTCCTCAGGTTCCTGCTGAGCCGGATGTCCTCCGAGCGTCTGGCCGTGGTGGCGACCGTCCGGACGGACGGTGTGGCCGCACGTCCCCGGGTGCGGCAGCTGCTCAGCGAGCTCGGTCGGCTGCCGACCGTGCGGCGCCTCGACCTCGAGCCGTTCTCCGCAGCAGAGGTGGCTGAGTTCCTGGGGCTGTTGGACGGCGACCCGCCAACCGTGGAGGTCGCCGCCGAGGTGGCCCGCCGGACACGCGGGAACCCGTACTACATCCAGGCTTTGGCGGCAGCCGTCGGGGGCGTAGCGCGCGTCGAGGAGGCACTCCCGCGAGCGCTGGCAGACCTGCTGGTCGGCGCGCTGGACAGGCTCCCGGACGACGCGCGGAACATCGTGCGGGCCGCCGCGGTCG
Organism: Terrabacter sp. GCM10028922; assembly: GCF_042666095.1. Taxonomy (NCBI): domain Bacteria; kingdom Bacillati; phylum Actinomycetota; class Actinomycetes; order Micrococcales; family Intrasporangiaceae; genus Terrabacter; species Terrabacter sp. GCM10028922. Next base: position 309,599 of record NZ_JBHTFG010000036.1, on the reverse strand, counting down.
TGTCGCACCCCGTCCCGGACCACGTGCTGCGCAGTGTGGCGACGTTGGACCAGGCCGCGACAGAAGCGGCGGTGCGCGTCGCCATGGGGGAGGGCCTGCTGACCGCGGACAGCGCTGGATACTCCCTCACCCACGACCTCCTCCGCGCTGCCGTGTACGCGGACCTGCTGCCCGGCGAGCGGGCCCGGCTGCATGCGGCTTACGGGGCCGCGCTCGAGGCGGCGACCGGCGGCCGGGCCCCGGCCGCCGAGGTGGCCCATCACTATGCCGAGGCGCAGGACGCGCCGAAGACGTTGGAGTGGTCGGTCCGGGCCGCCGAGGACGCGATGCGTGTGCTCGCGCCGAGCGAGGCCCTGGGTCATCTGGAGCAGGCGCTGGCGGTGTGGCCCGGGGTTCCCAGTGCCGCCGCGGTCGCCGGGGTGTCCCACGGTGGCCTTGCGACGCGTGCGGCCCGCGCGGCGGGCCTCGCCGGCGAGACGTCCCAGGCGATCGAGTGGGCGGGTCGGGCGATCCGGCTCTGCGACGCCGACAGCGATGTCGCTGGGGCGGTGCAGTCGCGCGCTGAGCTCGTTCGCCAGCTCGTCGCGATCGACGCCACCGACCAGGTGGTCACGTTGGCGGAGGAGGCCGTGCGGCTCACGGAGTCCTCTCCGACCGACGCCGGCCTGACCGCGCTCGCGCACGTGGCCCTGGCGAGGGCCCTGCTCGCGGCCCGTCGCACCCGTGAGGCGCGGCCGCAGGCGGAGCGCGCGGTCGCAGAGGCGAACACCGCCGGCGAGCGAGCGCTGGAGGTGGACGCACTCACGACCGCGGCGTTCCTCGACGAGATCGACGGCGACCGCGAGGGGGCGGCCAAGCGGCTGCGCAACGCAGCGCAGCTGGCACGCGCCGAGGGCGAGCTGGCCGCCGAGCTCCGCGCGCACTACACGCTTGCCTGCCTGCACTACTACAACGGTGACGTCAGCGCTTCGCTGCCGGTGCTCCAGGCCGCGATGAGCCGGGTCACCGAGAGCGGCCTCCGGTGGAGCGACCCCGGCGTCGAGCTGCGGGTGCTGCTCGCCGTCTCGCGCTACACAGCCGGTGACCTGCACGGGAGCCTGGAGGCCGCAGCAACGTCCGGGCGCCGACCACCCGATGCCGCGGCCGCCCGTCTTGCCGCGGTGAGCTGCTATGCCGCCGTGGCCCTGGGCCTCGCAGACGCGGAGCGTCGGTTGGCCGACCTGCACCACAGCTGGGGCGTCCACCCGCAGGTCGCTCTGGTTGCCGGCGGATGCGATGCCGATCGGCTCGCGTGGGCTGGCGACTCCACCGCGGCGGTCGCGGCCGCCGAACGTGCACAACAGCACCTGGACTCGGCTGTCGGTGAAGGCATGTACGGCGGACTGTGGCTCTCGGCCATCGGGTTGGCCGCACTGGCCGATGGTGCTGCCCTGTCTCGGCAGCGGCGCAACGACGCGGAAGTCGCCGTCGCGCTCCGGCAGGGTGAAACCGTCATCGGCCGGGTCGAGCGGATCGTCGAGGGTGGACGCGGCAGGCCGGGTGAGCTCGGGCCCGAAGGCCTCGCGTGGCGTGCCCGCGCCGTGGCAGAGCACGCGCGACTCCAGGGGCGACCCGCCGTGCAGGAGTGGCTGGCTGCGCTGGATGCGTTCGGCTACGGGCACGTCTACGAGCAGGCCCGCTGCCACTGGCGGCTCGCCGAGGCCCTCGTTGCGGCCGGCGACCGCGACGCGGCTCGCGCGCATGCCAGCGAGGCAGCGGCCTCAGCGGAGCAACTGGGGGCGCTCCCGCTCCAACGCGCCGTCGCAGGGACGGTGAGCGCCGCGCGGCTGGCCGTGACGACAGGTGGAGGGGTCCCGGTGCTGACCGGGCGCGAGCGGGACGTCCTGGCCCTCGTGGCGGAAGGGCTGACCAACCGGGAGATCGGTCGGCGACTGTTCATCAGCGAGAAGACGGTGAGCGTGCACCTCAGCAACCTCATGGCCAAGCTCAACGTCTCCAGCCGGACCGAGGCGGTCACGGTCGCCGTCCGGCGCGGGCTCCACGACGTGCTGGGCTCCACGCCGTCTGCCTAGGGGTTGCCTGCCTGGCCGACCTCGGCCCACATCTGAGGTCCGACTGCGTGATCTCCTCATGTCTCCAACCTGGCCTCAGCTCCAGAGTCGAAGCCATGCCGACCCGCACGGTGCGGGGGCGACGAGGAGGAACAGGACATGCAGGTTTCACGGTACGAGAGGCTGGCTCGTGAGCTGGGCGGGCCGGTCTTCCCTGGTGACGACCCGGCAGCCGCGGACGAGACAACGGCCTTCAACACGGCGGTGACGCACCGACCCGCAGTGGTGGTCGCCGCCCGCAGCGCTGCTGACATGGCGGCAGCGGTGCGCTACGCGGCGCACCAGGGTCTCCCGGTGTCCGTCCAAGCCACCGGGCACGGGGCCGCCGAACCCGCCGACGGCACCGTGTTCGTCTCGACGAAGGCGATGCAGGGGGTCCACATCGACCGGGCCGCGCGGTTGGCGAGGGTCGAGGCCGGCGTCCGCTGGCGGACGGTCATCGATACCGCCGCACCCTTCGGCCTCGCGCCACTGTCCGGGTCGTCGTCCGGCGTCGGGGTCGTCGGGTACACGCTTGGCGGGGGGATGGGTCATCTCGCACGACGTCACGGCTTCGCCGCAGACCTCGTGCGCTCCGTCGAGATGGTCAGCGCCGACGGCGAGATCCGGACGGTCACGGCCGACAGCGACCCGGAGCTGTTCTGGGCGGTGCGCGGCGGCCAGTCGAGCTTCGGCCTCGTCTCTGCGCTGGAGTTCGACCTGGTGCCGGTGCCGGAGTTCTTCGGCGGCGCCCTGGTCTTTCCGTCCGAGGCCGTCGAGGACGCGCTGCACGCGTTCTCGCACTGGGCACCGACGATGCCCGAGGCGGTCACCACGTCGGTGGCGCTGCTGCGCCTGCCCGCGATCGAGGAGGTGCCCCCGCCACTGCGGGGAGTGGTCAGCCTGGCGCTGCGCTTCGGGTTCGCCGGTCCATCTGACCGCGGCGAGGCGCTGATCGCGCCGATGCGCCGGGTGGCGCCACCCGTGCTGGACTCCGTGGCGCCGATGCCTTTCGCCGCCGTGGACGCCATCCACATGGACCCCACGGAGCCGATGCCGGCGGTCACCCGAGGCGGTCTGCTGCGGGAGCTGTCACCTGCGGTGGTCGAGACCCTGCTCGCCGTCGCCGGTCCCGGGGTCGACGTGCCGCTCGCCATGGTCGAGCTGCGCTTGATGGGTGGCGCCCTCGCCCGGCCGCCGAAGGTCGAGAACGCGGTGGCCGGGCGCGACGGCGCCTACTCGCTCTCGGTCATCGCGCCGGCGCCCCCGCAGCTCACCGACATCGCCCCGGTCGTTGCGGGCGGTGTCGTGGACGCCCTCGAGCCGTGGTCGACGGGCACGTCACTCGTCAACTTCGCAGGCAACGGAGGCGAGGCAGCGCTCCGCCGCGCATGGAGCGGGGACACTCTCCAGCGGCTGCGCCGGATCAAGGCGGCCGTGGACCCGACCAACCTCTTCGGCGGCGCCCTCACCGTTCGTGAGCCCGCATCGGCAGGTGCCCGATGAGCCGGCCGGTCGTGGTCGTCGCGCCGGGTCAGGGAGACCGTGTCGGCAATGTCGAGTTCCTGGCACGCAGCGACGACACGCCGTTCTTCAACCTGGCGATCGTCACGCTCGAGCCCGGACAGGGGGTCAGCAGCCACCGCCACGAGGGGGAGGACGACTCCTTCCTCGTGCTCGAGGGAACCCTCAGCCTGACCGTCGGCGAGGACGCCCGTCAGGTGCAGGCCGGGCCGGGCACCTTCGTGCTCGTGCCGTCCGGCACCCCGCACGCCATCGTCAACGCCGGCCACGCCGACGTGCGGTTCCTCAACGTCCACGCCCCTGGCGGGTTCGACCGGCGCATCGGGCTGGCCGACCGACGACGCCTCGCCGTCAGCTGAGCCCGCGAGCACTGCCAGCGCAACACGTTCACCCTTCCCGCTCGATGCTCGGCGGGAGTCCACAGCACCACAACACCTTCTGGAGGAATGATGAACAAGACCCTGCGTGGCGTCCTGGCCCTCGGGGCCGCCCTGGTACTCACACCCGCGGCCCTGGCCGCGGTGGCGCTGCCGTCCGCCGAGCTCGACGGCCGCGGTGACTCCGTTGCCGCCATCCGGGCCGCGACGGCGCCGTACCACGACGTGGAGGCTGCGATCGCTGCCGGATACCTTCCGACCGACGAGTGCGTCGCGGCCCCGGCTGGAGCCATGGGATACCACTACGTGAAGCCCTCCCTGCTCGGGCAGCCGCCGGACCTGCGTCGGCCCTCGGTGCTGCTCTACCTGCCCACGGGCGACGGTCTGAAGCTCGGCGGGGTCGAGTGGGTGCAGGCCGACGGCGATCAGGACCCGACGACCGACACCGACCGGCCCTCGCTGCTCGGTGTCCCGTTCGCCGGCCCCATGCCGGGCCACGGGCCCGACCAGCCCGTCCACTACGACCTGCACGCGTGGGTCTGGCAGAACAACCCCGCTGGCATGTTCGAGCCGTTCAACCCGAGGGCGTCCTGCTGAGTCGCCGGCCCGACCTCCCGTGAGGTCGGGCCGAGCGCTGCGCGCCCGACACAGCCGGTACGTCATGGCCCGACCTCGCTCGAGCGGCCCCAGTGCCGGGGCGACAAGCAGTGTGCAACGTGGTTGCAACGTCGCCAGACCTAGCGTCGCTCTCGATCACGACAACGACGTCCAAGGAACTGACATGGCAACCATGCACGCAGCAGTTGTTCGCGCTTTCGGCTCAGAGCTCACGATCGACGACGTCCCGGTGCCGACGCCCGGCCCGGGGCAGGCGCTGGTGAAGCTCGTCACCAGCGGCGTCTGTCACACCGATCTGCATGCCGGGGAGGGGGACTGGCCCGTGAAGCCGAAGCCCCCGTTCATCCCCGGTCACGAAGGCGTCGGCGAGGTCGTCGCCTTGGGCGACGGCGTCACCAACCTCGAGATCGGCCAGCTGGTGGGCAACGCCTGGCTCTACTCCGCCTGCGGCGACTGCCAGTACTGCAAGACCGGCTGGGAGACCCTGTGCGAGAACCAGCAGAACGCCGGGTACAGCGTGGACGGCTCGTTCGGCGAGTACATGCTCGTCGATGCGAAGTTCGCGGCGATCATCCCTGAGGGTGCGGACCCGGTGGAGGTTGCGCCGGTGCTGTGCGCGGGCGTCACCGTGTACAAGGGGCTCAAGATGACGGAGGCCAAGCCGGGCCAGTGGGTCGTCATCTCCGGCATCGGCGGGCTCGGCCACATCGCGGTGCAGTACGCCAAGGCGATGGGGCTGCGGGTGGCCGCGGTCGACATCGCCGACGACAAGCTCGCCCTGGCCGAGAAGCACGGGGCGGAGCTGCTGGTCAACGCGCTCGCCGAGGACCCGACCGAGGCGGTCCAGAGAGTGACCGGTGGGGCGCACGGGGTGCTCGTGACCGCGGTCCACCCGTCGGCGTTCGGCCAGGCCATCCACATGTCTCGACGCGGCGGCACGATCGTCTTCCTCGGCCTGCCCCCGGGCGACTTCCCGGCGTCGATCTTCGAGATCGTCCTCAAGGGGCTCACCGTGCGTGGATCCATCGTCGGCACCCGCCAGGACCTGGCGGAGGCCCTCGAGTTCTACGCCCGCGGCCAGATCCACGCGACGGTGGCCACTCGCGAGCTCAGCGAGATCAACGCCGTCTTCGACGAGATGAGGCACGGGAAGATCGACGGCCGCGTCGTCATCAGGTACTGACTGGGCCGGCCACGGCAGCAGTCAGGTGGAGAACGGGCGTCACTGTGTGCCTAGTCCGGCGCGACGTCGACGCGGACCCCGTGGACGATGAGCGAGGCCGGCAGGGAGACTCCGCCCGACGCGGCACCGTCCTCGTCGACGGCCAGGTGGAGGGCCGCCTCACCGAACGCCTCGAGCGGCACCTCCACGGTGCTGAACCCGGGCAGGACGTCGCTGAGCATGGGGACGTGGTCGAAGCCCGAGACCTCGATGTCGCCCGGTGAGCTGATGCCCAGCTCACGCAGGCGCGCGATGACGCCGACGGCCATGGCGTCGCTGCCCGCCGCGATCACGTCGAGGTCGTGGATGTGCTTGCCCAACAGGTCCACAGCGGCGTAGCCGCCGTCACGGGAGAACGCCGCGTGAACCACCCTTTGCTCCGGCACCGCGACGCCCATGGCGGCCAGGCCGGCGAGGAACCCGTGAGCGCGGTCGCGAGCGGTGATCTGGTCGGCCGGGCCGGAGACCACGGCGAACCTTCGATGTCCGTGCCGCACCAGCTCCGCGGCGAGCCTGGCGGCGGGGGTGCGGCTGTCCACGGTGACGGACGGGTAGTCGAGCGCGGAGTCGCCCACCAGGACGATGCGGGCGCCCTGGGCGCGAAGGAGCCTCAGCTCCTCGTCCAGCGCCGCCTCTCTGGAGGGATCGGTCGTGCGGCTCGTCGCGAGCACGACCGCCCGGTGCCGCTCTCCCCTGAAGTGCCGCAGGACCTCGATCTCGCGCTTCGAGTCGTCGCCGGTGGCGCGCACGGCCACCGACATCCCGCGCTTCTCCGCCGCGTGCATCACGCCCGAGATCATCGTCGCGCTGCCGAAGTCGTCGATGTCGCTCACGAGGAGCGCGACGCTGCGTGCACGCCCGCCCTTGATCGCCTGGGCCGCGGTGCTGACGGAGTACCCGAGCGTCGCCGCGGCCTCCTCGACCCGGAGGCGCAGATCCGCACTTCCGGTCTGGGTCCCGCGCACGCCCCCGTTGAGGATCCGCGAGGCGGTCGGCACCGATACGCCGGCCAGCTTCGCGACATCGCCCAAGGTCGCCGGCTTGGCCGGTGACACCTCCCCCATCATTCACCTTCCGACGTGCAGATCCGCCCGTGGCGGACATCGATGTCCACCCTATCCGAGCGGGCCGAGCTCGCTGACAGGCCCGGCGGCGCCACGAGCCGCACGTCAGGGCTCGATGACCTCCTGCCCGATCGGGTGCTCGCCGGCGGGATACTCGACCAGGGCGAGGACCCGGCTCGACATGAAGCGCGCCGTGCGCACCGGCGTGCCTCCGCGGGTCACCTCCGTCACCTCGACGATCCCACGCGTCGTCGTGATCTCCACGCGGCGGCCGTTGCGCGTCGCCTCGATCTCGTACGTGCGGACGTCGCCGCCCGCATCGATGACGACCTCCACGCGATCACCTCGCACGTCATCACGGTAGCGCTCCACACGCCACCGCCGCCGTGCCCGCGCCGACGGCTCGGTGCGCTGGCCCCGGCGCCCGTGCCGTACGCGCTCGGTCGGGCCGGGCGGGTCCCGCACGCGTGGACGGCATCACCTTGGGCACGGCAGGACCAGGGGACTGTGGGATAGCGTTCTCCGTGAGAGTCAGAGGCATCCGGAGCCCGGTCTCGAGCCTCGGAAACGGCCTCGGTGTCGAGGTCGCTCAACCCGAGAATGGCCCGGACACTACAAAGGAGAGACTGTGCACGAGTCCCATGACGACGGCGGGCGCGCCGCCCTGACCAGCTTCGAGCCCGGCGCCGGCCGACTCGCCCCCCGGTCCGTGGCGGCCAGCGACGCCCGAGTGCTCGACCTCGACGGGTCCTGGAGCTTTCGCCTCGCCGGCGGCCTGCGCGACGTGACGCAGGGCATCGCGGAGCCGTCGTTCGACGACAGCGCGTGGGACCGCGTGTCGGTGCCGGGCTGCTGGCAGCTGCAGGGGCTGCGTGACGCGGGCGGCGAGCTCCTGCCCCGCGGCCAGGCTCGCTACGGCGTCCCCGCGTACACCAACGTCATCTATCCCTTCCCCATCGACCCGCCGGCGGTGCCCGACGAGAACCCGACCGGGGAGTACCGCCGCTGGTTCGAGCTCGAGGACCTCGGCTCGTCGTCGTGGACCCTGCGGTTCGAGGGCGTCGACTCGCACGCGACGGTGTGGCTGAACGGGGTGCAGCTGGGGTGGAGCACGGGCAGCCGCCTGGCGACGGAGTTCGACGCGACGCCGGCGCTGCGCGAGGGCCGGAACCTGCTTGCCGTGCGGGTGAGCCAGTGGTCCGCGAGCAGCTACCTCGAGGACCAGGACATGTGGTGGGTCTCGGGGATCTTCCGATCGGTGCGGCTGCTCGAGCGACCCGCCGGCGGCATCGGTGACCACCACGTCATGGCGGACTTCGACCACACGACGGGCGAGGGCGTGCTCCGGGTCGTCACCGACGTGCCCGCGACGGTGGACGTGCCCGAGCTCGGGGTCGAGGGCCTGCCCGCAGGTGAGGAGCTCCGGATCGCCGGAGCCTCGCCGTGGACCGCGGAGACGCCGCGGCTCTACGACGTGGTCATCCGCAGCGAGGGGGAGACGCTCTCCGTCCGGGTGGGCTTCCGCACCGTCCGGGTCGTCGACGGCGTCATCACCGTCAACGGCGCGCCGATCCGCTTCCGCGGCGTCAACCGGCACGAATGGCACCCGGACACGGGCCGCACCCTGAGCGAGGACGTGCTGCGGGCGGACGTGCTGCTCATGAAGCGGCACAACGTCAACGCCGTCCGCACGAGCCACTACCCGCCGGACGCCCGCTTCCTCGACCTCTGTGACGAGCTCGGCCTTTGGGTCATCGACGAGTGCGACCTCGAGACGCACGGCTTCGAGCTCGTGGGCTGGCAGGGCAACCCCAGCGCCGACCCGCGCTGGCGCACGGCATACCTCGACCGCATGGAGCGGACCGTCGAGCGCGACAAGAACCACCCGTCGGTCATCATCTGGTCACTGGGCAACGAGTCGGGCGTCGGCGACAACCTGCGCGCGATGGCGGAGTGGGTGCACGACCGCGACCCGAGCCGGCTCGTGCACTACGAGGGCGACTTCGACAGCTCCTACGTCGACGTCTACAGCCGCATGTACCCCGACCACGCCGAGACCGAGCTCATCGGCCAGGGTGCGGACGCCCGCACGAACGACGCGACCGCCGACGCGCACCGCCGCGGCCTGCCGATGCTGCTCTGCGAGTACGCCCACGCCATGGGCAACGGCCCGGGCGGGCTCACCGAGTACGAGGCGCTCTTCGACCGCTACGAGCGGCTCCACGGCGGGTTCGTCTGGGAGTGGATCGACCACGGCATCCGTCAGGTCGACCGGGAGGGTCGGGAGTTCTTCGCCTACGGCGGGGACTTCGGCGAGCCCGTGCACGACGGCAACTTCATCGCCGACGGGCTCCTCTTCCCGGACCGCACGCCCTCCCCGGGCCTGCTCGAATATGCCGCCGTGATCGCACCCGTGCGCGTGGGCTTCGTCGACGGGGCCGGCGGTCTCACCGTCCGGATCGAGAACCGTCACGACGTCATCGACACAGCGGGTCTTCGCTTCCTCTGGACGGTCGAGCTCGACGGCCGGGCGGAGGAGTCCGGTGAGCTCGACGTGCCGGTCGTGGCCGCACGCGACGTGTCTGAGGCGCTCCTGCCCTCGCCCGCGATACCGCCGCCCGGAAGCCGACGAGTCGTCACCGTCAGGGTCGTCATCGCGCAGCCCACCCCTGCACTGCCCGAGGGTCACGAGATCGCCGTCGGCCAGCACGTCGTCACCGGACCGCCCGTGCCGGCGCGCGTCGGCGCCGCGAGGCCGCAGCGGGACGAGGACGGCTGGCGGATCGACCGTGCGACGTTCGACCACTCAGGAGACCTCACGGCCCTGGGATCCCTGGTGCTGCAGGGGCCGCGGCTCGACGTCTGGCGCGCCCCGACGGACAACGACCGCGGCTGGCTCGGCCACGACCGCGCGTGGCAGGAGCTCGGACTCGATCGGCTCCTCCACCGGGTCGACGAGGTCGACGTCGTCGGGGACGAGCTCGTCGTGTCGTCCACGACACTCGCAGCCGGAACCGACGCCGGCTTCCGGACGACGACGTCCTGGCGGAGCACCGGTGATGCTCTGGCGCTGCGCCTCCGTGTCGTCCCGATCGGGCAGTGGAGCATGCGCGGTCCCCGCAACCCCGACGGCTCGGCGAGCCGGCGCCCGGTCTACGTGCCGCGGATCGGGCTGTGGTTCGGTCTTCCCGCCGGGGTCGCCTCGGTCGACTGGCTCGGTCTCGGCCCGGGGGAGTCCTACCGCGACAGCCGCGACGGCGTACGCGTCGGTGCCTGGCGAGCGAGTGTCACGGAGCTTCAGACGCCGTACCTCAAGCCGCAGGAGAACGGCCTCCGGTCCGAGGTGTGGTCCGCCGCCGTCCGCTGGGACGACGGGACGACCCTCAGGCTGGCCCACGACACGCCCTTCGGCTTCGCGGTCCGTCCCTGGTCGTCCACGGCCCTCGCAGCGGCCGCGCACCCCACCGACCTGCAGCCCGGGGCGACGACGCACCTGACGCTGGACTTCGCGCACCACGGCCTGGGCAGCAACTCCTGCGGGCCGGACGCCACACCGGCTCACCGGCTCCACGCGCACGAGCTCGAACGCGAGATCCGGATCGCCGTCGACGGGGAGGGTCGTTGACGACGCGATCCTGACCCGCGCCGTGAGCCCCTCGTCGGTCGTGGTCGGCGAGGGGCTCACGGCAATGGGTTCGGTGTCACCAGGTGAGTCGGACCAGCCGAGCCGCCGGGACTGGGAGCGCGAGGTCCAGGACGCCGTCGGAGAGCGTCACCTCGGGCACAGTTGTCGGCGCGCTCGCCGGCTCGGGGAACACGACCGTGGCCGCAGTGGCGGCCACCCACCGCGGGTCGAGCGCCAACCGCCACGTCGCCGGCCCTCCACGGCGCCACACGACGAGGTACGCGCCGTCCGCGTCGCGCAGGCCGTAGGCGAGCCAGTCGTCGTGCCAGCCCGGTAGGCCCGCGGGCCAGAACGGGACCATCGACGGGATCCGGTCGCGCAGCCCCCGATAGACGTCGAGAGCCGAGCGGACGAGGGTCCGCTGCCTCTCGGAGAGGGTGTCGATGCGTCCGGCGAGGTGGATCCTGCCGAGCATGCTCGTGCACAGCGAGAACGCCAGGTCCTCGTCGGTCATCGAGCCGTCGACGGACGCCCAGACCCCGCTCTGCTCCGGCGTCAGCGCGGTCGAGGAGCCGGCGACGATCGGCGGCATGAGCCGGTGGTCCTGCTGGTCCGTCAGGGAGAGCAGCGGGAAGGTCGCCGCGCTCGCACCGTCGCCCCGGCTCCCCCCGGCGGCGCAGCCCTCGATGGTCAGCCCGTCGTGCCGTCTCATGACGTCGCGGACCCAGTCGAGGTGGGCGCGAGAGTGCTCGAGCAGGCCGTGCCCCGGCGTCTCCCGGCCGCCGCCGTCGGTGCCCGGTCCGATGTCGATGTTGTAGTCGAGCTTGAGGTAGTCGAGACGGAACCGGCGCACCAGGTCGTCCACGCGACCGTCGAGGTGAGCCCGGGCGGCGGGGTGGCGCAGGTCGAGCTGGTGACGTCCCCACTCGAGCGTGCGGTGCCCGGCCACCGAGAAGAACGCGTCGGGCGGGAGCACGTCGACCAGCGCGCTGCGGCGGCCCACGACCTCGGGCTCCAGCCAGAGTCCGGCGCCCAGGCCGAGTGCGTGCACGCGATCCATGACCGCATCGAGGCCGCCGCCCGGGAACCGGTTGACCGAGGGGCGCCACTCGCCGACGGAGTCCCACCAGCCGCCGTCCTCGTCGTCGTACCACCCGGCGTCCATGCAGTAGACGTCGACGCCGAGGTCCGCAGCCGCCTCGACGAGGGGGAGCACCCGGTGGGTCGTCGGGTCGGACATGAGGCCGTTGAGGAAGTCGTTGAAGACGATCGGCAGCGCGACGTGGTCGGGGTGGGGTAGGGCCGCGCGCCGGCGGTGCCCGGTGAGTGCGGCCCCGATGCCGTCCCACCCGTCCCGCGTGACGCCGAACGACGCGTCCGCCGTGCGGAACGACTCGCCGGGGGAGAGGTCGACCCGCCACTGGTGCTCGTGCCACGTGGGTCCGGAGGCGAGCAGGTAGAGGCCGTCGTGGCGGTCGCCGACCTCCGTGTGCCAGGCGCCGTTGTTCTCCACCTGCCAGAAGAGCTGCTGGCGGCCGTCGTCGAGCACATGCAGGGGCAGGTGCTCCGACGTGGACCACGCGCCGGTGGACGTCGTCGCGACGCGGTTCTTGGTGCCGACCTGACCGTAGCGCGTCATCCGGACGTCGACGAGGCCGAGGTCGCCCAGACTGGTTGCACTCCAACGATATTCGCCGCTCCATGGGTTTGCTGCGCGCCACAGTCGCACGGAGCGGTCCCAGTCGCGTCCGTGGAACAGGCCGCCCAGGGCGAAGGAGGACACGTGCTCGACCGCGACCGGTGCCATGGCGGTCAGCTCGACGTGGGTGCGCACCACTGTGGCGCCGTCGGCGAGCTCGTAGACGACCTCCGCCGCGAGCGTGGCGTCGTCGGAGAGCTCGAGGGTGAGGCGGCGCCCGCCCGGGACGGTCTCGTCGCGCACAGCGCACAGCCGCAGTCGCTGGGCGGCGGCCCCGTCGACGTGCCGCTTGCCGGCGGTGCCGAGCTTGCCGTCGCCCGCGATCGAGACCTCGACGACCGGGACGAGTGAGGCGGTCGCTACGTCCGGGACCGGCTCGTCGGCCAGGGTGATGGCGCGCAGCGCCGGTGGGGCGTCGGGCGCCGTCGTGATGTGCAGCGTCACCATCGCGTTGCCCCACGCGAGGTCTCTCTCGATGCCGGCCGTCGTCGTCGCCATGAACTGCTCCTTCGTTGATGTGTGGGGATATCGTTATCACGGCACAACGGTTCACGACAGCCCATCCACGCTGTGGCTCGCGCGCGCACCCGTCCAAGCGGCACCTCGATGCACGCCGCGCGTGAATCCTATTGAGCCAGAATGAAGCACGCTGGAGCCGAGATCTCAGGCCTGAGAGTTTCTCGGCGAAAGCGGCGCGGGGGTCTTGACATGATGACGCGCGGACGGGAAGGTTTGGGAGAACGTTATCCGCCGTACCGCTGATCACGAAGGAGTGACCGATGCGCACGCACCCCCGCGGCGTCCGATCGACCATCCCCCTGCGCGCCTCTGCCGCGGCAGCTGCCGGGGCCTTGCTGCTCTCGGCCTGCGGGAGCACGCCCCAGCCGTCCACCGGGAGCGGCGCGTCCGCCGCCGGCGGCGGTGGCCCGGTCACCGTGGAGATGTGGGACTGGGACACGACCTCCGTTCCGCACGTCGTCGCCGCCTTCAACGCCAGCCAGCAGGACTACCGCATCAAGCTCGTCACCCCGGCGTCCAACGAGGCCGCCCAGACGAACTTCCAGAACCTCATGGCCTCCGGCGGCCCCGTTCCGTGCGTCGTCAAGGGCTTCACCGGGCTGACGAGCGTCGTGGCCGAGGGCTGGGCGCAGGACATCACCGACATCGTCAAGGCCAAGGAAGCGGCCTTCAGCAGCGGTGCGCGCGCCTCGGCCGAGGTGAACGGGCGCTACTTCGGTCTGCCGTCGGGCGTCGACGCGCAGTTCATGATGGTCAACAAGGCGGTGTACGACAAGGTCGGCGTGCCCGTGCCCAAGACGTGGGAGGAGCTGCTCGCGGTCGCGCCCAAGCTCAAGGCCGCAGGCGTCGACTCACTCAACCTCCCAGGGGAGGACCCGAGCGGCTTCATCAACATGGCCCAGCAGTCGGGCGCAGAGTGGTTCGCGATCGACGGCGATCGCTGGAGGGTCAACCTGCTCGACAAGGGCACGCTCCGGGCGATCGACTTCTACCAGAAGCTCATCGACAACGACTGGGTCTCCAACGAGACCTACAAGGACAGGCCGGCGCTCTACGCCTACTTCGACAGCGGCAAGCTCGCGAACGTCCCGCTCGCCTGGTGGTCGATGGGCGGCTACGCCACGAACTTCAAGCAGTCCAAGGGTGACTGGGCCGCGGTGACCAACCCGACGTGGGCCGACACCCCCGACGCGGGCGTGCCCGGTCGCACCAACCCCTCGTTCGTCCCCAAGGGGTGCGAGCACCCCGAGGCTGCCCTGGCGTACGCCCTCTTCGCTGCCACCCCCGACGGCATCGCGGCGAGCAAGGACCCGGAGTCCGGCGCCATCGCGTTCCCGGCACAGATCGCCGACCCGTCGGCGTACACCGAGGGCATCGTCCCCGACGGCCTCTTCGGAGAGCCGAAGGCGCAGGTCGGAAAGATCGTCGTCGCCTCGCAGCAGAAGGTCATCGGCAAGTTCGAGACCGGACCCGACTACAACGCATGGTTCCCCGAGCTCCAGGACCAGTGGGGCAAGGCCGTGGCGGGCAAGCAGACGCTGCGCCAGGCGCTCGAGAACGTGCAGCAGTTCATCACGAGCGACCTCGACGGCAAGGGCATCAGCTACACCGTCGGATGAGCGCCGACGCGGACCGTGCCCGGCGATCGGGCCCGGTCCGCAGGGCACCCTGCGGCGAGCACCCCTACAGGACGGAGACACGATGTCGACCGAGACGACGCTCGTCTCGAGCCCGGTCACGACGGCGCACCCACCCGAGGGCGGACGTCGTCGCGCCGAAGGGCGACGCCTGAGCTGGCGAGTCATGCGGGACCTCAAGGGCGCGAGCTTCTCGCTCCCCTTCCTGCTCGGCTTCGGCCTCTTCACGTTCGTCCCGCTGGTCCTCGGTATCTCCGAGACCTTCTACACGACCAAGACGTCGGGCCTCGGGCTTGGCGGTGACAAGACGGTGCAGTTCACCGGGCTCGACCAGCTCGCAAAGGCATCCAGCGACGGCACGTTCTGGTCCGGCATGGGTCGGGTGCTCATCTTCGCTGCCGTCATCATCCCGCTGACCCAGGCGACCGGGCTGTCGATGGCGCTGTTGCTCGACGCGATGCGGCGCCGCTGGGCCGGCCGCTACCGCGTGCTGCTCCTCGTGCCGTACATGATCCCCGGCATGGTCGCCACGATGATCTGGCTCTACCTCTACAGCCCGGTCGTCGGCCCCCTGCGGCCGATAGCCGCCCTGCTCGGCCTCGACGTCGACTTCTACTCGTCCGAGATGGTCTGGACGTCGATGGGCAACCTCCTCCTCTGGAACACCGTCGGCTTCAACATGCTCATCCTCTACGGGGCGCTCCAGGGCGTCCCTGGCGAGATCTTCGACGCGGCGCGCGTCGACGGCGCCGGTGACCTGCGCATCGCGTGGTCCATCAAGGTGCCCTACGTCCGCTCCTCGCTCGTGCTGACGACGCTGCTCTCCATCATCGGCACGGTCCAGCTCTTCGCGGAACCGACGCTGTTCAGGGCGGTGCGTCCCGAGGCGATCACGAGGGACTTCACCCCGGCGATGTACATCTTCGACACGGCATTCAAGGTCGGTGACATCAACTACGCGACCGCGCTGTCCATCGTGCTGGCCGTCGTCGTCGGTGTGATGTCAGCCGTCGTCTACCGGTTCTCGAAGGAGGCCACCTGATGAGCGCACAGCTGACGGCTCCGCCCGCGACGGAGGCCTCCGCAGCGGCACTGCCGGCCGGGCGACGACCGGTCCGTCCGCCCGTGGGACCGACGCGGTCCCGACGGGGCGGTGGCGCCGACGAGCCGCCGGGCACCTCGGCGAGCCGGCGCAACCGGGGACTGGTCATGCTCGGCCTCGGTGTCTTCGTCCTCTACTCCGTCGCCCCTGTGTGGTGGCTCGTCGTCGCGGCGACGAAGACCCGCGAGGACCTCTACCGCACGAACGGCCTGTGGTTCGCCGACGTCAACCTCGTGGAGAACCTCCGGCAGCTCTTCACCTACCAGGACGCGGCCTACCCGCGCTGGCTCGCGAACTCCCTGCTCTACTCGGCGGCGAGCTCGGTCGGGCTCACGCTCATCTCACTCGCCGCAGGATACGGGCTCGCGAAGTACACCTATCGCGGGCGCGGGCTCACGATGGGGCTCGTCATCGGCTCGTTCCTCATTCCCGGTGCCCTCCTCACGATCCCGTCCTACTTGCTCTTCGTCCGCATCGGGCTCTTCGACTCGGTCTGGGCGATGATCCTGCCCAGCTGCTTCTCGGCGTTCTCCGTCTACCTCGCCAAGGTCTACGCGGAGGCTGCAGTGCCGAGCGAGCTCATCGAGGCGGCGCGCATCGACGGTGCGGGGGAGTACCGCATCTTCTGGCAGATCGCCCTGCGGCTCATGACGACCGCGGGCGCCACGATCTTCCTGCTGCACTTCGTCGCCCAGTGGAACGCGTTCTTCGGCCCCCTCGTCTTCCTGCGTGACTCGGGCAAGTGGCCGGTGATGCTCGGTCTCTACTCCTGGCTGCAGCGCGGCGTGGACTCGCAGTACGACCTCACCGGCATGGTCATCATCGGCGCTCTGGTCGCGAGCCTCCCCATGGTCCTGCTCATGGTCGCCATGCAGCGCTACTGGCGCTCCGGAGTGTCGCTCGGGAGCCTGAAGTGACGGGCGTGATCCGGCCCGGCACCGTCTTCCGGGACCAGCACGGCGACGTCGCGCAGCTGCACGGCGTGGGCATCCAGCGGTTCGGCGACACGTACTGGGCCTGGGGGGAGGACAAGGCGCGCGGTCAGCTCTTCAGCGGCGTGTCCTGCTACCGGTCCACCGACCTGGCGACGTGGGAGCTCGTCGGCCATGCCCTCGCGGTGGACGAGACGGTGCCCGACCTCCGGCCCGACCGCATCGTCGAGCGGCCCAAGGTCCTGCGCGAGCCCCGCTCCGGCACGTACGTCATGTTCCTGCACATCGACTCCCGTGACTATGCCGATGCCCGACTCGGGTACGCGGTCGCCACGCGTCCCGAGGGCCCGTACGCGTACGTCCGCAGTGAGCGCCCGCTGGGCCACCTCAGCCGCGACATCGGCGTCTTCCAGGACGACGACGGCGCGGGCTACGTCATGTCGGAGGACCGCGAGCACGGGCTGCACGTCTACCGCCTGTCCGACGACTACCTCGGCGTCGCGCGGATCGTCAGCACGACGCTGACGCCGCAGGGCGTGCACGGCTACGAGAGCCCCGCGCTCGTCAAGGTCGACGGGGTCTACCACCTCTTCGGGTCCGACCTCACCGGCTGGTCCACCAACGACAACAAGTACGCCACGGCCACCGACCTCGCGGGACCGTGGAGCCCGTGGCGCGATGTCGCGCCGGCCGGGTCGTCGACCTTCGACTCGCAGACGAGCACCGTCGTCACCGTCGCCGGACGTGAGACGACGTCCTACGTCTATGTCGGTGATCGTTGGCGCAGGGACGACCTCGCGGGGTCGCCCGCGGTCTGGCTGCCGCTCACCATCGCCGATGGACGCGCGGCCCTGTCCTGGCGCGACGAGTGGTCCGTCGACCCCGTCAGCGGGCTCATCACCTGACGCACGCCCCGCGTGCCACGACTGTGTCACAGCGGCTCGACACCGGCGTCGAGCCGCTGCTCGGGGGCCAAGGACGGCGCCCGAACTTCCACAAGGAGGAGACGAATGACCAGGACAGCCGACAGCCCGTCGACACGGTTCGCGGGCAGGCGCGTCAGACGGGCCCTCGCCGCCGTCGCCGGGGCGCTGCTGCTCACCGGCACAGCCGTGCAGGCTCCATGGGCCGGCGCGGCCGGTGCGACCACCGCGCTCGCACCGGCGGCCGCACCGGCGACCGCAGCGGCCGGTGAGACGTGCGCCGTGCAGATCACCGAGCACGTCAGCTCCGCCGGCTTCACGCACCCCGGCGTCGGCCTGACGAAGCCGGTCCTCGAGAACGCCCGCGCCCAGGTGGCGGCGCAGGCCGAGCCGTGGTTCACCTACTACACCTCGATGACGACGTCCTCGGCCGCCTCGCGGACGGCCACGTCGAGCAACCGCAGCTCCTCGAACCCCACTCTGCCGGCGTCGACGGCCTTCAACAGCCAGGGTTTCAACTCGAGGTTCATCGCCGACGGGCTGAAGGCCTACACGCAGGCCCTCATGTGGGTGCTCACGGGCGAGAAGGTCTACCGGCAGAACGCCCTGGCCATCATCCGGATCTGGGAGCAGATGGACCCGAACGGCTACGTCTACTTCACCGACTCCCACATCCACACCGGAATCCCGCTGAACCGCATGGCAACCGCGGCCGAGATCCTGCGCTACAGCTCGTGCGACGACGGCACCGCGCCGTGGACCGACGCCGACACGACGGCATTCACGAACAACCTCGTCACGCCGGTCACCGAGACGTTCCAGCACGCGAACAACTACTTCATGAACCAGCACAACTACCCGCTGCTGGGCGCCATGGCCGGCTACATCTTCACCGACAACCGCGCCCGGTACGACGAGGCGGTCGAGTGGTTCACGGTGAACAAGACCGCCGACGACCAGGGTTTCAACGGATCGGTGAGCCGGCTGTTCCGGTGGGTCGACCGCAACGACAAGACGGGTGAGCCGATCGCCGACCCGCACGTGCAGCACATGGAGATGGGGCGGGACCAGGCCCACGGCGGCGGCGACCTGACCAACTCCGCGATCATCTCGCGCATGCTGCTCGCCCAGGGCACCAAGGTCGACCCGACGACGGGCACCGTCTCGACCCGGAGCGACGCCGTCGGGCCGTACGAGTTCCTCGACGACCGGATCCTCGCGGCCGCGGACTACTTCTGGTCGTTCATGCTCGGCAACGACACCGAGTGGACCCCCGTCGCCTACGCGATCTCGCCGGACGGGACGATCCGCGACACGTACAACCACATCTCCGGGTCGTACCGCGGTCGCTACAACACCACGAACTTCTGGGACCTCTTCTACTACTACACCTACGTCCGACACGAGGACCTCTCGAAGAAGGCACCCCACTTCTACGAGGCGTTCACGAAGCGTCAGCCGCAGAGCTTCTACTACGGCGGCTCGCCGAACAACAACTGGGACAACGTCGACGGCGGCGGCGACTTCTGGCTCTACGTCCCCGAGGCGGCGCAGGCGGAGGGAGCGCGCTACCTGCCACCGGCGCAGACGGACCCGAACGTGCAGCAGATCGAGCAGCGCTACCACGAGCTCGCCGGGACGGTGAGCACCCTGACAGAGGGACAGACCTCCTTCGTGCGCCTCGGGGCCACCACCACCGGCTCGAAGATCGCCTTCCTCAACGGTCTGAACAGCCGCAAGGTCATCGGCTTCCGAGTCCGCACCGACGGCCCCGCCGTGCTCACCCTCGCACCCGGCGTCAGCCAGCCGCTCGTGCTGCCCGACACCGGGGGCGAATGGCGCTACGTGACCGTGCAGCTGGGTGAGGCGGACGGGATCGGCGACCTCCTGTTCATCACTGCGAAGGGGGCGGGCGCCGGCGTCGACCTCGACGCCATGAACCTCGCCGCCGGAACCCAGCTGACGCCGCCCGTCTTCCGCTCGGGCACGACGCAGATGCGGACGATCGCCGTCGCCGGGGCTCTGCGGACGGTGGACCTGTCCGCCACGGACACCGACCCGGCGGCACACCTGGCCTACGGTGCGGCCGCCCTGCCGGCCGGTGCCGCCCTCGACGCCGCGACCGGGCAGCTCACGTGGCGGCCCTCCGCGACCGGATCGGCCACCGCCACCGTCTGGGTCTCCGACGGCACCACCGTCGCGGCGAAGCGCCTCGTGCTCGAGGCGGTCAGGGACCGCAAGTCCGCCGTCGCCGCCGCGTCCCACGGCTTCGACCCGAAGGTCTACTACGTCGCCGCGACCCGCGACGCGTTCGAGAAGGCCCGGGCCGACGCGCTCAAGGCGGCTTCCCGGGCCACGGACGCGGCGTTCCAGGACGCCCTCGACGCACTGCTCGTGGCCACGGCGGGACTCGAGCGGCTCACGCCGACCAGCCCGGTCGACGGGTCGTTCGACTACCCGGCCACCGTCGCGTCCTCGACGATGGGCACCAAGGTCTTCAGCATGGTCGACGGCGACGACCAGACCGGCACGTCCTACGGCCAGGCGGTCAACCTGTCGCACACGCTCGACTTCGGTCCGGACTTCCGGGTCTCGGCGCGGAAGTTCGGCTTCCAGAGCAACATCTTCGCCGACCGCCTCGCGAACTCGGCCGTCTTCGGCTCCAACGACAAGCGCACCTGGACGCGGCTCACCCCGGGGGTCACGGCATACACGCAGGACTACAACACGCTCGACGTGGCCGACGATCTCGTGGACGACCAGTTCCGCTTCATCAAGGTCCAGCTGCTCAAGCCGCAGCCCGACGTGCTGTACGGCATCGTGCGGAACCTCTTCGAGATCAACGAGTTCCACATCTTCGGCGAGCGCCATGAGGTCGACAACCTGCTGGAGTCGGTGAGTCTCGGGTCCGACGCCGCCATCGCGAGCAAGATCTCGCTCGGGGACACGGCGCGGGTGACGGTGACGGCCCGCGAACCGATCCAGAACGTACGTGTCGCGATCCAGGGAGTGGCGGCCACCGTGCGCTCGACCGACGGGGTGCACTGGACGGCGGATGCCGTGATGCGGGACGTCCCCGTGGGCGAGGTGAGCTTCTCCGTCGACTACGACAGCGCCGACGGCACACCTGGCCCGACGGCATACGTGCCGAGCGACGGGTCCCGGCTGTTCGTGGCCGGCGACGCGGCCCGGCGCATCGACGTCGCGTCGCAGGCGACGGTCACGGCGTCAGCGCCACAGTGGCCGGGCACCGGACTCGGCGCAGACGAGGTGGGCGACCTCCTCTTCGACCGCGACGGCACGACCTTCGGAGACCTCACCACGGGGGCGGGCTCGTACTACGTCGTCGACCTCGGCGCAGGCCGGAGTCTCGATCTCGACGAGGTGGTGCTGCTGCCCCGCCCTGGCTTCGCGTCGCGGCTCAACGGGATGGTGGTGCAGGGCTCGAACGACGGCACGACGTGGGCCGACCTCACGGCGCCGGTGGCCGGGGCCTCGGAGGGGACGTGGTACGACGTCCCGGCGAGCGCCATGCTGCGCGACGGCTCGTTCCGCTACCTGCGCCTCGTCAACCAGTCGTCGTGGAACGGCAATGTCGCCGAGGTCGAGCTGTACGGCGCTCTGACGTCGAGCACGACCACGTCGGGGGCGTCCGCCACGTCATGAGGACACTCCCGCCTCGGTGAGGGCGGACAGTTGGCGGGGTTCGAGTCCCCGCCAACTGTCCGAGCCCGGATGCGGTCAGCGTCGGGGTTCGTCGATCTTGATCGCGAGCACCGGGACAGGTGCTTCGAGGAGGAGTCCCTGGCTCACGCTGCCGAGCAGCGCCTTGCCCACGGGGGACCGACGTCTCACGCCGATGACGAGGCGTGTGGCGCCGTACTCCTCGATGTCGGCCAGGACCGCGTCGACCGGGTCACGGTCGGACTTGCCGGTTCGCTTGGTGACCGTCACCTTGAGCGTCGGGGGGAGCGACGAGGTGTCCAGGGGATTCAGGCCGAGGTTGACGACGACGAGGTCGGTGCCGAGCAGCTCGGCCTCGTCTGCTGCGGCGGCGAGGGCGACGGCGCCCTCCTTGCTATCGGGTACGGCGACCAGGATGGTCATGGGTCGAGCCTCCTAGGGAGTAGACGGGATTGCTGACTCGTGTCGAGTCGGGTTCGTCAGCGGAAGTCGCCACCGGCGAACGCCTCCTCCAGCTGTTCCAGTGAGCGTCCGCTCGTGTTCGGCAGCATCTTCCACAGGAAGACGACCGAGATGACGCCGACCACGAAGAAGAGGGAGAAGATCCCCTGCAGTCCCGTCAGGCCGACGATGATGGGGAAGGCGAACGTGAGCGCGGCGTTCATCAGCCACATGCACAGGATGCTGAGGCCCATCGCGAACCCGCGCAGCTGGAGCGGGAACAGCTCCGAGAGGCAGACCCAGACCGGCACGTTGAGGGCCAGCTGCATGAAGAACACGAAGGTCACGCAGAGGATCAGGATCACGTACGCCCGCATGATGCCCTGCGGCATCACGGTGGCGGCGATGACGATGAGGCCGTGCACCGACGTCGTGGCGACGAAGCCTCGGACGATGAGCTGCCGACGGGGCATCCTGTCGATCACGAAGAACAGGCAGATCGCCGAGCCGGCCACGGCGAGCACGCCGTTGGCGATGTTGGCGATCAGCGCCGCACTGGCGGAGAAGCCTGCCTCAGTCAGCAGCTGGGTGCCGTAGTACATGACCGAGTTGATGCCGGTGAGCTGCTGGGCCATGGCCAAGCCGCAGCCGACGATCACGATCCGACGGATCCACGGGACGCTCAGATCGGCCCAGCCGCCGGTCTGCGACTCGGACTCCTCCTCCGCGAGATGCTCGACCTCGGCGATCTCGGCCCTGGCCCGGTCCTCGTTGCGCACCTGCAGCAGAACCTGGAGGGCGTCGTCGTGGCGGCCCTTGGAGATGAGCCAGCGAGGCGACTCAGGCATGCGCAACATGCCGACGAACAGACACACCGCCGGGACCGCGGCGACGGCCAGCATGTAGCGCCACACGCCGTCGTGGTGTCCCCAGACGTTGGCGATGACGGCGTTGATGATGAAGGCGAGCATCTGCCCGACCACGATGGCCAGCTCGTTGCGACCGCTCAGCGTGCCGCGGCGCTCTGTCGGCGCGAGCTCGGCCAGGTAGACCGGGACCGTGACCGAGGCGGCCCCGACGGCGAAGCCCAGGATGATGCGGGAGGGCAGCATCACCGCCAGGTTGGGGGCGATCACGCCACCCACCGTGCCGACGAAGAAGATGACCGCGACGATGGTCAGGGTCTTCTTCCGACCGAGGGTGTCGTTCATCCGGCCGCCGACGATGGCGCCGACAGCGGCGCCCACGAGCAGGGTCGCTGTCACCAGGCCCTCGGTGACCGTGGTGAGACCGAGGTCGTGCTTCATGGGCTCGAGAGCCCCGTTGATCACCCCGGTGTCGTAGCCGAACAGCAGGCCGCCGAACGTCGCGACGACGGCGATGAGATCAAGCCTGCGCTGGTGCGGACCTGGCCGCAGTGGGGGTAGTGCGATTCCGCTGGAGCTGGTGATTGGTGCCCCGTGTGACATACCGAGCCTCCTTGCGTCGGTGGAATCGGCCGCCGAGAGGAGCTCTCGGCGGCATGGACCCCGTGCCGCAGTCGTACTCGTCGGAGCAGGTACGAAGGTGTGGCCCGGGGTTAACCGGCGAGACTAGGATGTACTTACGTACTAATGTCCTGACATGAGACGAAGGTCACGCCACTGCGCACGCCGTCGCGGCGTCGACGATGCAGGGCCTTGACGCCGAGACGGGGCCGAGATGGGGAGGTGGGGAGGCGGACCTGGCGTCGATAGGGGAGGGGCTCGGACGCCAGGTCCGCCGGTCTAGGGGAGGCGCGAGGACGCGATCGCGTTGGCGACGAGGACGGTCGTGCTCGTGTAGTCGTGCCGGCCGGCATTCATCACCCGGTAGTTCGCCTCGTTCAGGTGGCCGACGTCCGGAATGACGATGCCCCAGGCTTCGTCGCCGCGGCGGATCTCCTGCATCAGCGCGTCGAAAGCGCCCGGCAGGCTGTGGCGTCGGTCGATGAAGACCGTGCCGAGTGCGAATCCTTCGTCGTGTGCGAATGCCTCGAGACGTGTCTGGGCGCTGGCGAGGCGCTCGCTCCCGAGCACGGCCTCACGGATGTAGCCGAGCAACAATGGCCGGATGCGGTCAGTCATCACGCTGCCCCACGAGCAGCCACGCCGCGCTGTCGGGCGGCAGCTTCTCGCCGACCTCGGCGTCGCTGGCGTGCAGGACATGACCGTTCACGGGCATGAGCACCGGCTCGGACGAGCAGTTGACCACGCAGGCGAAGCCGTCGCCCCGCGTGAAGGCCAGCACCCCGGGCTCGGTGGGCAGCCACCGGAACTCGCCGGTGGACAGGTCGGGCACGCGGTGGCGCAGTGCGATCGCCTCGCGGTAGAGGTGCAGCATGGACTCGCCGGACTCGACCTGGCGGTCGACGGCGTGGTAGCCGAACCAGTCAGGCTGCGGGAGCCACGTGGCCGCTGTGCCCACCGTGCCCGTCGTGCCCGTCGTGCCCGTGGTCGTGCGCTCCGGGGAGAAGCCCCAGGCGTCGCGCGCCGAGTCCCAGGGCAGCGGCACCCGGCAGCCGTCGCGGCCCCGGCGGGCACCGCCCGTGCGGTGGAACATCGGATCGGTCAGGACGTGCTCCGGCAGGTCGGTGACCTCAGGCAGGCCCAGCTCCTCGCCCTGGTAGATGAACGCCGAGCCGGGCAGTGCCAGCATGAGCAGCGCGGCCGCACGAGCCCGCGTGATGCCGAGCTCGATGTCACCCATCGGTCCGCCCGGGGCACCGCCGGCGTACCGGGTCACCGCTCGGGGCATGTCGTGGTTGTTGAGCACCCACGCCACGGGTGATCCGGTCGCGGCGACCGTCGTGCGGCCGCGGTCGATCACACCGCGCAGCTCCTCGACCGCCCAGGGCGCCCGCAGGAACTCGAAGAAGAAGCTCTGGTGCAGCTCGTCCGGGCGCTGGTAGGCCGCGAGCTCCGCGGTGTCGAGCACGCCCACCTCCCCGATGAGGACTCTCTCGCGGCCGGTCGATGCCGTGTACTCCTCGGCGAGCGCCCGCCAGCTGCGCCAGACGTCGTGGACCTCCGGCTGGTTCCAGGCATGCGGGTTGGTCGGGTCGCCGGTGATCTCGTCGTCGATGGCGAAGTCGTGGTCCGGCAGGCCCTCGCCCTTGTGCAGACCGTGGGCCACGTCGATGCGCAGCCCGTCGACCCCACGCTCGAACCAGAACCGCAGCACCTGCTCGAAGTACGCCGGGACGTCCGGGTGGCGCCAGTTGAAGTCGGCCTGCTCCGGGGCGAAGGTGTGCAGGTACCACTGTCCGGGGGTGCCGTCGGGCTCCGTGATCCGCTGCCAGGCGGGGCCGCCGAAGATCGAGCGCCAGTTGTTGGGCGGCAGCTCTCCGTACGGGCCCCGGCCGTCGGCGAAGTGGAAGCGCCGACGTTCCGCGCTTCCCCGTCCGGCGGCCACGGCCGCGGCGAACCAGGCGTGCTCGATGGAGCAGTGGTTGGGCACGACGTCGATGAGCACCTTGAGGTCGAGACGGTGCGCGTCGCGGACGAGGCGGTCGAACACCTCCAGCGTGCCGTACTGCGGATCCACGTCGACGTAGTCGGCCACGTCGTACCCGTGGTCGTGCTGCGGCGAGGGGTAGAACGGGTTGAGCCAGATCGCGTCGACGCCGAGCCTGCGCAGGTACGGCAGCCGGTGGTGGACGCCGCCGAGGTCGCCGATGCCGTCGCCGTCAGAGTCCTGGAAGCTGCGTACGTAGACCTGGTAGATGACGGCGTCACGCCACCAGCCGTGGTTGCTCGTGCCCTTGTCGACGCCGACCGTCGACGCCGGGCGCCGCATCTGGGCCCGCATCGGGGCCTGCGCCGCGGGCCGCAGGGCCGGGCTCACGTGCGCCTCGGGCTGGCGCAGGGCGGTGATGCTGGGTGACGTGTGCATGGTGGCCTCGGAATGTGAGCGTTAACCTTCCAGCGCAAGCGTCCCCCGGCCCCGAGGACCGCGGCATCCCGAGAACTACGGGGATCGGTACTGAGATCGTCCCCGGTACGTAGCCGCAACACGTGACGTTTCCGGACAAAGACCGTGCCTCACCCCGCGGTCACGACACGGGTCAGCGATCCTCGCCCTCGGCCAGTCGTGCGGCCACCTGGGCGCGTGACGTGACCCCGAGCTTGCCCAGGATGTTGCCCACGTGCGTCTCTGCGGTGCGGCTGGAGATGATGAGGCGGGCGGCGATCTCGCGGTTGCTCAGCCCCTGCGCGATGAGGCCGGCGATCTCACGTTCCCGTCTCGTCAGCCCGACGTCGGTCCCGGTCCCGTTGCCGGCCGCCGCGGCCGGCTGAGTGTGGTCCCGACCCTCACCGTCGCGCAGCGCCAGGGCCAGGGCCCGGTCCAGGGAGAAGGCCGCCCCCTCGGCGAACGCCTTCTCGAACCGGGCGTCACCGAGCGCCTGACGAACCGTGTCCTTGGACCGCTGGTCGTAGAGGCCGTAGGCCGTGGTCTCGTCGACCTTCGCCCCGCTGGCGCGCCAGACCGCCTGCGATGCGCCCAGCAGGACGGCGGCCCTGTCGTCGGGCGACTCGAGCGCGGCGCACCACGAGAGGGCCTGGACGCCGAAGCTGATGCCGGTGAGATCGTGCATCGGCTCGAACAGGCCGATGGAGTTGCGCAGCGCCCGACGGGCTTCCTCGACCCGACCCTGCCGCCAGCGCACGATCCCCACGCTCCAGAGCCCGTAGGCCTCCGAGGACAGGGCGCCGTGCCGCTCGGCCAGAGCCAGGGCCTGCTGGCTGAAGTCCTCGACCCGCGGGTCCTCCATGAAGAAGGCCGCCGCCGAGAGGAGGACCAAGGTGTCGAACTGGCCCAGCGGGTCGCCCACCGTGCGGAACCGGCGCAGACCGCTCTCCAGGTAGGCGCAGGCCCCGGCCAGGTCCCCTTGGTACATGGACGCGTGGCCGCGGCACTCGTCGATCCGCGCCCGCAGCAGCTCGTCGTCGAACCGCTCGGCGAGCTCAGAGCACTCGCCCAGCATCGTGCGCGTCCGGTCGAACTCGCCGGCGAACATGGAGAGGTAGCTCGCTGCCCACAGCCCGTACGCGCGGCGGCGGTCGGGCTCCGTGGCGCGGTCGAGAGCCCGGATGAGATAGCGGTGCCCCTCGCGCAGGAAGCCCGCGAACCAGAAGTTCCACAGGGGTGCGGCGATGTCGAGGGCCACGGCTGCCTCGCCCGGCGTCTCCAGGCACAGGTCGATGGCGGCTCGCAGGTTGCCGTGCTCGCGCCGGAGCTGCAGGAACCAGTCCGCCTGCCGCGGGCTGAAGCTCTCACGCCCGAACTGCTGGGCGAGAGCACGGTAGTGGTCCCGGTGGCGGCGGCGCATCTCCGGCACCTCACCGGCCTGGACGAGCTGCGCGGCACCGTACTGGCGGATCGTCTCGAGCATCTGGTACCGGGAAGAGGCATGGCTCGTCGCGTCCTGGCGCGTGATGATCGACTTGTTGACGAGACTCGCGATGAGACCCAGGATCTCGTGCCGCTCCAGGCCGCTGCCCGAGCACACGTCCTCAGCGGCGTCGAGGTCGAAACCTCCGACGAAGACCGAGAGGCGGCCCCAGAGCAGCTGCTCGGCGGGGGAGCACAGGTCGAAGCTCCAGCCGATCGCCGTGTCGAGAGCACGCTGGCGGGCCGGCGCGGCGTTCCTGCCGGAGGAGAGGAGCGCGAAGCGGTCCTCGAGCCGGTCGAGGATCTGGGCCGGCGAAAGGGTGCGGAGCCAGACTGCGGCCAGCTCGATGGCCAGGGGAACACCGTCGAGGCGCCTGCACAGCTCGAGGACGGCGGCACGGTTGACGTCCACCAGCCTGAAGTCCGGCGCCACCGCGCCGGCGCGGTCCAGGAACAGTGCCACGGACTCGTAGCGGCGCGGATCACCGGGCGCGGGCCCGGCCTCGTCGGGCGCGGAGAGAGGCGGCACCGGCAGGATCCGCTCGCCCTCGACCCCGAGGACGTGGCGGCTCGTCGCCAGCACGTGGAGGCCGGGAGCCGCTGCCAGAAGCTTGCTGGTGAGCACCGCGCAGGCATCGGTCAGGTGCTCGCAGTTGTCGAGCACCACGAGCAGCCGCTTGTCCTCGAGGTACTCGGCGAGGTCGGCGGCCGGGTTGGCGGACACCTGACGCAGGTCGAGAGTGCCTGCCACCGTGTTGGGGAGCAGCTGCGGGTCCTGGAGGGAGGCGAGCTCGACGAACCAGACACCGTCGGGGAAGGTGCGGCGCAGGTCTGCGGCCATCCGCACTGCCAGACGCGTCTTGCCGACTCCGCCCGCCCCCGTGAGCGTGAGCAGACGACTGGTGGAGAGCAGGCGGCGGGTCTCAGCCATCTCCCGGCGCCGACCGACGAAGCTCGTCATCTCGGCCGGGAGAGACCCTGGCGCCCTTACCGCTGTCTTCGCACGTGCCATGCCCGTCCGAACCCTTCACCCGCCGGTTGAGGCCCCAGCGGTCACCGTCCACCAGTGTAGGTCTGCCGCGGCGTCCGGTCGTTGCTTCCGGTGGTGTACCTCAGGTTACGGACCGAACTTCTGGGCCTCGCTGGACTGAGGCAGAATCGAGCCAGTCCGTCCCATCCAGCGAAAGACAGTGCATGCAGACTCCGACGGCCATGACGGCAAGCGACGCCCGGTCGGTCACAGAACAGAGCAGTCGCCTGAAAGTGCTGCTGCTGGAGAACATCCACGCTGTCGCGGCGGAGGCGTTTCGCCGCGACGGCTTCGAGGTCGAGGTCCGTCCGGGATCGTTGACCGAGGGCGAGCTGGTCGACGCCCTGCAGGGCGTGTCACTGCTGGGGATCCGGTCCAACACGAAGGTCACCCCTCGGGTGCTGGAGTCGGCGACGGACCTCCTGGCGGTGGGCTGCTTCTGCATCGGGACCAACCAGGTCGACCTGGCCGGTGCGGCCGCACGCGGCGTGGCCGTCTTCAACGCCCCGTTCTCCAACACCCGCAGTGTCGTCGAGCTGGTTCTCGGTGAGATCCTCGCCCTGGCGCGACGCCTCCCCGAGAAGACCCAGCGCATGCACGACGGCATCTGGGACAAGTCGGCGAAGGGCAGCCACGAGGTCCGCGCTCGCACCCTGGGCATCGTCGGCTACGGCAACATCGGAACCCAGCTGTCCAACGTGGCCGAGTCGATCGGCATGCACGTGGTGTTCTTCGACACCGCGGACCGGCTGGCGCACGGCAACGCCCGTCGCGTCGGGTCGTTGGACGAGCTGCTCGCCGAGGCGGACGTCGTCAGCCTCCACGTCGACGGGCGGCCCGGCAACGCAGGGCTGTTCGGGGCGGAGCAGTTCGCACTGATGAAGCAGGGTGCGGTCTTCATCAATGCCTCCCGTGGCATGGTCGTCGACGACGAGGCGCTGCGCGACCACATCCTCTCGGGGCACCTGTCGGGTGCGGCGATCGACGTCTTCCCGACCGAGCCGAAGGCCCAGGGCGACGCGTTCGAGTCCCCGCTGCGCGGGCTGGACAACGTGATTCTCACGCCGCACGTGGGAGGGTCGACCCAGGAGGCGCAGGAGGAGATCGGGTCCTTCGTCGCCACGAAGCTGCGGGGCTTCGTCGGCGCCGGGGCAACTGCACTCTCGGTCAACCTGCCGGAGGTCCTGCCGCCCCCCGCGGAAGGGGCATTCCGGATGGGGTACCTCCACCGGAACGTCCCGGGCGTGCTGGCCTCGATCAACCGGACCCTGGCCGACACCGGGGCCAACATCATCGACCAGATGCTCTCCACCCGCGGGGAGTACGGCTACGTCGTCACCGACTCGAGCGTGGCCCCGCCGGAGGCCACTCTGTCGGCCCTGCGCGAGTCTCCGGAGGCCATCTGGCTCCGGACCTGGCCGGCCTGATCACGAAGCTGACCCCCCTGCGGCCGGCACGTGCTCGTGCCGGCCGCAGGCGTGTGGTCGCAGAGCTGATCGAACCGGTCAGCCCTGGGGCAGGGGCGCCGCGAACCTGCTGACGGTCAGCTTGTCGACCAGCGGTGCGTACCTCGACCGAAGGGGCTCACCCGGGAAGGTCTGCGACGCGTACGACTGCCCGTCGAAGTTCGCCAGCTCCTCCGACGAGAAACGGATCGTGTTCTCGCCCGCTGCCAGCTTCATGGGGATGGTCAGCATCCAGAAGTTGTTCTGGTGGAACGTGTGCGGGAAGAGCGTCGGCGTGGACGGTCCGCCGTTGACGGAGATGTCCGCGCGCCGGGCCAGCGGGTCGGGGTTGTAGTGCGTCGCCGGCGACTGCTCCGGGTTGGAGTAGCGCACCCGCACCGCATACGTGCCGGCGGTGGGCACCTGCACCCGGAACGTCAGAGCGTTGTCGTTGCCCGGGGCTCCGCCGATGCCGTCGATGGCCTGCCCGCCACTGGCCAGGGCCAGCGCCGCGAGTGCGGCAGACCCCGTCCGCTGCGCGGCCTCGGCCTCGTAGGCGCGCGGGGCGAGGCGGCCGGTGCCGCCGCCCACGACGAGACGGTCGAGCACCGACGACCTGCTGAGGCCGGTCACGGTGATCTTGTTGACCCCGCCGGAGAGGGAGGCCGCCACCTTGCGCGTGGCCGCCGTGGCGACGAGGACCTTTTCGCCGTTGACCGACACCGCGGCGTCGCCGGCACCGACCATACCCACGTCGAGGGTTGCCTCGCCGTCGTCTCGCGCGTACACCCAGAAGGTTGCCGAGTCGCCCTTGGCCAGTCGCACGGCCCCCGCTCCCGAGATGGTGCCCGGCGTACCGGGCAGGCCGGCGTAGATCGCCTGTGCCCCAGCCAGACTCGCGGTCTCCGCCTCGTAGATCGCGGTGCTCGCGTCCGGGTTCGACAACGCGAGGTGGATGCGGTCGACGATGGCGTCTCCCTTGGTCACCTTGCTGCCGTCGAGGCTCCTGGCCGCGAGCGCGATGACATGTCGACCCGCGCTGAGCGCCACCGTGGTGTCGGTGTGGTCCCACACCACCCACTTGTAGCCCAGGGGCAGGAACAGCTCCTGCTCGGCGGCGCCGTCCACGCGCAGGAAGACGTTGGTCGGCCCCTGCTCCTGTACCCGCGAGAACGTGTTGAGGGAGTTGGCGAAGACGCTGAGGTCGTAGCGGCCGTCCTTGGGCACGTCGACAGTGAAGGAGAGCACGCCGTCCGAGCCGGTGCGAAGGCCACCGACGTCGTACATCCCCGACGTGTAGAACTTCGACACGTCGTTGGGCGACCCCTCCGGCCCGTTGCGGCTGTAGCCGGAGCCGGTGTAGGTCGCCTTCTCCGCCTCGTAGTCCTGCTGCCAGAGGAAGGGCCTCACCGACGTCGGGTTGCGGACGCCGCTCGGGCTGAGCACGATCTCGTAGGCCGACGACTCCTTCAGCTTCGGCAGGACGCCGCCGTCGAAGTCGAAGGCGACGGTGCCGTTCTGCACGGTGGTGTCGAGCTCGGCCACGGCCTGGGGCTGCGCGGAGTCGCCGATCTGACCGGTCCACGGGATCTCCCGGACCCAGGCGTGCACCGACGAGCCGAACGTGCTTGGCACGTGGTCGAACTGGATGTACCCGGGGCCGTCGGCACCCCCGAAGATCGCGCGTGACTGCGTCTTGGTGTCGTCGATGGTGGCCAGTCCCTTGAGCGTGTAGTTCTGGCCCGGCATCGGAGGCGTCACGGCGACGGTGTCACCGGTCATGCCCGCGTACGCGTTGTAGAGCCACCACTGGCCGTTGCCCCGGTTGGCCTGAACCGCCGAGTCGGAGAGGTTGCCGTCGATGTTCCAGTACGCGATGTCGGCGTCGACCTTCGACTCCTCGATGGCCGACATCCACTGCACCATCTGGCCCGGCACGGACGTGTGGTAGTTGAACGCGTACTCGTTGATGTTGATCGGCAGCTGCCTGCCCTCGTAGGGCGTTCCGGCGAAGACCTCCTTCTCCCAGCCGCGGTACTTCACCACGCTGGTGCGCACCTGCTCGGGGTGGCTCAGCTCGTGCCACGTCATGACGTCCGGCACGGTGCCGGCCTGCACGGCGTGCTGCAGGAAACCCTTCACCTGGCCGTACAGGACGCTCGTGTTGGGGCCGGCGATCCGGGCGCTCGGCATCTTGCCCTTGATGAGCGCGTACGCACGGTCCCACGCACCGAAGTAGTCCTTCGGGTCGTTGAGCCAGCTGACCCGGTTGTAGCTCCAGTCGCCGGTGCCGAACATGTTGCCCTCGGGCTCGTTGAACGGCACGAAGACGACGTGCTTCTGGTACGTCGGGTCGAGCGTGAGGACCTGGTCGACCTGCTTGGCCATCTTGTCCATGTAGATGGAGAGCTTCTCCTGCGGGGTGCTGCCCTCCCACTGGTAAGGGAACCCGCGGTGGATGTCGGTCATGTAGATGTAGACGTCGCCGCCGGTGCTGTCGGCGAGCGGCTTGACCACCTCGAGGGCGTCCGCGCCGGGGTGCTGGGGCCCGTCCTGCGCCTTGGTCGACACGGTGCGCAGGCCCATTCCCTCGATGAGGTTGCGGGTGGGCACCCCCTCGCCGTAGAGGCCGTACAGGGTTCCGGACGCGCCGCCGTGGAAGGCGCCGGTGCGCGTGCCGAGGTCGATGTGCATCTCCCCGGCACGGATGACGGTGACGCTGGCCGTCACGGGGAACGGGCCCGCCATGCCGGCCACCGTGAACGTGCCGGGGCTCGCGTACCGGTCCGCGGGCACGGCGTCCCACGTGATCGGCACGTTGCGGTCGTAGCCGTCGGTGAACTCACCCCGGGCGCCGGCCGGCAGGGCGGGCGCGGTGCCGACGAACGTCCTGACGTCGAAGCTGGTCGTCGACACGTCCGTCAGGCTCGCAGCCCCGGCGCCCACGAGCTCGGCCACCTGCGCGCCCGAGAGTGCGCTGCGGAAGATCTGGAAGTCATCGACTGCTCCTGCGAAGTACGGGTCAGGGTAGAACGACCTGCCGATGTAGCCGCCGGTGGTGGCGGTCGCGTCGACGAGCTGGCCGCCGCTCACGGAGGTCGGGGCAGAAGCCACGGCGGCGCCGTCGAGGTAGGCCGTGATGCGGTCAGCCTGGTCGTCGAGCACGACCGTGACGGTCTTCCACGAGTCCTTCGGCAGGGCGGCGAGGCCGGTGACCTGGGCCTCCGCAGCCCCGCCCCCGTTCGTGGTCACGGCTGCTCGGAGCTTGCCGTCGCTGTTCGACGGCGTCGCGAAGAGGTAGCGGGTCGTGTTGGTGCCAAGGGTGTAGATCCACTGCCAGGGCGCGCTCGTGCCGTCCCAGCGGACGCGCGCAGAGATGGTGAGGTCGGTGGATCCGATGACGGGCGCAGCCGGAACGCGCACGTATGCGGCAGCCGAGCTCGACGCTCCGCCAGGCAGTTTCAGCGCCTGGCCGTCGACGCCGGCGACCAGGGACGCGGTGGAGGCGTTGACGAGCGTGGCGTCGGCGCCGTTGCCGGAGGAGTCGGTGATGCGACCGGTGCCGAGGTCGTCGCCGAAGGTGTAGTGCACGGCGGGTGCGGGCACCGCGGCCGAGGCCGGTAGGCCGGTCGCGACGACGCTGGACGTCGCCAGCAACCCGGCGACCAGAACCGTGGGGATGAGCCCCCGTGGACGTGGATGAGGCATGGGCGTCATTGCTCCTTGTCGTCGAACCGGTTCGAATGGCGATCAAGGTAGCCAGTGGCACGAACAGGCACAAGAGGCATCTCGCGGCGCCGACCCGGCGTCGACCCGGCGTCGACACGGCGTCGAGGCGGCGAGGCGGGGCCATCAACGAGCGTTCGACAAGCTCCGGAGGAGCCGACGAATGCGGACATTTCGCGCTGATCGGCGCGTTCGACCTGGCGCTGGGCGGAATTCATGAGATGGAGCCTTGTCACCGGGCCAGTTCGGCCGCTACATTCCATCGAACCGGTTCGACGTGTTCGACCAAGGAAAGGGGCATGAGATGGGTCCGACCATCGGCGACGTGGCCAAGGCCGCAGGTGTGTCGCGCAGCACCGTCTCGTACGCCCTCTCCGGGAAGCGGACCATCTCCGCCGAGACGCGCGACCGCATCCAGGAGGCGATCCGCTCCCTGGGCTTCACGGCGAACGCCGGCGCCAGAGCCTTGGCCACCCACCGCACGATGGTGCTCGGGCTGCTCCTGCAGTTCGAGCCCGACGAGTTCGCGCCGGCCATGCTGCAGTACCTGCTGCCCATCACCGACACCGCCCGAGCCAACGGCTACGACATCCTCATGGTGACCGACGCCGACGGACCTGCGGCGCTTCGGCGCATCACGGAGTCGGACATGGTCGACGGCGTCGTGCTGCTCGACGTGCTCCACGACGACCCGCGGCTCCCGGTCCTCCGGGAGGCGCGCCAGCCCGGAGCGATGGTCGGCCTGCCGGCCAACACCGAGGGCATGGACGTCTACGACCTCGACTTCGGCGAGGCGGCACGGATGATCGTCGACCACCTCTGCCAGCTCGGGCACCGCGAGATCGCCCTGGTCAGCCCGCCGGCTCACGTCTTCGAGCGCGGCGGGGCGTACGCGTGGCGCTTTCGCGACGCCGCGGTCGAACGGGCGGCGCGCCACGGCGTCCGGCTGTTCCCCCACTTCGGGG
Organism: Terrabacter sp. GCM10028922; assembly: GCF_042666095.1. Taxonomy (NCBI): domain Bacteria; kingdom Bacillati; phylum Actinomycetota; class Actinomycetes; order Micrococcales; family Intrasporangiaceae; genus Terrabacter; species Terrabacter sp. GCM10028922. Next base: position 275,564 of record NZ_JBHTFG010000036.1, on the reverse strand, counting down.
CGGCGGACCAGGCGGAGATCGGCCGCTCGGTCAACGCGGTTCTCGACGCACGCCCGGGGGCAACCGCCCTGGTTGTGCACAACGACACCACCGTGGCCATGCTCCCAGCGATCCTGAACGCGCGTGGCACCTCGGTTCCTGACGACCTCTCCGTCGTCAGCCTGTTCTCGAGCGACTTCGCCCGAAACTTCTCGCTGCCGTACACCTTCGTCGAGTCGGCGCCGGACGTCCTCGGACGGTCGGCCGTCGAGGCGCTGGTCCACCGGATCGAGCACCCCGACACGGTGGACGATCCCGTCACCCGTTTCATCGCACCGGAGCTCGTCGACCGGGGCACCACTCGCTGAGTGGGCTCCGCTCCGGGACCGGTGCCCCCACCGGCTCCCCACCTGCCCCGTTCTCGAACCGGTTCGATTCCGTCAGCATCCCGGGTCCTTCACGGAGAAGACCCCGCGTCACGTCATCAAGGAGGATTCACGTGATCACCCAGAACAACCGCACCGCGACGGCAGCCGTCGCAGGCCTCCTCGCCGTCGGTGCCCTCGCCGCCTGCTCGAACGGCGGCTCGGCAGCGTCCCCAGGTGGCACGGCCGCCGGTGACGGCGCAGCCGGCGGCACCTACACATGGTGGGACCCGTACCCGCAGTACGACGCGTCGTCCGACTGGGCGAAGGTGATCGACAAATGCGGCCAGGCGGCCGGCGTGACGATGAAGCGCACGGCATACGACACGTCCGACCTCACCGGCAAGGCGCTGCTCGCCGGCCAGCAGGGCAGCTCCCCGGACCTGCTGCTCGTCGACAACCCCGTGGTCTCCACCCTCGCCGAGGCGGGCGTGCTCACCACGACGAAGGACAGCGGCCTCAGCGTCGACGGCTTCGCGGCGAACATCCTCGCCGCAGGCCAGAGCGGTGGCGAGACGTTCGGTGTGCCGATCGGCGCGAACACGCTCGCGCTGTACTACAACCCCAAGGTGCTGACGAAGGCCGGGATCGACGCGGCGTCGGTCAAGGACTGGGCCTCGCTCACCGCCGCCCTCGAGAAGGCCAAGGCCGCAGGGTTCAAGGGCATCACCTTCTCCGCGGTGGGGACCGAGGAGGGCACCTTCCAGTTCCTGCCGTGGTTCTGGGGAAGCGGCGGGCAGCTGACCGACATCGGCAGCCCGAACGCCGTCGCCGCGCTCGACCTCTGGGCGGGCTGGGTCAAGCAGGGACTGGCCCCCAACTCCGTCATCAACAACACCCAGACCACCAGCTGGCAGGAGTTCCAGGCCGGGAAGATCGCCTTCGCCGAGAACGGCACGTGGCAGAAGGCCGACGCCAAGAAGAACGGGTTCGAGGTGATGCCGCTGCCCGGCAAGGACGGCGGCACGGCTCCCGCGCCGACGGGCGGCGAGTTCCTCAGCCTCCCCGTGCAGAAGGACACGGCCCGCTACGCGGTCTCGGCCAAGATCGCCGCGTGCATGACCGACACCGCCAACATCGTCGGCACCGACAACACGCTCAACTATGTCGCGCCGACGGAGGCCGCCCAGAAGGAGCAGCTCGGCGCTGACGGCTCCCTCAAGCCGTGGGTGGACGCGGTCGGGGCGGCCAAGGGTCGCACGAGCGACGACCTGGGCACCAAGTACCCGAAGATCTCCGAGCAGCTCTGGACCGCGGTGCAGAGCGCCCTCACCGGGAAGTCGTCGGCACAGGAGGCGCTCCAGCAGGCGCAGACGGCCGCCAAGGAAGCCACGCAGTAGCCCGTCCGGTGGGGTGGGGAACGCAGCCAGAGATCCAGGAGACACCGAGATGAGCACGACACGAACACACCCCGTCGCCGGTCGGGCGACCGAGGTGCCACCTCGGTCCAGGACCTCGCCGCCGTCGAGACGACGGTCGTCCCGAACCCGCGACCGCCTCGCCGCGGCAGCGTTCCTCACCCCACTGCTCGCCTACCTCGCCCTCTTCTACGCCTTCCCGCTGTTTCGCAACCTCGATCTGAGCGTGCGGGGCTACACGGTCCGGAACTTCGTGCAGGGCGGTGCCCCGTTCATCGGGTTCGACAACTACGTCAAGGTGTTCACGTCGCAGACGTTCGTGCCAGCACTCACGCACACGGCGGTCTTCACGCTCGTGTCGATCGCCTTCCAGTTCGCCGTCGGGCTCGCGCTCGCCGTGTTCTTCCACTCGAGCTTCCGGCTCTCGGCCACGCTGCGTGCGCTCTTCCTCGTGCCGTGGCTCCTGCCCCTCATCGTCTCCGCGTCGACGTGGTCGTGGATGCTCAACAGCGACTCGGGGGTCGTCAACTCGCTCCTGCGCGCGGTCGGCGTCGACCCGGTCAACTGGCTGACCGACCCGAACATGGCACTGGTCAGCGTCCTCGTCGCCAACATCTGGATCGGCATCCCGTTCAACCTCGTCATCCTCTACAGCGGGCTGCAGAACATCCCCAAAGACCTCTACGAGGCGGCGGCCCTGGACGGAGCGACGGCGTGGCAGACCTTCTGGCGCGTCACGTTCCCCCTGCTGCGTCCGGTGTCGGCCATCGTCATCCTGCTCGGACTCGTCTACACGCTCAAGGTGTTCGACATCATCTGGATCATGACCCGAGGCGGGCCGGCCGGCTCGTCGACGACGCTCGCCACGTGGACGTACCAGCTGGGGTTCGGCTCCCTGCTGCCGAACTTCGGCCCCGCTGCGGCGGTCGGCAACATCCTCATCGTCCTCGCGCTGCTGGCCGGACTGGCCTACATCCGCCTGCAGCGACGTCAGGAGGCGTGATGACCACGCGACGTTCCTCGTGGCGCACCGCCGTCGGCGTGGTGCTCACCGCGATCATGCTCTTCCCCGTCTACTGGATGGTCAACGTCTCGCTCACCGCGACGACCGACATGCGCAAGGACCCGCCGAACCTCTTCCCGGTCAACCCCACCCTCGTGGGCTACGAGGCGGTCCTCGAGCAGCAGCTGCCGTTCCTGACGACGAGCCTCGTGGTCGGCATCGGCACCGTGCTGCTGACCCTGGCCGTGGCCGCGCCGGCCGGCTATGCGCTGGCCAAGCTGAGGCCGCGGGGCGAGGGGGCGCTCAACTTCGTGCTGCTCATCAGCCAGATGATCCCGGCGATCATCATGGCGATGGGGTTCTACGCCATCTACCTCAAGCTCGGCATCCTCAACACCGTCGCCGGGCTCGTCGTGGCCGACAGCACCATCGCCGTCCCGTTCGCGGTCATGGTCTTCACGGCCTTCATGCAGGGCATCCCCGACGAGCTCGTCAATGCCGCCAAGATCGACGGCGCGTCCCACCTGCGCACCTTCTGGTCGGTCGTCATGCCGGTGAGCCGGAACGCGGCGGTGACGGTGTCGCTCTTCGCCTTCCTCTGGGCGTGGTCGGACTTCATCTTCGCCTCGTCGCTCGACAACGGCGGCGACTCCAGGCCGATCACGCTCGGCATCTACGCCTACATCGGCAACAACAACCAGCAGTGGAACGCGATCATGGCCACGGCCGTCGTGGCCTCCATCCCGGCCACCGTGCTCCTCGTCATCGCCCAGCGCTACGTCGCCGCAGGCGTCACGGCCGGCGCCGTCAAGGACTGATCCCCGCACCCCTCAGCCGTGATGACCGGGCAATGCCGTCGACCCCAGCCGTCTCCCATCCGAGAGGACCTCCGTGCCATCCCTTCCCACCGTCGAGCTCGACGTGCGCGCCATCCCGTTCAGCACGCGGGGCGCGTGGCTCAACATCAGTCCGGTGGTCGGGCTGCACGAGTACGCCGAGGACCTGCACCTCGTGGCCCACCGCAACGGGCACCGCAACGGTCTGACCCCGGTGCTGCGGCTGCAGCCGTGGCGCGACGGTGCGGTGGTGCCGGCGATGACCTCCGCGACGAGCTCGGTGCTGACGTGGCGCGACGAGCGCGGCAGCGTGGAGGCGGTGTTCGACGGGCCGGAGCTCGTCCGCCTGCGCGGCACGGGCCTCGGCCTGCGCCTCGAGGACGCCGCGGCCACGCTGACACCCTTCAGCGGCACCTACCTCTACCTCGACGCCGCCACGGGCGACCACGTGTTCACGTCGTACGAGACCGGCCTTCGCTATCGCGTCACGGTGCTGTCCGCTCACTGCGAGGTCGATGGTGCGGGCGCCCTCGGGACGGCACCTCGTGCGCTGACGCTCGGTGGGGACGGCGGGCCATGGGAGGTCGCCGTCGAGGAGCTCAGGACGGCGCGTGCCGCCCTGGTGGTCTCGTCGACGTTCGACGAGGCGCTCGAGGGCGCCGAGGCGCGTTTCGCGGCCTATCTCGAACGGGTCGCTCCCTGGCGCGACGATTCCACGCCCGCAGCGGCGCTCGCGGCCTACGTGCTGTGGTCGGCGACGGTCGCGCCCGAGGGTTTCCTCCGCCGTGAGTCGGTGCTCATGTCGATGCACTGGATGGACAAGCTGTGGAGCTGGGACCACTGCTTCAACGCTCTCGCCCTCGCCCAGGGTGAGCCCGAGCTGGCCATCGACCAGTTCCTCGCACCGTTCGACCACCAGACGGACGAGGGCGCGCTCCCTGACTCGATCTCACACTCGGAGCTGCTCTACAACTACGTCAAGCCGCCCATCCACGGCTGGGCTTTCGAGGAGCTGCGGACGCTCCTGCCCGCGACGGACACAGAGCTGCTGGTGCAGGTGCGTGACCGGCTCGCCGCGTGGACCCGGTTCTGGCTCGACCACCGTCGGGCGCCGGGCCACGCGTTGCCGTACTACCAGCACGGCAACGACAGCGGCTGGGACAACTCCACGACCTTCGATGCCGACCGCGTCATCGAGTCACCAGACCTCGCGGCGTTCCTCGTGCTGCAGCTCGACGCGCTGGCCGGCCTCGAGGAGCAGCTCGGTGACGCAGCCGGGGCTGCCGCGTGGCGCGCGGAGTCGGAGCAGCTGCTCGACGCCCTGATGACGCTGTGGGGCGGCGACGCCTTCGTCGCACGGTCGGCCAGCACGGGTGAGGCCAGCAGCACGAGCAGCCTGCTCAACCTGCTGCCTCTCGTGCTCGGTGACCGGCTGCCCGATGATGTCCGTGCGTCCCTCCGGGAGCGGCTCGCGGAGCACATGACGACGTGGGGCCCCGCGACCGAGCCACCGACCTCTCCCCACTACGAGGCCGACGGCTACTGGCGCGGTCCGATCTGGGCACCGTCCACGGTGCTCATCGAGAACGGGCTGCGACGTGGTGGGGACACCGAGACCGCCGACGACGTCAGCGAGAGGTTCCGGCGGCTCTGCGAGACAAGCGGTTTCGCGGAGAACTTCGACGCCCTCACCGGTGAGGGGCTGCGCGACCGCGCCTACACCTGGACGGCGAGCGCCTACCTCCGGTTCGCTGCCGCCTCGGTGCAGCGCAAGGCGGTCGACCTCGGCGCGCTGTCGGGGAGCATCTCCGGCCGGTGAGCCGGCGGGCGTCCGCGCACCTGAGACAGCGCTTTCCAAGATTCCCCGGCAAATGGTTGTATGCGTCGACGGCCTACCCGTAAGGTGTGGGAAAGCGCATTCCAAGCACCGAGGGTGAGGAGCGATCATGGCGCACCAGCGCGGTCAGGTGTCCGCATGACAGCCCCGGCACCGTCACCCGTGATCCCGAGTCCCGAGCACGTGCCCGCACCGGCCGGCAGGACCCCCCGCCGTCCGGGCGCGACGGCGCAGCGGCGAAGGCCGCGCGACCTCGTCAGCGTCCTGCTCCTCGCGCTGCCTGCGCTGACCCTGCTCTTCGTCTTCGCCTACCTGCCCATGCTCGGCCTGGTGGTCGCGTTCAAGGCGTTCAACATCACCGATGGCGTGGCAGGCAGCCCGTGGGTCGGCCTCGACAACTTCACCTTCTTCTTCACGAGTGGCGACGCCGGGCGCGTCCTGCTCAACACGGTCGGGCTCAACACCCTGTTCCTGGCGGCAACGCTCTTCAGCGGGCTGCTCCTTGCCATCATGCTCAACGAGATCCGCTCGAAGTACCTGCGCAAGCCACTGCAGTCCGCGATCTTCTTCCCGTACTTCGTGTCCCCGATCGTCGTGAGCGTCATCCTCCAGACCCTGCTCTCGGGGGTGGGTGGTTCCGGGGGAGCGGTCAACAAGATGCTCGGCTTCTTCTCCCTTCCCGACGTCAGCTGGTACACCGAACCGGGCCCGTGGCCGTGGATCCTCACGATCGTCAAGATCTGGCAGCTCGGCGGCTACACGTCAGTCATCTTCCTGGCTGCGATCACCGCCATCCCCGAAGAGGTCTATGAGGCCGGCGCGCTCGACGGAGCCTCCCGCGCACGAATGGCGCTGCACATCACCGCCCCACTCCTGCGCCCGACTGCGGCGATCCTGCTGGTCCTCGGCGTCGGACGCATCTTCTTCGGAGACTTCGGCACCATCTACGCCATCGTCGGAGACAACGGCACCCTCTTTCCGACCACGGATGTCATCGACACCTACGTGTTCCGGGCCCTTCGATCGCAGGGCGACTTCGGGATGACCGCGGCGATCGGCCTCTTCCAGTCCGTCGTCGGCTTTGTCCTCATCAGCGTGGCCACTCTCATCAGCCGCCGCTACTCGCGCGAGTCCTCGCTCATCTGACCCCGGAGTCCTGCCATGACCACAACGATCTCTCGCGACTCGCAGCAGGAGCAGAGCAGAGCGTCCGCCGACCCACCGACCGCGGTACCGAAGCGCTCCAGCAAGGCGGAGCCCTTCACCATCGTGAGCCTCGTCGGCGTGGGAGCCTTCGCGCTGTTCTGCCTCATCCCTCTGTGGATGATCCTGGCGGGCTCCCTGACCGACGAGAACAAGCTCTCGGTGGACGGGTACAGCTTCTGGCCATCGCCGTTCTCGCTCAAGGCGTACTCGGCCATCGTGGCCGGGGGCGCCCTGTGGAAGGCCATGGGGGCGAGCCTGTTCATCACGATCGTCGGCACGGCGATCTCCCTCGTGGCCACGGCGGGGATCGCCTGGGCCATCGCTCGGCGCGTGCCCAGGCTCAGCACGTCCCTTGCGGTCGTGGGCTACGTCCCGATGCTCTTCCACGGTGGGCTGGTCCCGCTCTACATCCTGGTGACCCAGTACCTGCACCTGCAGGACTCCTGGTTCTCGGTGATCCTGCCGCTGGCCGTGGCCCCGTTCCTCGTCTTCATCGGCGTCAGCTTCTTCGCCCAGCTGCCGAAGGAGATCCTCGAGTCGGCCCGCGTCGACGGAGCCGGCGAGCTGCGCACCTTCTTCCAGATCGTGCTGCCCCTCAGCAAGCCGATTCTCGCGGTCATCGGACTGTTCTATGCCGTCGCCTACTGGAACGAGTGGTTCATGGCGCTGCTGTTCATCACCGACCCCGAGAAGTTCCCCATGCAGCTGGTGCTGCAGAACCTCATCGCAAGTGTCTCGAACGCGGCAGGCATGGTCCCCGCGAGCTCCGACGTGGCGCCGGTCTACCAGCTCCGGCTGGCGCTCACGGTCGTCACCATGCTGCCCATCCTCTTCGCCTACCCCTTCGCCCAGCGGTACTTCGTCAAGGGCCTCACGCTCGGCGCCACCAACGGCTGAGCCTCGCACCACCCATCGGCTGACCAGTTACGGCATCGAGCAGGCACGAGCAGGCACCGGGCACCGGTGCACCCCCATCCCAGAAAGGCACGTCATGTCCGAATTCCTCTCCGCCCCCGTCTCCCGGCGGTCCGTGCTCGGCGGGGCAGGTGGCGTCTCACTCGCAGCCCTCCTGGCCGCGTGCAGCTCCGGAAGTGGCAGCACCGCCGCCGGCGGCAAGTTCGCCGGAACGATGACCTTCCTGCTCCCGGGCACCGCCCCGGCCGGCTGGCAGGCCGTGCTCGCCGCGGTGAACAAGCAGCTCAAGACCGACCTTGGTTTCCAGATCAACCCGCAGTTCATCTCATGGACCGACTACTCCACCCAGTCGCTCCTTCGGTTCACGTCCGGCGCCAACTTCGACACGGCGCTCCAGGCTCGGTGGCTGGCGATGAACCAGCTCGTGAGCGACAAGGCCGTCATCGGGCTGAACAGCCTCTACGGCTCAGGCGAGTACGCAGACCTGGCCGGCGCGATCAGCCCTGAGATCATCGAGGCCAACCGGTGGAACGGCGAGCTCTACGGCATTCCCCAGGTCAACGGCGCTGCACGCATCCACCACTACGTGATCCGTCAGGACCTCGCCGAACAGGTCGGCGCCGGTGAGATCACGAGCTTCGACCAGCTCGAGAAGTACTGGTACGACGTCAAGCAGAAGAGCGCCGGCGTCATTCCGTTCGGCCTCTCCTCCAACAACACCCGCAACTCGGTGTTCGGTCCGATCACGCCGGTCCTCAACCCGTACTCGTGGGACAACCGGATGATCTCGGCCGTGAACTTCACGGGCGAGTCGCTGTGGTTCTCGCTGAGTCCCGACGGCGTCTCGACCGGTAGCTCCAACCCGGTTCCCTTCTGGGAGGCCGAGGGTGTGGTCGACGCACTGAACCGCGTCCGCAAGTACTACCTCGACGGCATCATCAACAAGGACATGCTCAACGCCGACTCCAAGGCCGTCTCCGGCCTGTTCAGCGCCGGCAAGTACGCGACGAGCTGGGCGATCACCGACGGTACGTCGTCCAACGCCATCACCGCGCTGGCCAAGGCAGTGCCCAGTGCGAAGCTCGCCAACGTCCTCCCTCTCGCGGGAGGGCTGGAGAGCATGCCGTACCAGACGTTCCAGTCCGACAACTTCGTGGTCCTCAACGCGCGGGGACAGAGCCACGAGTCCGCGATGCAGCTGCAGAACTGGCTCTCGGTCAAGAAGAACCATGACCTCATCAGCTACGGCATCGAGGGCAGTGACTGGAAGGCCAGTGGCGAGGACGGCATCCAGCGTGTCTCCACCTACGACTTCCCGGGCTTCGCGCTCTGCTGGCGTGTGCCGCTCGAGCGCAAGCCCGTCACGATGTCCGCCTCCGAGGAGAGGATCTTCGAGTGGTCGAAGGACCCGAAGAACTTCGAGCTCGACCCCTACGCCTCCTTCATCCCCGACGTGACGCCGGTCAAGAACGAGAACACGCAGCTCGCGGCCGTCATGACCCAGTACTGCAAGCCGCTCTTCGCTGGTGCGGTCGATGTCGTCCAGGGCCTCGACAACCTCAAGAAGGCGTGCGAGCGCGCCGGTCTGGCCAAGGTGCAGGCCGAGCTGGCCAAGCAGGCCGACGCCTACCTGAAGACGAAGAAGTCCTGAGCCCCAGGGCAGCCTGACCGTCGACCAGAGTGCCGCGAGGCAGGCCCCGGGTGCCCATGCACATGCACACCCGGGGCTTCGCGATCTGACGCGCGGTTTCGCGCGCTCGTACCGCGAGCGCGCGAACGAGCCTGTCTGCCCCCGTGACCCGACGTGGACCGGACGACTACGGCGTTCGGGCGTCGAGGTCGAGCAGCGCGCCGGCAAACGATGTCGGACGGCTCAGCGTGGGCAGAAGCGCCGCCTGGTATGCGTGGTAGACGTCCGGTCGGCCTTTCCAGACAGTGCTGGCCTGGTGGTTCTCCGGCGACAGCTCATGGCGCCATGATCCGTCGCGTGCGTCGACGAACAGCTCGCGCGCATGCTCCCACCACACGGCGTGCCACGCCGCGTACGCCGGCTCTCCCGTGGCTTCGTACAGAGCCCAGGCCGCGGCGATCGCCTCGGTCACGACCCAGTGGAGGCGGTCCCGCACGACGGGCCGACCGGTGAAGTCGGTGGTGTAGACGAAGCCCGGGCGGCCGTCCACCGCCCACCCGTCGCGTACCGCCGCGTGGAAGAGGGACCTCGCATCCGGGAGCATCCACGCGGGCGCGGACGCCCCCAGGGCGGTGCGGGTCTGAAGCGTCAGCCGGGCCCATTCGAGAAGGTGGCCGATCGTGACCCCGAAGGGCCTGAACGGGTGCGCGGGGTCGTCCCGGTTGTGCTCGAGCACCGCCTGCCAGCCGGCCGTGAAGTGCTCGGGCAGACGAAACGCGTGGCCCGCGGCGAATCCGTGCACCACGCGCTCGACGATGGACGCGGCGCAGTCGGACCAGCGGGTCCGGCGCGTCACGTCAGCGGCGGCCAGGAGCGCCTCGACCATGTGCATGTTGGCATTCACGCCCCGGTAGGACTCGAGATCGCTCCACGAGCGGTCCCACACGTCAACCGTCAGACCGTCGTCCGGCCGCCAGAACCGCGCCTCGAAGGTCTCGAGGGCCTCGTCGAGAAGCTGCCGCGCGCCATCGGCCCCTGCCGCCGAACCGCTGCACAGCGCAAGGATGACGAACGCGTGCTCGTAGGCGCGCTTGTCCGAAAGGGTCGGTGCCCCGTCGTGCACGGCGGCGAACCAGCCGCCGAACCTCTTGTCGCGGAACAGGTCCCGGAGCGCGACCACCCCGTGCATCAGCGCGTGCTCGAGGCTCGGGTCACCTTCCAGCACCGAGAGCGCGGCAACGTGCGTCATGCGCGCCGTGATCCACAGCTCGACGGGGCGCTCGAGCTGCGGTGTGCAGTCGTCATCGAGCCAGGCAAAGCCACCGTCGGGATGAACCGCCGAGATGACGTGGTGGCGTAGCAGCCGTCTCTGCAGCTCGAGCCAGGCACGGGACGGGGCGTCGACGACGTCTGTCATGTCTCTCAACTCGCTCGCTCGGCCGAAGGGGTGGATGGGAGACCGGCGGCGTCGAGGCCTGCAGCCATCACCCGACCCGCTTCACGCGCCCAGGCCACTGGGTCGGCCATGGCTGCTTCCGCGCTGCCGGCCACGTCACGGAGCGTGGTCACCGAAGCGACGTGTCGAACGGCCTCCGGGTCCGCTTGGCCCACCAGCGCCCAGAGCGGCTTGCCGGCACGTCGAGCGGAAGCCGCGACCCGGCCGACGACCTTCCCGCGAAAGCTCTGCGCGTCCAGCCTGCCCTCGCCGGTCACGACGAGGTCTGCCGTTTCCACGTGCTCATCCAGTCGCGTGAGCCGGGCGACCGCATCGGAGCCTGCGGTGAGGTGCGCGCCCCACAGGTTGACAAGGCCGAAGGCCGTGCCGCCTGCTGCCCCGCTTCCGGGGGCGGTGCCGTTGTCTCCGACGACCTGCGAGAGCCGTCGAAGACCGGCTTCGAGCAGGGCGACCTGGTCGGGCCCGGCACCCTTCTGGGCCCCGAAGGCACCCGCGGCGCCAGCAGGGCCGAGCAGCGGCGCGTCAACGTCGACAAGCACTTCCACGCCTTCCGGGGGCGGCGGCAGTGCGCGGCTGGAGTCGATGCGCTCGAGCCGCGGGAGGTGTCGACCGCCGAGGGGCAGCCGCAGGTTGTCGGGGCCCATGAAACGATGCCCGAGCGCCGCGAGGGCGGCGGTACCACCGTCTGTGCTGGCTGAGCCGCCAAGGGTGGCCACGATGCGTCTGACCGATCCATGAACGGCAGCTGCTGCCAGCTGTTGGCCGAACCCGAAGGTGTGTGCCCCCAGGGCGTCCGGCGTCGGAAGGAGCGGCAGACCGCTTGCCCGTGCGAGCTCGACGACGGCAGACCCGTCCTCGAGTAGCAGCCACGGCGCCACGAGCGGGCCGGCTGGTCCCAGTACGCGGGTGTGAACGCGTTGGCTCCCTGGGGTCGCGGCTTCGACGACGTCGAGGGTGCCTTCGCCGCCGTCCGCCATGGGCACGCACACGAGCTCGTCGCGAGGCCGTACGTCCGACCAGCCCTCGGCGACCGCTTCGACCACAGCCTGGGCGCTCAGCGTGCCCTTGAAGGAGTCTGGGGCCAGGACGACGCGCATGGTCACCCGGCCATGACGTCACGCTGGGGCATGGCGCGGATGCCCGCGTCGCGGTCTGCTGTCCGGACGTTGCCGATGGTCTGCGTGGTCAATGGCTCGGTCCTCGCCGGAGATGGAAAGCGCTTGCCCGACACCGTAGTCGCGGCTGGGATCGGGACGCAAGCCTTCGCGCCGCTTGGCATTCATCCCCACACCGGGGCGAGCCGGTGTCGCGGGCTGGGTCCGCGCAGTGTCTTCGACCAGGGTTCCCAGGAAAGCGCTTGCCTGTCAGACTGGGCAGCGAATCCACCGCAGTCACCCTGCGCCCTCCCATCGAAAGGAATGCCGCGTGACGTCCCGCCCGGTCGCCCTCCTCACCATGGACTCCGACCTGCCCGCTCGGCTCTTCGACGATGCGGCTCGTCACCGAGTGCTGCAGGTGCTCGATGTCGACTTCTCGAGGCCCGTCGCGACGTTCGACGATGTCGACCCTGCAGCGCTGGCCTCGACCGAGGTTCTCATCACCGGCTGGGGAAGTCCGAGGATCGACGGTGACGTGCTCGACCGCGCACCCGCACTGCGCGCCGTGTTGCACGCGGCCGGCTCCGTGCGCGGCCACGTCGACCCCGTCTGCTGGGAACGCGGCATCCTCGTCACGACGGCGGCGGATGCGAATGCTCAGCCCGTGGCGGAGTACGCGGTCGCCATGATCATCCTCAGCGCCAAGGAGGTCTTCCGCGCCCAGGCTCTCTACCGCAGGTCTCAGACGCTGGACCACCGCTCCGAGTTCGCGTCCGTGGGGTGCAACGGGCGTCGGGTAGGCCTCGTGGGTGCGTCACGGATCGGGCGTCGCGTCCTCGAGCTGCTCGCCGGCTTCGACCTCGAGATCTGGCTGAGTGACCCGTATGTCGATGCTCACGAGGCGAGCCGCCTCGGCGTTCGCCTCGCGTCGCTCGACGACCTGCTTCAGGCGTGTGACGTCGTGAGCCTGCATGCACCACTGCTGCCGTCGACGCGTCACCTGCTGGATGGGGGCCGACTCGGCCTCATGCGTGACGGGGCGACGCTGGTCAACACAGCCCGAGGGGGCCTGGTCGACCATGCGGCGCTCGTCGAAGAGCTGCAGGCCGGCAGGATCCGCGCAGTGCTGGACGCCACCGACCCCCATGAGCCGCTCGCGGCCGACTCGCCGCTTCTCGGCCTCGAGAACGTCGTGGTGACGCCACACGTGGCCGGGGCCCTGGGCAACGAGCTCTACCGGCTCGGCGCCCACGCCGTCGACAATGCGGTGCGGCTGACGGAGTCACGGCCCCTGCAGGGCGTGGTGTCGCTCGACGAGCTGGCCCGAATGGCATGAGCTCAGCGGCCGGGCGTGCTCTCTCGCACGAGCACCTCACCCTTGACCCGACGGGTCCGCGCCTCGATCGCGCCATCGGCGGACACGACGAGATCCAGTGCCAGGGCGCCGATCTGCTCGAGCGGCAGCCTGACTGTGGTCAAGGAGGGCACCACGTCGCGAAGGGTGCCGATGTCGTCGAAGCCGGCCAGGGCCATGTCCTGAGGCAGGCGCAGGCCTCGGGCACGGCACGCGGCCATCGCGCCCACGGCCATGACGTCGTTGACGGCAAGGACGCAGTCGATGGGCGCTCCCGACTCGAGAACGGCGTCCATCGCGTTGTACCCGCCGTCGCGGGTGAAGTCGCCGTGGACGACGAGAGGTGCGGGCAGGCCCGCCTTCGTGATGCCCTCTCGAAAGCCGAGCACGCGGTCACGGGCGGTCAACAGCTTGTTCGGGCCTCCGAGCACCGCGAAGCTCCGATAGCCGAGGCGTGTCAGTTCGCTCGCGAGCGCCTTTGCGCCACTTCGATTCTCGATGACCACCGTGTCGAACGGCAAACGATTCTGACTGATCACCACGACGCGGCCGCCGGACCGCTCGAACGCCTCTCCCTGCTCGCGAAGGCGTGCCAACAGGGACTCGTCGTCAACCCTGGAACCCGCCAGGATCACGGCCCGGCTGCGTTGGCCCCGAAGGACGCGGAGGTAGTCGAGCTCCCGTTCCGGGCGCCGAACCGTGCTCCCGAGCGTGACCAGCAGGTCGTGGCTCTCGGCCGCGCCCATCACGCCCGCGGCAATCGAGGAGAAGTAGGGATCAGCGATGTCGTGCACGATCAGGCCCACGACGTCCGTGCGTCCGCGCGCCATGGCCTGGGCCGGGGCGTTTGCCGAGTAGTTCAGCTTGAGCGCCGCCTCGAGGACGCGTTCGCGCAGGTCCTCGCGAACCTTGCGCGTGCTTCCGTTGATCGCGCGAGAAGCCGTCGCGAGGGAGACGCCGGCCTCGTTGGCCACGTCCAGCAGCGTGACTGGTCCGGGAGTCAGGTCGGTCATGAGGCACGTCCTCGGTGGATCTGGGAGTCAGCAGCCGCATCGTGCGGAAGGCGCATTCCGTACAGTAGACGAAGTGGTTCGGTCACCCCATGAGGTCAGGCCGGATCGACGTGTGTGTCGGATGAGCGCGCACCAGGGAGCTCCGGAGCGGTGAGCAGGCGGCACCTCTTCAGCCGTGGCTCTCGGCCAGGTACCGCTCTTCTCGTCCACGGATGGGGCTCGAACGGGGCTTCTTGGGCGCCGATCGCCTCCCGGCTCAGGGTCGGGCGAGTCCTCGCCCCGGACCTTCTGGGGCACGGTCTGCGGACGAGCGAGCTGGATGAGGTGGTGACGGTCCCTCGCGCTGCCGATGACCTGGCCCACCGCCTGTGCGGCCAGCCGGCTGACGTCGCGATCGGCCATTCCATGGGCGGTCAGGTGGTCGTGCGCCTGGCCCTTCGCGCTCCGTTGCTGGCCCGTGCGCTCGTCGTCGTGGACCCTGCGTACTGCGCGGACGCCGATGAGATGCGTTCGGCGCCGGAGCGGCTGGACGACCTGCAGCACCGAGGCGCCGTCAGCGCTGCCGAGTTCGCCGAGGGCGCTTTCGTGGCAGGCGAACCCGCAGACCTCAGGCATGCCGTGGTGGAGCAGATGCTCAACACCCCAGGGTCGGTGCTCACCTCCCTCTTCTCCTCGATGTACCTGGAACCCGAGAGCCTGGGGCCGACGGCCCCGGCCCTGAGCGCCCTGCGCCTCGTGCGCGTCCCGGTCCTCAACGTCTACTCGAGCACGCGGGCGGCCGACCGGGTGGCAGACGTGCCCTGGGCCGAGGGGAGTGACGTGGTGGTGTGGCCCGGCGCTGGGCACTACCTGCACCTCGAGCGGCCGGCCGCCTTCGCTGGCCTCGTCGATGAGTGGCTGCGTGGCCTGTGACATGGCTGTCCTTCCGAGCGAAACGTCCCTATGCTGGGCAAGCGCTTTCCCGCGCAGTTCTTCCCAGGCGTAGCGAGGATCGATGACCACAGCCACCCCTTCCGCATCGAGCGCGCCGCTCATCACCAACCCCGTCATTCCCGGGTTTCATCCAGACCCCTCCATCGTGCGGATCGGCGACGCGTACCTGGTTGCCAACAGCACGTTCGAGTGGTTCCCCGGCGTGCGACTGCATCGGTCGACCGATCTCGTCCGGTGGCAGCCGGCCGGCCATGTCTTCACCGACCCGGCGCACCTGGACCTCCGTGACGTGCCCGACTCCTGTGGGCTGTGGGCGCCATCCCTGAGCATCTTCGACGACCGGATCTGGCTCGTGGTCGGACTCATCCACACGCTGGGGGGTGCACACAAGGACATCGACATCCTGCTCACCACGGCGGACTCGGCCGAGGGCCCGTGGTCCGAGCCCGTCAGGCTGGGTGGCGGAGGTTTCGACCCGTCCATCTTCCACGACGAGGACGGCCGCCACTGGCTCGTCAACATGCGCTGGGACCACCGTCCTGACCGCAACTCGTTCGCGGGTATCACGCTCCAAGAGGTCGACGAGACCGGTGTCGTCGGGCCTGAGCGGGTCATTCTCGACACGGGCGACTCGCTGCTCGAGGGGCCGAACCTCTATCGCCACGACGGCTGGTACCACCTGATGCTGGCCGAAGGCGGCACCGGCTGGAACCACGGCATCGCCATGGCCAGGTCGCGCTCCGTCGAGGGGCCGTACGAGCTGTCACCGCACGGTCCGCTGCTGACCAGCAGAGACGATCCGGAGCAGCCGCTGCAGAAGGCCGGTCATGGCGAGCTGGTCCGCTCACCTGACGGCGAATGGTTCCTCGTGCACCTCGCAAGCCGGGCGACGGTCGCGGACACAGGGGAGCGCTACAGCGTTCTCGGACGTGAGACCTGCCTCCAGCGAGTTGCGTGGGGGGATGACGGGTGGCTTCGTCTCGCGCACGGCGGCCACCATCCCCTCGTCACCGTCCCTGCCACCCGCGACACAGGTCTGACCAATATGGCTCTACCAGAAGAGGACTCGTCGGAATCCTCGGTCGTCTTGTCACGGGACGGCTTGGATGACGAGTGGTCGGCACTGCGCGAGTCGATCGGCCCAGCGTGGGCAGACCTGACGGCGCGGCCCGGCTGGCTGCGCCTGCTCGGTCGCCGCAGCCTGGACTCAGCCGTCGGGGTGAGCCTCGTGGCACGACGTGTCTCGGCCATGCCGTGGTCGTGGCGCACGGCGGTCGAGGCTCGACCGGCGAGCCCGCGTGAGCGTGCGGGCGTCGTGTGCTGGTACGACCGCCGTGGGCACCACGCCCTCTGGCTCACGGGTGGCGACTGCGGTCCGCAGATCGTCGTCGCGTCACAGGACTCGGACGGCTATCGCGAGCGCCCGTCGTCCGTGGACGTGTCGACATGGGCGACCGTCCACCTGCGCGTCGAGGTCGACCACCGTCACGTCCGTTTCGGTGTCTCGCCTGACGGCAGTGCCTGGGTGCCGGCAGGCGAACCGCTGGAGACCCTCGTCGTGTCCGACGACTACCCGGGTCCGCTCCGCTTCACCGGCCCGATGGTCGGCCTCGCCGCGGTCGACTCCTCCGAGGGCAGGTTCACCGCCGACTTCACCGCGTGCGTGGAGACCCGGCGCCGGCGAGGCTGATCCCCTCCCAAGCCCCTGCGCTGGGGTGAGGCGACCGTGCCGGGCGCCTCACCCCAGCGACAGGTCATCTCGTGGGACCCTTCCCGACAAAGCAGGACGAACGCGCAGCAGGCACGCCGATCGGTCATGGGCACTCTCTGTGGCGGCGGCCCACGACTGTCCTATCTTTACCCTCCGTCAGCGCCTGTTTGGGTGGATTTTTCCCATAATTCTTGAATGACCCGAATTGCGCTGTACTCGCATGACGGCCTGGGTCTCGGGCACATCCGCCGCTCCTTCGTCGTCGCGCGGGCGCTGAGCACTCTGCCCGGCGGGGTCGACCTGCTGGTACTCAGCGGCGCCCGCGAGGCGGCGTCGCTGCCCCGGCCGCGACGGTGCGACGTCGTGACCCTCCCCGGGGTGGTCAAGACCGGATCCGGGCGGTACGCCCCGCGCGAGCTCACCGGGCTCAGCCACCGGGAGCTGGTGGCCCTGCGTGGCTCGGTCGCCACCGCGACCCTGCGGGCGTTCGCGCCGGATCTCCTCGTGGTCGACCGCCATCCGGGGGGCCTGGACGGTGAGCTGCTCGACGCCCTCGAGGCCGTGCGGGGCCGAGCGCGCGTCGTGCTGGGCCTGCGCGACGTCGTCGACGAGCCGGCCGCCGCGAGGCGGGAATGGCACGAACGGAGCTGCAGCGAGGTGCTGGACAGCTCGTACGACGCGGTGTGGGTGTACGGCGACCCACGCGTGCACGACCCGACGAGCCACCTCGAGATCCCTCCACGACTGCGTTCCGGGGTACAGTTCACGGGCTACCTCGCGCGCGGGCGCGACGACAGCTCAGCCGGGCACGGTCCGCGCACCCTTCTCGGGCTCGTGGGAGGTGGCGCCGACGGTGCGCGCCTGGCGCTGGCGTTCGCCACGGCCGCTGCGTCCCACGGGCGCACGGCCGACCTCGTCCTGGGCTCCCAGATGCCCGGTGAAGCGCGACGCACGGTGCGAGCCGCCGCTGAGGCGGCGCCACGTCTGCGGGTCCACGACTTCGTGCCCGACATGACGCCCCTGCTCGACCGGGCGGCAGCCGTCGTGTCCATGGGGGGCTACAACACCGCCTGCGAGGTGCTCGACCGCGGACTGCCGACGCTGATGGTGCCGCGCGTGCGACCGCGGAAGGAACAGCTCGTGCGGGCGCTCGCCCTGGCGCCCTGGAGCCGCATCACGGTGCTCGATCCCGGCGGCCTCGACGCCGATGCGGTCGCGTCGTGGGTTCGTGAGCTCGACACCGACGACGTCGTGCATTCGGGTTTCGGGCCGGACCTCGACGGGCTGCGCCGGGTGCGGGAGGCAGCCGGTGCGCTCATCGACCGAGGTGGCGTCCATGTGGCGGTCTGACAAGCGCATCGGCTACGTCCTCAAGATGTACCCCCGCTTCTCGGAGACGTTCGTCGTCAACGAGATCCGGGCCAGAGAGGTCCAGGGCGAGCAGCTCGAGATCTTCTCGCTGCGCCTCCCGGCAGACGGGCGCTTCCACGAGTCGCTCGCCGGCGTCCGGGCTTCCGTCACCTATCTTCAGCACGGCAGTGTGCGTGGGGCCGGCATCTGGCAGAGCCTGCGCGAGGCCCAGCAGGTCTTCGGTGACCTCGGTCCGCATCTGCCCGACCTGCTGCGGGCCGACGTCCAGGACGCCGTTCAGGCGCTGGAGCTGGCGGTGCAGGTCCGCCGGCGCGGGATCGAGCACCTCCATGCTCACTTCGCCTCGGCGGCGACGACCGTGGCGCAAGCGGCGGCCGAGATCGCCGGCGTGCCCTACTCCTTCACGGCCCATGCCAAGGACATCTTCCACGAGTCGGTGGACCCGGAAGACCTCGAGCGCAAGCTCGCGCGCGCCCACCACGTCGTCACCGTGAGCGACTACAACCTGGCCCACCTGCGCGAACGCTTCCCGGCAGCATGCGGGCGGCTCGTCCGGGTCTACAACGGCCTCGACCTCGACCGCTTCCCCCGGTCCGCCGAGCGTCGTGCGCCGGGCATCGTCGCCGTCGGGCGGCTCGTGGAGAAGAAGGGGTTCGCCGTGCTGGTCGAGGCGGTCGCCGAGCTGCGTCGTGCTGGTCGCGACGTGCGGTGCACGATCGTCGGTGGCGGCGAGCTCGGCACCGCGCTCGCCGACCAGGTGCAACGCCTCGGTGTCGCTGACCTGGTCACCCTGACGGGACCCCTGCCGCAGTCGGGCGTCCAGTCCATCGTGGCCCGCACGCAGGTGCTCGCCGCGCCCTGCGTGATCGGCTCTGACGGCAACGCGGACGGCCTGCCCACGGTGCTGCTCGAGGCGCTCGCGGTCGGCACGGCGTGCGTCTCCACGACCGTCACCGGGATCCCGGAAGTCGTGCGCGACGGGGAGACGGGGATGCTGGTGCCGCCGGGCGACCCGCTCGCGCTCGCCGCAGCCGTCACCCGGCTGCTCGACGACGCGGCGCTTCGTGCCCGGCTCGCCGACGCGGGGCGACAGCTCGTCGAGTCGGAGTTCGACGGCCGACGTCAGGCCCGTGAGCTCCGCTCCCTCGCCGGGGCCGACCACCCCGTGGCCGCCGGCGCGGCGCACCGGGCAGCGGGGGTGGCCTGATGCGCGTCGCCTACGTGTGCACCGACCCGGGTGTCCCGGTCTTCGGGCAGAAGGGTTCGTCCGTCCACGTGCAGGCGGTCCTGCGCGAGCTCGTACGCGGTGGCGCGGAGGTGGAGCTCTTCGCGGCTCGTCTCGGCGCGTCGCCGCCGAACGGGCTGTCGCCGGTCAGCCTGAACGATCTCGGGCGGCCTGCGACGGGCGACCTGGCTGGCCGCGAACGTGAGCTGCAGCGCGCCGACGACCAGCTGCCCGCACGGCTCGCGGTGGGCCCGCCGTTCGACCTCGTCTACGAGCGCTTCTCGCTCTGGAGCACCGCAGGGATGCGGCACGCCGCGGCCGCGGGCATCCCCTCGATCCTCGAGGTGAACGCCCCGCTAGTCGAGGAGCAGGCCGAGCACCGGGGGTTGGTCGACCGGGCCGAGGCCCATCGCCGGGCCGCGACGGCTCTGCGCCTCGCCGGTGCGGCCATCTGCGTCTCGGAGCCGGTCGCCGCGTGGGTGCGCACGCTCTCGCCGACCACCCCCACGCGGGTCGTGCCCAACGGGGTCGACCCGGATCGGTTCGACGTCCGACGCGGTGGACCGGGCCTCTCCACCCGGGCTCGCCCCTTCACGGTGGCCTTCGTGGGCACGCTCAAGCCCTGGCACGGGGTGGACGTGCTGGTGCACGCGATCGCCGCTGTGGCCGACGTGCACCTGCTCGTGGTCGGAGACGGTCCCGAGCGCGAGTCCCTCGGACGACTGGCCACCGCCCTTGGGGTCGAGGAACGGGTCCACTTCCGTGGTCCGGTGGCCCCCGAGGCGATGCCCGCCGAGCTGGCCGGGGCGGATGCCGCCGCCGCGCCCTACCCGATGGCGGAGTGCTACTTCTCCCCGCTCAAGGTCTTCGAGTACCTGGCAGCGGGGCTGCCCGTGGTCGCCAGCCGGTCCGGCCAGCTGCCGCAGCTGCTCACCGACGGTGCCGACGCCCTACTCGTCCCGCCGGCTGACCCCGTGGCCCTCGCGCACGCGCTCTCGCGGCTGCGTGACGACGAGCAGCTGCGCGAGAGGCTGGGTGCCACCGCGCGAGCCGCCGCACAGCGTCACAGCTGGGCACGCGTGGTCGCCGCCTCCCTGGCGGCGGTCGGTCTGCGGCTGCCGGCCGATGACTCGGCCGATGACTCGGCCGATGACTCGGCCGATGACTCGGCCGATGACTCGGCCGATGACTCGGCCGATGACTCGGCCGATGACTCGGCAGATGACTCGGTGACGGTCTGATGGGCCGCCGGCGCACCGACCTCCGGTCGGCGGTCCCCAGCCTCTGGCACACGCTCGGCGTGCTGCGGCCGCACGTGAAGCCCGAGCGCGCCCTGCTCGCCGGTGGGCTGGTGGCGCTCCTGGCGGAGGTCGTCTTCCGCCTCGTCGAGCCGTGGCCGCTCAAAGTCGTCATCGACGCGGCCGTGGCACCGGGCGCCGGCGCGCGACCGGACATCGGGCGCCTGATGTTGCTCGCCTCGGCGGCCGTGGTCCTCGCGGCTGGGCTGCGCGCCGGCGCGTCCTATCTCGCCACCGTGGCGCTGGCTCTGGCCGGCACCCGGGCGATGACGCGCGTGCGTGCCGCGGTCTTCGACCACCTTCTCGGCCTGTCGCTGCGCTACTACGGCCGGGCTCGCACCGGTGACCTCGTGACCAGGCTCGTCGGCGACGTGGGCCGTCTCCAGGACGTCGCCGTCACCGCAGCCCTCCCGCTCGTCAGCAACGTCGTCACGCTGGTCGGGATGGTCGTCGTGATGCTGGTGCTCGACCCGCTCCTCGGCCTCGTGGTGCTCGGCGCGTTCCCGGTCTTCGCCGTGACGAGTGCTCGGCGGGGGCGACGCATCACCACGGCCGCCCGGCGCCAGCGTCAGCGCGATGGCGACCTCGCCAGCACGGCGGCCGAGAGCCTGGCGGCGATGCCGCTCGTCCACGCGTACGGCCTGGAGTCCCTGCTCAAGGAGCGGTTCGCCGCGAGCAACCGGCGCAGCCTCAAGGAGGGCGCCAAGGCCACTCGGCTCTCCGCCGGTCTCGAGCGGCAGACCGACCTCATCGTCGGCGCCGCCACTGCCGTGGTCGTCTTCGCGGGAGGCCTGCGTGTCGTGCGCGGGGACCTCACGCCCGGTGAGCTCGTGGTGTTCATCACCTACCTCAAGGGAGCCTTCAAGCCCATGCGTGACCTGGCCAAGTACACCGGCCGGATCGCCAAGGCGGCTGCCTCCGGTGAACGGCTCCTCGCCGTGTTCGCCGAGCGACCCGACATCGCCGACCGGCCCGGCGCGCCCGACGCGCCCCGGTTCCGCGGCCACGTCCGTCTCGAGGATGTCACGGTCGACTACGGGGTCGGCCGCCCAGCCCTGCAGGGCCTCACCCTCGACGTGCCCGCCGGTACTCGTCTGGGCCTCGTGGGACCGTCGGGGTCGGGCAAGTCGACCCTCGCAGCACTGCTCCTGCGCCTCCAGGATCCCGACTCCGGGCGGGTCCTCGTCGACGGCCGGGACGTGCGCGAGTACACCGTGGCATCGGTGCGTGCGCAGCAGGCCATCGTGCTGCAGGACTCGATGCTGTTTGCGGCGACGGTCCGTGACAACATCCGCCTGGGTCGCGCGGGGGCGAGCGACGCCGACGTCGAGCGGGCGGCGCGCCTGGCGTCGGCGCACGGCTTCATCATTGAGACCCTGGGCGGCTACGACACCGAGCTCGGCGAACGCGGTGCCACGCTCTCGGGAGGCCAGCGGCAGCGGCTGGCCGTGGCCCGTGCGATGGTGCGTGACCCGTCGATCATCATCCTCGACGAGGCGACGACCGGCCTTGACGCGGTGAACCAGCGCGAGGTCGCCACCGCGCTCCACCGCCTGTGCACCGGCCGGACCAGCGTGGTCATCTCGCACGACCTCGAGGCCGTGCTCGACTGTGACCTCGTGGCCTGCCTCGACCAGGGGCGCCTGGCCGAGCTCGGCGAACCGCACGAGCTGCTCGCGCGACGCGACAGCGTGTTCGCAGCCCTGCGCCAGGCCGGCCGCGCAGCCGCGACCCGGGACGCCGTCGATGCTCGCCCCTGACGACGCCGAGCTCCTAGCACGTGCCCCAGGCCTCGAGGGCGCCTGGCGGCTGCTCGACCCCGAGGCAGCGACCGCGCTCGTCCACGAGGCGGCCCATCCGAGCGTCGGACGTGGGCTCCGGGTCACCGTGGACTACCTGCGCTACAAGCCCTCGACGAGTCTGGTCGCCGGCCTGCGTGTGGACACCTCCGACGGTGCCCGGTGGGCCTTCGCCGTGGCGGGATCGCGCGGGCACGCCGCCAAGCTGACCAAACACGTGTCGACTGACGTGGGCGTCCCCGATGGCTTCGTCCCGCGCGTGACCCGGGACCTCGTGCTCGTCGCGCCCCTGCGTGCCGACCCCCGGCTGAAGGCAGCCCTGCGGGTGATGTCGCGACCGTTCCTCGTCGTGGAGCACGCCGAGGCGGCCGAGGTGCTGCGCTACCGCCCTCACCGACGGCTCGTGGTTCGCGTGGATGGCGCGAGTGGGCCCCTCGCGGTGGTGCGCGGCTATCCCGGCCCGGCTGCCAGGACCATGCTGGCGGCCTGCCGCTCGCTGAGCCGCGCGGGGCTCCCCGTGCCCCGCCCGCGTGGTCTGCGGCGTGGTGGCCGGCTCGTGGTGTTCGAGCACCTCCCCGGCGTCGCGGCGTCCGACGGCACAGACCCGGCGCTGCTTGCCGCGGCAGGCGCCCTGCTCGCGCGCGTGCAGGGCGTCGCGCCGCACCGGCGGCTGACCGAGCTCGACTGTGCCCACCTCGCCCAGGGCTCGCTCGGTGCCGTGCATGCGCTGGTTCCCGACAGCCTGGCGCTCGCCGAGGCCGTGGTAGGCCGTTCCCTCGACCGGCTCGCGGCCGCGCCGGGTGGCGCGCCGGTGACGGCACACGGTGACTTCTCGGCCGACCAGCTGCTCGTGCACGAGCACGGGGTCTCCCTGCTCGACCTGGACCGTGCAGCCGCCGACGGGCCGGCCGGCGACCCGGCGTCGTGGTTCGCAGCTGAAGCCGTGGCCGGCCGCTGGGACGCCGGCGCCGACCCTCGCGAGGCGCTGGCCCCGCTTCTCGACACCCTCTTCACGTGCGGGCCGAGCCGGCCGGCGGCGCCCACGAGACGGCACGTGGACGAGACGCTGCGCGCCCGGACCGCCTTGGCCCTGCTGGCCCGTGTGCCCGAGCCGTTTCGCGTGCGGGCACCGGGAGCACCCTGGGCGGACCGTTGCCGCGGCCTCGTCGAGGCGGCCGCCCGACAGGTGGGACTGACGTGAGGCGTTGGCTGGGCGCGCCGCTCCAGGTCGACGACGGCGACGCCCGGATGGACCTTCGGCGGGTCTGGCCGAGGGAGCAGGGCGTCCTGCACCTCGAGTACGCCCACGTGGACAACCGTCGTCTCGGTGCGCAGCTGCTCACCGACGAGCACGCTCGGCGACGGTTGCTGCATCGCACGCCGGGCCTCGACGCCGTCGAGGACGACCCCGGCCCGCCGCTGCTCGTGCACCGCGGCGGTGCGGACAGGCGGCTGGCCGGTCTGGCCGGTCTCGCCGCGCAGCCCGGTGCGCGGGTCGTCTCCCACGTGCCGGAGCGCCGAGGGGTCGTACGCCTTCACGACGGCTCGTACGCCCGCGCTCTGAGGCAAGGACGGTCGGGCCCGGCCATGGCCTCGGTCGAGCGGGCCGGAGCCGCATCCGATGGGACGTTCGTGGTGCCCCGCCTGCTCGGGCACGACGTCGAGACGAGCACCACCGTTTGGGCGCCGCTCGAGGGGCTGACCCTCCTGGCCCTGGCGACAGCAGGGCCATCGGCCTCGGTGCTCGGCGAGGCCTGGAGGTCGGCGGGGCGGGCCGTCAGTGCGCTCCACGACGGCGACCGAACCGGGCTGCCTCACCACGGGCCTGTCGAGGAGCTCGCCGTGACGCGTCGATGGCTCTCTGCCGCCAGCGAATGGGGACTTCTGCCACCGCGCGGCGACCACCCGGCATACGCGGAGCTCGTGGACGGCGAGCCGGGACCCCTGGGCCTGCTGCACCGCGACCTCCATGACAAGCAGGTGCTCGTCGGTCCGCAGCTCGGGCTCCTCGACCTCGACACGGTGGCCGCCGGCGAGCGGGCGCTCGACCTCGGCAACGTGCTCGCGCACCTCGACCTTCGCTGCGACCAGGGGCTGCTCGACCAACGGTCGGCGAGGGTGGCGGCCGAGGCCTTCCTGGCCGGGGCGGGGCCCGACCGAGCCACCAGGAGGCGGGTCGCGGCCTATCGGGCGGTGACCCGGCTGCGGCTCACCGGGTTGTACGCGTTCCGGCCGCGGTGGCATCGACTGGCTCGAGCCTGGGACCACGACCTGTGGGCCGTCCGCGAGGCAGCTCGTCCGAGGCGTTCCGCCCTGTCGTGAGCCGGTCCGCCCTGCGGGTACGGGGGAGCCATCAGCGTCCAGGAGGTTCGGCATGCGACGGATGGCCCAGGCCCAAGGCCTCTTCAACGTGCTCGGCGGCGTGTGGCCGCTGGTGAGCATGCGCACCTTCGAGGCGGTGTACGGACCGAAGACCGATCGCTGGCTCGTGCAGACCGTGGGTGGTCTGCTGACCGCGGTCGGCACGACCCAGCTCATGAGCCGCGACCCGGCGCAGCTCCGGGTCGCACGAGCGCTGGGAGTCGGCACAGCGACAACGCTGCTCGCGATCGACCTGGTCTATGTGCCCAAGGGCAGGATCAGCCGGATGTACCTGCAGGACGCCGCCTGCGAGATCGCGTTACTGGCCGGGTGGGTGTGGACGTCGCGTCCGCGGTGACACAGCGGTGGTCCCGACCGACCGCGGGTCAGGGACCCCCGCACGTAGACGCCGTGCCGTCCACGCCGGGGGAGCGGCGGCCGTCTGGGTATGCACCTCCCATGGAGCCGATTCCGGAGACGAACGAGGCCCTGCTGGAGCTGGAGCGGTACGGTGACACCGACCTGCGCGGTGACCTGAACCGCCTGACGTCGACGGCCAAGGAGCGGGTGCCCGGCCTGATGGGGGTCAGCCTCGCCCTGGTGACGGAGGACCTGGTCCTCACCTACGTCGCCAGTGGCGTGGACATCGCTGCACTCGACGCCGTCCAGTACGCCGATGACGGACCGTGCCTGGAGGCCATCCGACAAGGGGAGACAGTCCGGAGCGACACCGACTCGCTGCTCGACGAGGGCAAGTGGCAGCTGTTCGCCCAGGCGAACGCCGCGGCCGGCATCCGCAGCACGCTGTCGATGCCCATCCGCCGGAACGACGTCGTCACCGGCGGAGTGAACCTCTACGGCGATGCGAGCGACACCTTCGACGGGCACGTGGAGCAGCTCGCCAGCATGTTCGGCGCCTGGGCGCCCGGTGCTGTGGCGAACGCCGACCTGTCGTTCGCCACCCGGTTGGAGGCGGTCAAGAGCCCGGAGCGGCTCAGGGGACAGGTGTATCGCGACCAGGCGATCGGGCTGCTCGTGGCGGCGCGCGGGTTGGAGCCCGACGCCGCCGAGGAGAGACTGCGGAACGCCGCAGCGCGAGCGGGTGTCGCCGTCTTCGTGCTCGCCCGGGCGTTGGTGGAGGCGTTCGACCCGGACGCCTGACGCGCGGCGACGGCGGACTACCCCTCTGACGGCCAGCCGGTGTACTGCTCCGCGAGGTAGGTCTGTCCCGCCCTGGTCGAGACGAGGTTGTCGAGCTCGCCGAGCTGACGTCGGCGGTCGAACTCGGAGCCGTCGGCCGGCAGGTGCAGCAGCTGGGTCATCCAGTACGAGAAGCTCTGGGCCCGCCACACCCGCGCCAGCGCACGCTGTGCGTACTCCTCGAGGACGGAGTCGTCGCGAGCCGTGATGGCGCGGGTGAGGACGTCGGCCAGGACGCGCACGTCGTGGATCGCGAGGTTGAGCCCGCGGGCGCCGGTGGGCGGCACCGTGTGGGCGGCGTCGCCCGCCAGCAGCAGGCGGCCCCAGCGCATCGGCTCCTGCACGAACGACCGGAAGGGCAGCACGCTCTTCTGGATCACCGGGCCCTCGTGCAGCCGGAAGCCGTCGTCACCGGCGAGGCACGACTGGAGGCGCTCCCAGATCCGGTCGTCGCTCCACTCGTCGACGTCGTCGGTCGCGTCGCACTGGAAATAGAGGCGCTGGACCGTGTCGGTGCGCTGGCTCACGAGCGCGAACCCGTGGTCGGAGTTCGCATAGATCAGCTCGTCCCAGCTGATCGGCGCCTCGGCGAGGATCCCGAACCACGCGAAGGGGTACTCCCGGAAGCGCCGCACCCGACGGTCCTCCGGAACGAGGTCGCGACAGACGCTCCGCGACCCGTCGGACCCGATGACGTATGCCGCCCGCACCTCCACGCGCGTCCCGTCAGCCTCCGTGAACGCGACCGTCGGGCGCTCGGTCTCGACGCCCTCGACGTTGACGTCCCGCACCCCGAACCTCACGTCGCCGCCGTCGCGGGCGCGAGCGTCGGCGAGGTCGATGAAGACCTCCTGCTGGGGGTAGAGCCACACCGACTCGCCGACGAGCTTCTTGAAGTCGATCCGGTGGCTGCGCCCGGCGAAGCGCAGGTAGGTGCCCTCGTGCTCGTGCCCCTCCCGGAGGACCCGGTCGCTGACGCCGGAGTCGACGAGCAGCCGGGCGGAGTTCGCCTCGAGGATGCCGGCCCGGTGGGTGGTCTCGATCTCGTGACGGGTCCGCACGTCGATCGCGACGGTGGAGATCCCGGCGCGATGGAGCAGGTGCGCTGCCATCAGGCCGGCGGGTCCCGCTCCGACGATCGCCACCTCGGCATGGAGGACGGTGTCCGGGGTCATGGGGGTCTCCTTGGGTCGATGGTCTGCTGGGCGGCGTTGCAGTCAGCCGGCCTGCGGGAAGGCCTCGGTGTCGATGTCGGCCTCTGCGGCCGCGCTGTAGCGCCGGCCTGTGACGGTGCGTTCGTTGACGAGCTCACCGGCGCGCCTGAGCACGTCCGCAGCGATGGGGACCGTTGCGGCGCGGACGTTCTCACGCAGGTGGTCGACGCTGCGGGTGCCGGGAATCGGGATGACGTGGTCACCCCGGTCCAGCAGCCAGGCGAGCGCGAGCTGCGCCGGTGTGCACCCGGCCTCGTCGGCCAGCTCGGCGAGCTGGCGCTGGAGGGCCAGGTTGGCGGCATACGCCGCGCCCTGGAAGCGCGGCATCCCGTGGCGGAGGTCCTTCGCCGGCAGGGCGGACATGACGGGCGGGCTCGAGGTGAGCAGGCCCCGCCCGAGCGGCGAGAACGCGACGAGCGCGATCCCGAGCTCTCGGCACACCGCATCCGTGCCGAGCTCGGGGTTGCGGGTCCAGAGGCTGTACTCGTTCTGCAGCGCGGCGATCGGATGGACGGCGTGCGCGCGCCGCACCGTGGGCGCAGAGGCCTCGGAGAGACCGATGTGCCGGACGGAGCCGGCCTCGACGAGCTGGGCCATCACGCCGACGCTCTCCTCGATCGGCACGGCGGGGTCGAGTCGGTGGAGGTAGTAGACGTCGATGACGTCGGTGCGGAGGCGACGCAGGGCCGCCTCGGCGGTCGCCCGGATCGTCTCCGGACGTCCGTCGACGACGCGCTTGCCGTCGACGCCGGTCATCCCGCACTTGCTGGCGAGGACGAACCGATCGCGGTGCTGGCCGAGGACCCGACCGACGAGCTCCTCGTTCGCCCCGAAGCCGTAGAGGGCGGCGGTGTCGAGGTGCACGACGCCGACCTCGAGGGCCGTGAGCAGGAGGCGCTCTGCCTCCCGTTCGCTCGGCGCGGTGCCGTAGGCGTGACTGAGGTTCATGCAGCCCAGCCCGATGGCTCCGACCTCGAGGCCCCCGATGCGCCGGGTCACCGTGGTGAGGGACGTCATCGGCCCCGCGTCCCCGGGTGCTCGTCCAGCTGCGTCTCCAGCTGGTTCTCCAAGGCGGCGAGGGTGCGGTAGCACGGCATGACGTCGGCGATCGACGCGTTCGGCCGGCGGCCCTCACGGATCGCGGCGACGAACTCGCGGTCCTGCAGCTCGATGCCGTCCAGTGACACGTCGACGCCGCTGACGTCGATCGGCTCCTCGCGGCCCGTCACGAGGTCGTCGTACCGGGCGATGTAGGTGCCCGTGTCGCCGATGTAGCGGAAGAAGGTGCCCAGGGGGCCGTCGTTGTTGAAGGACAGCGACAGCGTGCACACCGCACCGGACCCGGCCAGGAGCTGGATCGACATGTCCATGGCGATACCGAGCTCGGGGTGGATGGGTCCCTGGAGCGCGTTGGCCCGGACGACGGGCGACCCCGTCTGGTAGGCGAAGAGGTCGACGGTGTGGGCGGCGTGGTGCCACAGCAGGTGGTCGGTCCAGGACCGCGGCTGACCGAGTGCGTTGAGGTTCTTGCGGCGGAAGAAGTACGTCTGGACGTCCAGCTGCTGGAGGTGGAGGTCGCCGTCGACGATCCGGTGGTGGACCCACTGGTGGCTCGGGTTGAAGCGTCGGGTGTGCCCGACCATCCCCACCAGGCCGCTCTGCTCCTGCAGCGCGAGGCACGCCTCGGCGTCGCCGAGGTTGTCGGCGAGGGGGATCTCGACCTGGACGTGCTTGCCGGCGCGCAGCACCTGCTGGGTCTGCTCGGCGTGCAACGGTGTCGGTGTCGCGAGGATGACGGCGTCGATCTCGTCCATCGCGAGGACGTCGTCGAGCGACGCGACGGCGCGGCCGACGCCGTGTTCAGCGGCGAAGGCCGTCGCGGACTCGAGCGTGGCGCTGACGACCGCAGCGACCTCGACGTCCTGGATCCGTTGGAGGGCGGCGACGTGCTTGGCGCCGAAGGCGCCGCCGCCGGCGAGGGCGACCCTGATCGGCTGCTGGCTCATGTCACTCCCCGTCCGCAGCGTCGGACCGCGGCTTGTTCTCGAGGATCAGGTGTCCGACGGCGGTGTTCGAGGCGGGCACGTGGTAGAAGCGGTGCACGACCTCGACGTCCCCGGTGTCGTCGATGTCGCTCAGGGCGCCACGCGCGATGAACCACATGACGAGCTCGATGCCCTCGGAGCCGGCCTCCTCGACGTACTCGAGGTGCGGCACCTGCGCCAGGCCGGCCGGGTCGTCGACGAGCCGGTCGAGGAACGCGTTGTCCCACTCCCGGTTGATGAGCCCCGCGCGCGGCCCCTGGAGCTGGTGGCTCATGCCGCCGGTGCCCCAGACCTGGACCGTGATGGGGCGGTCGTACGACTCGATCGCCTTGCGCAGGGCCTTGCCGAGCGCGAAGCACCGGGCGCCCGAGGGGACGGGGTACTGGACGACGTTGACGTGGAAGGGGATGACCTTGCAGGGCCATTTCTCGACCTGACCGAACATCAAGGACAGCGGCACGGTCAGGCCGTGGTCCACGGTCATCTCGTTGACGAGGGTGAGGTCGAAGTCGTCTCGGATGAGCGAGTGGGCGATGTGCGCCGCCAGGTCCGGGTCACCCTCGATCCCCGGGACCGGGCGGGGCCCGTAGCCCTCGTCGGCCGCCGGGTAGCTCGCGCCCGTCCCGAGGACGAAGGTCGGGATCAGCGCGAGGTCGAACGCGGTCGCGTGGTCGTTGTAGACGAGGAAGATGACGTCCGGGAGGTTCTCCTGCTCCCACGCCTTGGAGAACTCGTAGCCGTCGAAGACGCGCTTCCAGTACGGCTCGTCGGCCTTGCCCAGGTCGAGGGCCGCACCGATCGCCGGGACGTGCGACGTGAACACGGCGCCGGTGATCGTCGCGTGCTGCTCCGGCGCCGGCAGCTCCCGGGCCGCGGCTGCCTCCTTGACCGCGTCACCGATGGGGTCGGCCTGCGGGTCGGTCGGCACGCTCGCGTCAGCCCTGTCGCGGTCGGCGATGCGGTTGCCCTCGATCGAGCGTCCGCCGTGGAGCATGAGGTCGCGGTAGTCCTCCTCCGACATCCCGGTCATGGATCCCGCCATCTGCTGGAAGGACAGGCCGAGGGTCGCGCCCCACTTGGCGAGGAAGTAGATGTTTCCGCCCAGCCGGATGCACTCGTTGAGGTCGACGTCGAGGACGGCCTGCTTCTGCTCCTCGCTCAGCCCCTCCCACTCATCGAGGTAGGCCCGCTGGTCGGCGAGGAAGCGCTCGCGGTTCTCGGCCTTCATCAGGGACATGCAGAACTGGTTGAGGTGGTATCCCTTGGCCGACTGCTCGGCGTCGAAGATCGTCGTGCCTGGGACCTTCTGGTAGCTCTTGTCCAGTGCCATCGTGTGCTCCAATCCGGTTGCTGCTCAAAGCTCTTCTGGCCAGTAGAGGCGCATGGGGTTGTCGACGAGGAGGGCCTGCTGCTCTGCCGCGGTCGGCGCGATGGAGGGGATCCAGTCCACGAGCAGCCCGTCGTCGGGCATGTGGTCGGTCAGGTTCGGGTGCGGCCAGTCGGTGCCCCAGAGGACCCGGTCGGGGAACTCCTCGACGACACGGCGGGCAAAGGGCACGACGTCGCGGTATGCCGCCTGCTCCCCCGTGAGCGCGGGTGGCCCACCCACGGTGAGCCGCTCGGGGCAGGTCACCTTGCACCAGATGTCGTCCCTCGCTCGCAGCAGGTCGAGGAAGCCGGTGAACTCGGCCCCGTCGACCGGTCGGGTCACGTCGGGACGGCCCATGTGGTCGACGACGAGAGGCACCGGCAGGCCGAGGAAGAAGTCGGCCAGCTCCGGCAGCTCCTGTGCCTCGAAGTAGATGACGATGTGCCAGCCGAGCGGGGCGATCTGCTCTGCAACCTGCCTCAGCCCGTCCATCGGGAGGGTGTCGACGAGCCGCCTGACGAAGTTGAACCGGACGCCGCGGACCCCAGCCTCGTCGAGGCGACGGAGCTCGTCGTCGGAGGTGCCCGGGGTGACGGTGGCGACGCCGCGGGCCCGCCTCCCGGCCGACCGCACCGCGTCGACCATCGCGCTGTTGTCGGCCCCGTGGCAGGTGGCCTGGACGATGACGTTCCGGGTGAAGCCGAGGTGGTCCCGCAGTGCGAAGAGCTGGTCCTTGCTCGCGTCGCACGGGGAGTACTTGCGCTCGGGAGCGAAGGGGAACTCCGCGGCCGGGCCGAAGACGTGGCAGTGGGCGTCCACCGCACCGCTCGGAAGGACGAACCTGGGCCGGCTGGGCTCGGTATGCCAGTCGAGCCAACCGGGGGTCTTGACGAACTCGCTTGCCATTGCTCAGTCCTCGTAGCGAAGGCCGGCGGCCGCCAGCGGCTCGCGCATGTTGTAGAGGTCAAGGCCGAGGACACCCGCGCGGAACTTCGCCCGCTTGCCCTCCTCGTTCGCCTCGCGTGTCTCCGAGGCCTCGACCACCTCTGCAAGGCGCTCCTGGGGCACGACGACGACTCCGTCGATGTCTGCGACGACGACGTCGCCGGGACGCACCAGCGCGTTCGCGCAGACGACGGGCACGTTGACCGAGCCGAGAGTGGCCTTGACCGTGCCCTTGGCGTTGATCGCGCGGCTGAACACGGGGAAGTCCATCTGTTCGAGGTCGGCGACGTCGCGCACCCCGCCGTCGATGACGAGGCCCCGACAACCCTGCGCCCGCAGAGAGGTGGCGAGCAGGTCGCCGAAGAAGCCGTCCTCGCACTCGGTGGTGCAGCCGGCGACGAGCACGTCGCCGTCGCGCACCTGCTCGGCGGCGACGTGGAGCATCCAGTTGTCGCCCGGCTGGAGGAGCACGGTGACTGCGGGTCCACACAGGCGCGCCGTCGGGTACACGGGACGGATGTACGGACGCATGAGGCCGACACGGCCCATCGCCTCGTGGACGGTCGCCACGCCGAAGGCGCTGAGGCGGTCGACCAGCTGCTGGTCGGGTCGGTCGACCTTGGTGTGGACGACGCCGAGTTCGTTGCTTGGCACGGTGGTTCGCTCCTTCTGCCGTCAGCGGCCCTGCGACGCGAGGAGCGCGTCGAGCCGCGGGTAGACACGTCGGACGTTGGACTCGTAGACCGCTTCGCGCTCGGCGTCGGTGAGGTTCGGCGTGGCGTCGACGTAGCGCTTCGTGTCGTCGAAGTGGTGCCCCGTACGCGGGTCGATGCCACGGACGGCGCCGATCATCTCGCTCGCGAAGAGGACTGACTCGGAGGGGATGACGTCCGTGAGGAGGTCGATGCCGGGCTGGTGGTAGACGCAGGTGTCGAAGAAGACGTTGCGGAGCAGCTCTTCGGGATCCGGTTTGCCGAGCATGTCGGCGAGCCCACGGAACCGGCCCCAGTGGTAGGGCGCGGCGCCGCCACCATGAGGGATCACGAGCCGCAGGGTGGGGAAGTCGGCGAAGAGGTCGCCCTGGACCAGCTGCATGAAGGCGGTCGTGTCGGCGTTGAGGTAGTGCGCCCCCGTGGTGTGGAAGGCGGGGTTGCACGACGTGCTCACGTGGACCATGGCCGGGACCTCGAGCTCGACAAGCGTCTCGTAGACGGGGTACCAGCTGCGGTCCGTGAGTGGCGGGCTGTCCCAGTGGCCGCCGGACGGGTCGGGGTTGAGGTTGACGACGACGGCGCCGAGCTCCTCGACGGCGCGGCGCAGCTCGGGCAGCACCGTGGTCGGGTCGACGCCCGGCGACTGCGGCAGCATCGCGCCCATCGCGAACCGTCGCGGGAAGAGGGTGGCGACCCGGTGACAGAGGTCGTTGCAGATCCGGGCCCATGTCGAGGACACGTCGACGTCACCGACGTGGTGGGCCATGAAGCTCGCACGAGGGCTGAAGACCGTGAGGTCGCTCCCGCGCTCGTCCATGACCCTCAGCTGGTTGGTCTCGATCGACTCGCGCAGCTCGTCGTCGGAGATGACCAGCTCGGTGGGGTCGGGCGCGTTCGTCGGGTCGCCGATCGCCGCGACCTGACGGTCGCGCCAGTCGGCGAGCTGTTGCGGCGCCGTCGTGTAGTGACCGTGGCAGTCGATGATCACGTCGTCTCCTGGTGTGCGGGGGGCCGCGGGAAGACCCGGCCGTCGAAGAGCATGCGGGCGGTGCGGACGACGATCGTCGTGACCGACGGTCGCTCGCCGTCGTCCACGCCTGCGCCGAGGTCGAGGCTCCCCGTGGGGTGCTCCAGACGCCACGGCGCGCCGTCGGCGGGCGCCGTGGCGAGGTCGTGGGCGACGGTTCCGGGCAGTGCGGCCGCAGCGAGGATGCTCGCTCCGGCCAGCACGCCGAGTGAGGTGTGGACGGTGACCGGGATGAAGCAGCGGGTCGCGATCGACCCGCCGTCGCGTGCTTCGGACACGAGCGCGATCTTCGGCGTCGTCGAGTCCGGGCCGGTCGGCACGCCCATGAGGGCACCCGCCTCGGCGCGCACCGCAGCGATCGCCGCGGTGAGCCTTGGGTCGGCCTCGAGGGTGTCGGGGTCCTCGTCGCCGACGACGCCGACGTCTGCGGCACGCACGACGACCACCGGCATGCCGTTGTCGACACAGGTGACCTCGACGCCGGCCACCGTGTCGACGCGGTTGCCGGTGGGGAACAACGGCTGATCCTGGGGGAGTGTCGCGATCTCGACCGGCGCCGCGGTGCCGGGGACGCCGCTGACCGACGCTTCGCCGGCATACGTGACCCGGCCTCCGGGAGTGCGGACGGTCAGTCGGGCGGTGGCGCCCGTGTTGACCAGACGGACGCGCACCTGCGTCTCGTCGCCCGTGGCCGGGACCAGCCCGCGCTCGATCGCGAAGGGACCGACGGCGGCGAGGATGTTGCCGCACGTCTGGGTCGCCGACACCTGCGGCTCGCCGACGACGACCTGGAGGAAGAGGTAGTCGACGTCCGCCTCGTCGTCGGGGGAGGAGGAGACGACGGCGACCTTGCTCGTGACCGAGACCGCTCCGCCCACACCGTCGATCTGACGCGGGTCAGGACTGCCCATCACCCGGAGGAGAAGGTCGTTGCGCTCGGTCTCGTCACCTGGAAGGTCGGAGGCGAGGAAGACGGCACCCTTCGACGTTCCGCCGCGCATGAGCGCGCACGGGATGCCTTCTGTGACAGGGTCGGTCACGGCTGCGGCTCCGTCGTGGCCCGGAGCGCGGTGATGACGCTCTCCAGGTGGGCGTAGACGGCACGGCGCGCGCGCTCAGGGTCGCCGGCGACGATGCCCTCGATCATCTCGAGGTGCTCGCCGAGGGACTGGCGCGGCCGGCCGTCGCGCTGCGAGAGCCGGAAGCGGTGACGGACGAGCTGGCCGTTGAGCCGGCCCAGGACGTCGGCAGCCACGGCCTGGTGGCCGATGTCGCGGATCAGGGTGTGCAGCTCGATGTTGAGCTGGGCGTAGCGGGTGGGCTCACCGGCCTCGACGGCGGCCTGCATCCGGGCCCCGATGTCGCGCAGCTGGTCGCGCTCCTCGTCTGTCGCAGCCTCGGCGGCCTTGGCCGCCAGCAGCCCCTCGAGGAGCATGCGCACCTCGGTGATCTCGACGGCCTCCTCGATCGTGACGACCCGGACCCGCGAGCCACGGTTCGGCACGCGCTCGATGAGGCCCTCCGCCGAGAGGTCGATCAGGGCGGCGCGGATGCTTCCCCGGGTCACGCCGTACGACTCGGCCAGCTCCTGCTCGACGAGCCGTTGGGCGGGGAGGAGGTCGCCGCGGGTGATGGCCCGCCTGAGTGCCTCGATCGCCACCTGCTTGCCGTGCTCACCGGACAGGACTGCGGACTCGATGCTCACCGGAGCTCCCGAGCCGGAGGCCCTGTGGGCCGGCGTCGAGACTGCGTCATGGGCTCCTCCTCGAGACCGTGCGTCGTGGCGTTCCGCATCAGTCTGGGAGATCGTCGACAAAATTGTCAACAATTTCGTCAGCAATCCCACGACGTGGGTGGGCGATGGCTCTCACCGACCGCCGCCGCCCCGCTCAGGGCGCGGCGCCGTTGGAGGACACTCGCGTCCAGGAGTGGGTCGCGGACGGAGTCAGCTCCACCAGCTCTTCGCCCAGGTGATGCCCGCCAGCCGCGACTGTCCGCTCAGGCTCGGGTGGAAGTAGTCGAGCGTGCTCACGTCCGCCCGGCTGAACCGGAAGGAGAAGACGGCGTTGTCGTCGAACCTGCACCTCGCGTATCTCGCGCACTCCTGCTGGAGCACCGCGTTGAAGGCGATGTTGCGCTGGCGCACCTGGATGCGCTGCTCGTCCGTCCGGCTCGGTGACAGCAGGGACTGACAGATGTCCGCGAGGTCCCAGACGAGCTGCGCCGTGGCGCTCGTGTGGTAGATCTGCCACAGCTGGTAGACGTCCGGGATGCTGCTGACGAAGATGTGCGCTCGTCGCGGCAGGCCGGAGTCGAGAGCGGCGAGCGTCTGCCGCAGCTGCGAACGGAACACGTCGACCGAGGTCATCGACTCCAGCGACGACGTGCACAGGTCGTTCGCGCCCAGCAGGAGCGTCACGTAGCGCACGCGCTGTGACACGGCCCTGCTCGCCTGCACCGGCCCGTCCTTCATGCGAGCACCGGAAACGGAGTCGTTGTAGTTCTTCCCGGTGATGTCCGGGTTCGTCGCCCGGATCCTCTCGTAGTGGCTGGTGACGCCGTCCCATCCGGCGCTGCCGGTGCTCCATGAGTTCGCGGGATGGTTGCCGTACCAGCAGCAGGCGTCGGCTGCCTGCGTGATCGAGTCACCGATCGCGGCCATGCTGCTCGGCAGCCTGGGCGTCCCGTCGGCGCCCGTCGCGGACACGGGCGCCGCCAGGGCCATGGTGAGCACGGACATCAGGGCCACAGCCATGCGTCGCATGCCGGCCTCCTCGCGTAGGCAGTCGTGCCGGGCTTGGCAGGTGTGCGCAGCCCTGAGCGTCTGTACCCACCGCCCACGAGGCGAAACGGCCCTCCGAGTGCGACTACGCGTCGAGGAGCGCTCGCGCGTCAGCGAGAAGGAGCGCCATCGCGTCGTCGACGGAGCTCTCCAGCCCGGCCAGCTGACGCCTGTGCCGCGACAGGTCCTCGTCGGCAAGGGCGGCCAGCTCCTTCCGGCGCACCTCTGCGGTGCCGCCGGACGACGTGCGGGTGCGAACGAACGTCCACGGGTCCAAGAGCTCGACGACCCGTTCGAGCGAGTAGCCCTCGAGGTGCTTCGCGACGAGGTCGGCCCGAAGCTGTTCGCCCGCGCCGGCGTCCTCGTGCGCCGTCACGAGCCTGGCGACGAGCTCGTGGGCCGCCCGGTAGCTCAGGCCGTGCACGTCGACGAGGTCGTCGGCCAGGGCGCTCGTGGCAGACCAGTTGCGCGCAGCCGAGGCGGCGAGGGCCGCCTCGTCGATCTCGAGGGTGTCGATCGCCTCGGTCAGCAGGGCGACCGCTCCTGCGGTCTCGTGGCAGTACGCGGGGAGGGGGTTGCGGACGTACCCCTGGTCCGCGTCCGTGGAGCTGGCGAAGTGCAACAGGCCGAGCTGGCTGGCGGACCAGCCTGCGGCATCGCCCGCCAAGGCCCGGATGCGTTCCAGCGCAATGGGATTGCGCTTCTGCGGCATCATGCTCGACGTGCCGCAGAGCGACGGGTGGAGTCGCACGAGCCCGACCTCCGACGAGGACCAGTAGTAGAGGTCGGAGGCGCACCGACTGAGGCCGGAGAGCGTCAGCCCCAGTGCGGCGGCGAGCTCGGCGCCGGAGTCCATCGCCGACATGCCGGCGTCCCGGGCATTGGGGATGGGCCGGCTGAAGCCGAGGTAGCGGGCGGTCAGGTCGCGGTCGATGGGCCAGCTGGTGCCGCTGTGGGCGGCCCCACCGAGCGGGCTCTCGTTGATGCGCTGGAAGTTCTCACGCTGCCTGCTGAGGTTTCGCGAGGTCGTCCAGTAGTGCGCGTTGAAGTAGTGGCCCAAGGTCGTCGGCTGGGCGTGTTGAAGGTGCGTGTACCCGGGGGCGAGCACCTCGTCGTGCTCGGCAGAGGCCGCCAACAGCGTTTCGGCCAGGCGGACGAGGTGGCGCAGCACCGTCAAGGACCCTCGGCGGTCGGCCATCCGCAGACCGGTGGCGTTCTGGTCGATGCGGCTGCGGGCCCGCTGGATGTCCATCCCGCCCGGCCCGCACTCGCGCTCGAGGTAGCGCTCGATGTGCAGTGTCATGGTCCCGATCTCGGGGGAGTGGCCGAGCAGGCCCCGGGTGTCTCCTTCCAGCAGCATGAGGAGGGCCGCGACCACTGCGCGGCCCTGTCGCCGGTCGAAGATCCCCTGCCGGGTCAGCATGAGGGCGTGAGCCAGGTCGATGAGTACGAAGCTCTCCGCGTCGGCGAGCTCGTCCGTCAGCTCGATGGCGTTGACGTGCTCGACGAGAAGGGGGGACGGTCGGGACCCGAGACGCCCGTCGGTCAGGCGGGCGGTCACTTGACGGCTCCTGCGGTGACACCGGCGGTGATGTGCTTCTGGAGGACGAGGAAGGCGAGCACGACGGGCGCCGAGACGACCAGGGAGGCGGCCATGACCTGGTTCCAGTAGACGTTCGCCTCGCTGGCGTAGCTCTGGAGGCCGATCGCCACCGTGCGGGTCTGCTCGTCGGTCAGCACGGACGCGAAGAGGACCTCGCCCCAGGCCAGCATGAACGAGAAGATCGAGACGGCGATGATGACCGGGCGTGCTGCCGGCAGCAGGACGCTCACCAGCAGGCGAAGCGGTCCGCACCCGTCGACCTCGGCGGCGTCGTCCAGCTCTCGGGGGATCGTCTCGAAGTAGCTGACGAGCATCCAGATGGCGTACGGCAGGGCGAACGTCAGGTAGGTGATGACCAGACCCGTGCGGCTGCCGACGAGGGTGAGCCCGGTGAGGCGGTCGGTCATGACGAAGAGCAGGAAGAGGGGCAGCAGGAAGAGGATGCCGGGGAACATCTGGGTCGACAGCACCGCGAGACGGAACGTCTCCCTGCCCCGGAAGTTCCAGCGGCTGACCGCATACGCCGCCAGCACGGCGACAGAGACCGACAGGACGGTCGCCGTCGTCGCCACGACCACCGAGTTCACGAAGTAGGTGGCCAGCGGAACGGTCGACCACATGTCGATGAACGGCTGGAACGTGGGTTCAGTGGGCACCCACCGGAACTGTCCCTGCACCTGGCTGAGTGGCTTGATCGCCGTGGTGATCATGACCACGAGCGGGGCGCAGACGAAGATCGTCAACAGCGACAGGGTGATTCGGCGGAAGGTGCGGTAGCCGAGGGTTTCATGCATGGTTGGTTCGCCTCCGGGCCACGGCCAGGTAGATGCCGGTGATGAGAATGAGGAAGAGCAGCAGCAGGACGCTCATGGCCGAGCCCAGACCGAAGTTGAAGGTCACGAAGGAGCTCTGGTAGATCTCCAGCGAGATCAGCCTGCCTTCGTCTGGTGCGCTGCCGCCGAAGAG
This sequence comes from Terrabacter sp. GCM10028922, assembly GCF_042666095.1. Classification (NCBI taxonomy): domain Bacteria; kingdom Bacillati; phylum Actinomycetota; class Actinomycetes; order Micrococcales; family Intrasporangiaceae; genus Terrabacter; species Terrabacter sp. GCM10028922. The sequence continues at coordinate 236,893 of NZ_JBHTFG010000036.1, read as the reverse complement.
CACGTACGGGGTCTCGAAGTCGCGGAAGGTCCTCAGGGTCATGACGAGGACGAGCACCTGGTTGACCGGCGAGATGAGGGGCAGCGTCATGGTGCGCAGCTGCCTCCAGGGCCCCGCCCCGTCCAGGCTCGAGGCCTCGTAGACGTCCTCCGGGATCGACTGCAGGGCGGCCATGACCATGAGGAAGGCGAAGGGCCACTCCCGCCAGATCGCCACCACGCAGAGGGACCAGAACGAGTTCGGGCCGATCAGGTAGAACGCGTTGCTGTCGAGCAGGTGGAGCTGGTCGACGAGAACGTGGTTGAGCATTCCGTTGTCGCGCTGGAGCAGGAACCGCCAGGTGATGACCGCGGCGAACACCGGCAGCGCGTAGGGGACGAGGAACAGGGTGCGCATGAGCCCACGTCCGCGGCCGACCCGCTGGAGCGAGATGGCGCCGGCCAGGCCGAGCACCCAGGAGACGCCGACGACGATCAGGGTGTAGCCGAGCGTGACGAGGAACGAGCCGATGAGGGAGGCGCCCACGGGCTGGTCGGAGTCGATGACCACGCCGTAGTTGTCCAGCCCGACGAAGGGCGCCTCCCACCACTGGGCGAGCTGGTACTGCGTCAGCTTGAGGGTGCTCATGACCAGCCCCGCGACCATCGGGCCGAAGTGGACGAAGATCTCGAGGGCGAGAGCGGGGAGCAGGAAGAGGTACGGGATCCTGCGTCGTGACCGGCTGCGGCCGGTCCCCGGGGACGTGCGGGCCCCACTGCGTCGTGGTGGGAGCACCCGAGCCTTCCGGGTCCTGGTGTCGGTGTCGGTCACGGCGTTCATCCGCCGGCACTGACCTTGCCGGCGGCCGCGGCCAGGGCGGCGCTGATGTCTGTCGCCGAGGGCTGACGACCGGTCGCGGTGCTGGAGAGCCAGTTGACGACGTCCTTGCCGAGAAGCGTCTCGAACTGCGTCTCCTGGGGCACGCGCGGCATCGGGATCGCACGTGAGGCGATCGTGTCGCGCGCGATCTTCATCTCCGCAGAGTCGAAGGCGGCACCACGGGCGTCCTTGACCGCGGGGATGGTGCCGTACGCGGCGTTCAGGGTCGACTGTTCCGATGCGCTCGTCAGGAACTTCACGAGGTTCACGGCGCCGTCGAGGTTCTCGGTCCCCTTGAACACGGCGACGTTGGTGCCGCCGACGAACGAGGCGACGTCGGCCCCCGTCCCACTGCTCGACCGGGGCATCGGTGCGACGCCGTAGTCGTTCGAGGTCAGCTTGTAGTCGTGCAACGTCTTGCCCAGGGTCTGGGCGAGGATCATCCCCGCCTTGTCACCCGCAAACGCCTCGTAGACATTGGCCCAGTCCGCGTTCTCGGCGTCCGAGGGGTTGACGATCTTGTCCTCGCCCATCCAGGAGAGGTACTGCTCGATCCCGGCCGCGGCCTCGGGGGAGTCGAAGGTCGGCTTGCCGTCCTTGAAGAAGACCGCGCCGCGGGCCGAACCGAGGATGAAGGCGTAGTGGGCCGCGTTCGTGCTGGCCTGTCCGCGAAGGCTCAGCCCCCACTGGTCGGGCTTGCCGTCGCCGTTCGTGTCCTTCGTCAGCTTCTTCCCGACATCGACGAACTCGTCCCAGGTGGCAGGTGGGGACGTCACCCCGGCTGCCGCGAAGAGCTTCTTGTTGTAGTACAGCTGGTAGACCTTGTTGTAGAGCGGGACGGCGGCCGGCGGTGTGCCCTCGGCTCCGGTCGTGGCCAGAGCCGCGGGCTCGAACCGGCCGGAGCCACCGAGCTTGTCCATCATCGCGGCGTCCCAGTCGACGAGTGCGCCAGATGCCTGCAGCGAGGGTGTCCAGGTGTTGCCGATGTTGAGCACGTCCGGGCCGCGGCCGCTCGTCGTTGCCGTGAGGATCTTGTTCAGCAGCTCGGTGAACGGGATCACCTCGAGCTTGACCTCGATGCCGGTCTGCTGGGTGAAGCGGCGCAGCTCCGGCTCGAGGATGGCCTTGTCCTGCTGAACGCTGGGTGACTGCTGCGAGGCCCAGTACGTCAGCACCTTCTTCGAGCCGGCGTCGCCCCCGTCGCCGCCGCATGCGGCAAGGAGGGCGACGACCGCGGCCGCCACCGTGGCAGTCGTGGCGGTCGTGACGGCGCGCGTTCGCAGGGGCATTGTCGTCTCCTTCGACGAATGTAATCGATGACATCCGCCATGGTGGGGCACGGCATGGCATGATGTCAACGATTACATTCGTCGAGGACTGGGGGTTGCCGATGTCAGTTGAGCGCGCAAGGGGTCGCAGGGAGTCGACGGCGTCCCAGCGGGTCACGGTCTCGGACGTGGCGCGCGAGGCCGGTGTCAGCACCGCGACCGTCACCCGTGCACTGCAGGGCTCGGCAGCGGTGGTTCCCGCGACCAAGCAGCGGGTGGAGGAGGTGGCGCGCCGGCTGGGCTACTCGCCCAACCCGATGGCCCGCGATCTCCGGCACGGCAGCCGGGTGCGGGCGGTGGGACTGGTCACGGCCGGGTTCACCAACGCCTTCCAGGCGGCGGTCGCCGCGGGCGCCGAGCAGGAGCTGAGGAGCTCGGGCCTCGAGCTGCTGATCGCGTCGACCGACGACGACCCCGAGCGCGAGCCGGAGCTGGCCCGGGCGATGGTCGACCGACGAGTCAGTGCTCTGCTCATGATGCCGGACGGGCACGCGCGCGAGTTCCTGAGGCCGGAGTCGACCTACGGCACGCCGGTCGTCATGGTGGGTCGCCCAGCAGGCGAGCTGGACGTCGACGTCGTCATGACCGATGACGACGTTGCGGTCGAGGAGGCGACGGCACATCTCTGGTCCCTCGGGCACCGTCGCATCGCCGCCCTGGCGGGGCGTTCCGACTCGTTCCGCACGAGGCAGCGCCTGAAGGGATACCGCCGAGCGCTCGCTCGGTGTGGGGGAGAGCCGGACGAGACCCTTGTCGTCACAGGCCTCGAGAGCGCAGCCGCCGGTAGGCAGGCGATGCAGGAGCTGATGCGGGGCGACGAGGTGCCCACGGCCGTAATGGCACTCAACCTCGGCATCAGCACGGGCGTCCTGCTCGACCGCATCGAGAACCATCGGGAGACGGCCTTCATCGCTCTCGACGAGAGCGAGCTCTCGGCCGGCCTGGGCATCTCCGCCATCGTGCGCGACCCGCGAGCGCTCGGCCGCGAGGCGGCCCGCCTGGCCGTGGCCCGCATCGAGTCACCCGACGCTCCACGGCGGACGGTTCTGCTGCCCAGCAAGCTCGTCCAGCGCGGGTCCGGCGAGATTCCCGCGACCCGCGTGCGCCGCTGAGGCCACGCCGCATACAGCCGGGCGCACCAGATGCTGACAGTGACACGGTGCCCCTCGGCCAACCACAGGTGGCCCCGTCGGAACACCATGGAGGATGGTCACGCGGACGCGGCGCCACACAGGTATCGCGCTCGGGCTGGTGGTCGTGCTCCTCGTCGGGTTGGCGGTAGGCATGTTGGCGTTGCTGCAGCGGCGACTGATCTACTTCCCTGACTCGGCCAGGGTGCCGCCGGCCGGGGAGGTGATCGAGGGTGCCCTCGACGTCACCGTGCGCACACCCGACGGGTTGGCGCTCGGCGCCTGGTACGTGCCGGCCGCCCCGGCGTCGGATCTGGGCATGGCCGTCCTGGTCGCACCCGGGAACGGCGGCAACCGGTCGGGGCGTGCGGAGCTGGCGGCCGAGCTGAGCCGGCGCGGGTTGGCCGTGCTGTTGCTGGACTACCGCGGCTACGGCGGGAACCCGGGCAGTCCGAGCGAGCACGGCCTCGTCATGGACGCCACGTCGGCCGCCCACTTCCTCGAGGACCAGGGCTACCCAGCGGCCCGGACGATCTACTTCGGCGAGTCGTTGGGCACGGGGGTGGTCGCTGCGCTGCAGTCGCAGCGGGCACCCGCGGGGATGGTGCTGCGCTCGCCCTTCACCGCGCTGGCTGACGTGGCAGCGCACCACTATCCGTGGCTGCCCGTGCGGATCCTGCTGCGAGACCGCTTCGAGGTCACCTCCCTGCTGTCCGGAAGCGCAGTACCGGTGACCGTGATCTACGGGGACCGCGACTCGGTCGTCCCGAGTGAGCTGAGCGCCAGGGTCGCCGACGAGGCGACGACGCTGGTCGAACGGGTGGTGATCCCCGGGGCCGACCACAACGACGCCGTGATGTTCGGACCGCGGGTGGCGGATGCGGTCGCGAGGCTCGCGAAGGCCGTGTCCTGACGTCTGAACCGAGCCACGGACCGCGTTCGTCTCCGGGATCACAGCGGGCGTCGAGCGAGCACGGCGTATCGTGGGATGACCTGCCCCAGCCGAGCGCGCTCGGGCCGTAGGAAGCGCGGTGCCCCACCATGACGGCCTTGACGCCACCGAAGGGAACCGACGATCCGGACTGGCTTCATCCCGCGGCGTGTCCCGCGGCCACACCGGACCTCGCCGAGGTCCTGAGCGGGCTCGGGGAAGCGATGACCCTGGCGCGGAGGGTCTTCATGGCCGCCCGCCGTCCTCCCGCTGGACCGATGCAGCTGAAGAACGCCCGGGATGACTACCTGGCGACGATGCTCGCCTACGAACAAGCCCTGACGGTCATGCGGTTGCCAGTCCCTCCGCGACTGCGCGACGAGGTGCGGCTCCTGCGCCGGCTGACGCCCCTTCCGGGCGGACGGCGCTGAGCTGCCAGCGGATGCCGGTCCCCGTCAGCCCCAGGAAGCCCCAGAAGAAGGTGTCACCATGCCAGTCCCCGAAGAGGCTCACAGCCCTCGGCCGGAGGCCTGGGCGCTCGAACGCGCCGCCGACGAGCTGTACGACGAGGGCGACCCGGACGTCGTCGTGGCGCGCGCGTGGGACCTGATGCGGGCTGCCCGGGACCTCGAGGAGGAGCGGCACGACGAGTACGACGACCCCGACGAGGGCGGGGAGGCCTGACGGGCGTCGACCCCCCATCGAGCATCGAGCATCTCGGGCATCAGCCGGCCTGATGCCCGAGATCGGTGATCGTGATTTCCGCGCGGGCTCGGCCTCGCTCCACACTGACGAGCACCGCGACGCCGGTCACCCGGACCGCGTCCCCGCGCAACGGAGCGTGACCCGTGTCCCAGACCACCCCCTCCTCGCCGACCTCCGGTGACGTCGCGTCGGGCTCCCTGGCCGGGGACGTCGCCCGTCGACCCGGCCACGGGACGCCGGGCCGGGCGGGCGCAGGCGCTCGTCCTGCTGGTGTCGGGCTGTCTGTCCGTCCTCGGGGCGGTGCTCCTCGCAACCCGTCCTGCCGCGGATCGCGGACGCCTTTGCGGGAACGTTCTAGGTGCGTCCGAACGAGTTCGACGTCGCCTTCCAGCCCTTGCACCAGGTGGCGATCCCTCACATCGGCCTGTTCATCGGGGAGATGTGGGACCTCGACGCGCTCGCTCAGGCCTGCGCTGCCGACGGGGTCTTCGAGTTCTTCCTCGTCGCTGCCCCGCTGCGCGTCACCGGAGCGGTGGGCTCTCCGGTGAACCCGGTGGCCGTGCGCTGACGCGCAGGCCGGCAGGCCTGTGGTACGAAGCAGTTCGGCTCGCCACCGGCCGGCGTCACTGGCCGGCATCACCGGTCGCGAGGAGCAAGCAGCTGCGAGAGGAACCTTCGTGCGACACCACACGCCCGCCATCCCCTTCGACCTCACGGCATCCCCGGGCTCGACGTGGAAGCTCGACGCCGAGACGGGGGCCGTCACGGTCAAGGCCACGCCACACAGCGACATCTTCATCGACCCCGGAGCGGGCACCCAGCTGAACGCGGAGTCGCTGCTGAACGCCGCCACGCTCCTCGGCGTCCCGCCGCAGGGTGACGTCCAGCTGAGCGCGCGTGTGACGGTCGACTTCCGTGCGACGTTCGACGCGGGCGTGCTCTTGGTCTGGGTCGACGACCGTCACTGGGCCAAGCTCTGCTTCGAGTACTCGCCGAGCGGCGAGCCCATGGTGGTCTCCGTCGTCAACCGCGGTGTGGCCGACGACGCGAACGCCTTTGTGGTCGAAGGTCGTTCGGTGTGGCTTCGCGTGGCGCGCCTCGACGGGGCCTTCGCCTTCCACGCGTCGACGGACGGCAAGGTGTGGCGCATGGTGCGGTTCTTCGCCCTGGACGGAGCCGACGGGTCGACGGAGCTCGGGTTCGAGGCGCAGTCCCCGACGGGAGACGGGTGCCTCGTGCGGTTCGACGACATCCAGTTCGGCACCGACCGCCTCCGCGACCTGCGGGACGGTTCCTGAGGGTCCGCCTCGTCACACGGCCGGCGTGGGCCGACTCAAGACCTCGTGAGGAGGCCGGCGATGCGGGAGATGGCGAGGGTGTACCCCTGGGTGCCGCACCCCGCGATCACCCCGTCGACGACATCCGACAGGTACGAGTGCCCGCGAAAGGCCTCGCGGCGGTGGATGTTCGTGATGTGCACCTCGATCACCGGGGCGTCGACGACGGCAACCGCGTCACGGATGGCGACGGACGTGTGCGTGTACGCGGCGGCGTTGATGACCATGCCGCCCACCCGGTGTCGCAGCTCGTGGATCGCCTCGACGATCTCGCCCTCGTGGTTGCTCTGGCGAAAGTCCACCTGCAGGCCCGCGCCCTGAGCAGTCTGCAGGCACAGCCGGCGCACGTCGTCGAGCGTCTCCCGGCCGTAGACCTCAGGTTGACGCTCACCGAGGAGGTTGAGGTTCGGGCCGTTCAGGACGGCCACGAGTGGGGCGTTCGGCGACATGGGGTCGCGCTCCTTCTCAAGGGGTTCGTGGTGGGAGGGAGGTCAGCCTCGGACGGGACCGGTGGAGCCGCGCACGACGAGCGTGGTGGGAGCGACGATCTCGGCCGGCGCCTCGCGTTCGAGCCTGCCGTGGTCGCGCACCAGGGCCACCAGCAAGTCCACTGCCGAGCGGCCGGCCTGTTCGGTGCGGTCGCTGAGCGTGGTCAGGGGCGGGTCGCAGAAGTCGGCGCCGAAGATGTCGTCGAAGCCGACGATGCTCACGTCCTCGGGGACGGACACGCCACGTGAGCGCAGTCGCTTCAGGGCGCCGATCGCCATGAGGTCGTTGTGGGCGATGACGGCCGTGGCGCCGTCGGCGAGAGCGGCCTCTCCCGCGAGGAAGCCTCCGTCCACCGAGGGCGCGTAGGGTCCGAGCCGGCGCACGGTGAGCTGACGCCGCCGAGCCGCGGCGGAGATGCCTGCCCAGCGCTGCCCGCCCAGCCAGGACTGAGGGGGCCCGGCCAGGAAGATCGCCCGGCGGTGCCCCAGGGCGACGAGGTGCTCGACGATCTGCCGGGTGCCGTCCTGCTGGTCAGGGCTCACACTCGTCACGGACCCGACCCTGCGGTTGACGAGGACGACGGGCCGCAGTGCGCTGAACTGCACGATCGTGGCATCGGCCAGCCGACTCGACCCCAGCAGGAACCCGTCCACGCTCGGGGCCAGCCTCTCGACCATGCGCGCCTCGGCCCGGGCGTTCTCCTCGCTGTTGCCGATCACGAGGATGTGGCCGGTGGCCTCAGCCTGGCGCTCGGCCCCACGGATGAGCCCGGCGAAGTACGGGTTGGTGATGTCGGGCAGCACGAGGGCAAGGGTCGATGTGCGTCCCGTGCCGAGCGCCCGGGCGGCGGGACTCGGACGGTAGCCGAGTCGCGCGGCCACCTGCTGCACGTGCTCGCGCGTCACGACGTTGACCCTGTCGGGATTGCTCAGGGCGCGCGAGACCGTGGACGCCGCCACACCGGCCTCGCGAGCCACGTCCGTGATCGTCACCGCTCTGGGTGGGTTGCCTCGCGTCATCTGGCAAATTTTGGCAACCGATTGCCACATCTGGCAAGCCCTCCCTACCGTCGAGATCACCTCGTAGCCCCACCGGGCAGCGTGAGGAGCCACGAACATCGCCGTTCTCGTCCGCCTGCGGCACGCCCGCCGTCGGTCGGATGAGATGGCCCTGCACCAGGAGGATCGACAATGACGCCAATCCCCGGCACAGCACCGGTGCGCACTCCCAAGAAGGCGGCCATCGCCGCCTGGGTCGGCAGCGCGCTGGAGTACTACGACTTCGTCATCTACGGCACGGCTGCCTCGCTGGTCTTCCCGCAGATCTTCTTCCCAGAGGGCAATCCGGCGGCGGCCACGGTCGCCTCGCTCGCCACCTTCGGCGTCGGCTACGTCGCCCGACCGATCGGGTCCTTCGTGCTCGGCCACGTCGGTGACAAGCTGGGGCGCAAGAAGGTCCTCATCTTCACCCTGCTGCTCATGGGTGTGTCGACCTTCCTCGTCGGCTGCCTCCCGACCTACCACAGCATCGGCATCCTCGCCCCGATCCTGCTCGTGGTGCTCCGCCTGCTCCAGGGTCTCTCCGCTGCAGGCGAGCAGGCCGGCGCCAACTCCATGTCGTTCGAGCACGCCCCGGACGACCGCCGTGGTTTCTTCACGAGCTGGACACTCAGCGGCACGCAGGGTGGCCAGGTCCTCGCACCGGCTGTGTTCCTTCCGCTCGCGGCGCTGCTGTCCGAGGAACAGCTCCTCTCGTGGGGCTGGCGCATCCCCTTCTTCATCAGTGCCGTCGTCGTCGTGGTCGGCTTCGTGATCCGGCGAACGCTGGACGAGACGCCCGCCTTCGAGTCGGAGGTCGAGGCCCACGCCGTGCCCCGCACCCCTCTGGCGGAGCTGCTCCGCGACCACTGGCGAGCCGTGCTGCGCGTGATGTTCGCCGCGTTCGTCGCCATGGTGAACACGCTCTACACCGTCTTCGCCCTCGCGTTCGCCACGAAGGAGGACTACGGCATCGGCTTCAGCTCGACCTTCATGCTCTGGGTCGCCATCATCTCCAACCTCGTCGCCATCGCCGTCATCCCCTTCTGGGGTTCGGTGTCCGACCGGGTCGGCCGCAAGCCGGTGTTCCTCAGCGGGCTCGCGGGCTCGGCGCTGCTCGCCGCCGCCTACGTCGCAGTCATCGCCAGTGGTAACCGGGCCCTCACCGCGGTGGTCGGGATCCTGCTCGCCGGCTTCGTCTACAGCGCGACCAACGCGGTGTGGCCCTCGACGTATGCCGAGTACTTCCCGACCAGCGTGCGGCTCTCGGGCATGGCGATCGGCACGCAGTTCGGCTTCGCGCTCGCGGGGTTCACGCCGACCATCGCCGCGGCGCTCCTCGGCCCCACGGGAGACGGCTGGCCGAAGGTCGCGGGCTTCGCCGTGGTCGCCTGCCTCGTCTCGGCGATCGCGGTGGCGACCGGCCCCCGCGGCACACACCGCGTGCCGACGGAGCAGCTGGGCGGGAACCACTCGCCGCGTGCGGCGACGGACGCCAGCCACCTGTCACCCCAAGCCTCGCGCTAGGGCTGCCATCGAGATCCATTGAGAACCAAGGAGAGTCGCATCATGTCGTCACCGAAGGGCCGGAAGTCGCTCGTCATCGGGCTCCTCGGCGCGCACATCGGGAGGTCGCTGGCTGCGCTTCTCCAGGAGGGCGAGGGGGCGGCCCAGGGCCGTTCCCTCGCCTACCGCCTCATCGACGCCGCCGAGCTCGGACTCGGGCTGGACGCGGCCGGCGACGTGTTGGCGTGGGCGGTCAGGCTCGGCTTCGACGGGCTCAACGTGACCCACCCCTTCAAGAACGTCGTGCTCGACCTGGTCGACGAGCTCTCGCCCGAGGCGCGGGCCCTCGGGGCGGTGAACACCGTCCTCATCCGGGACGGCCGCACGGTCGGGCACAACACCGACTGGAGCGGGTTCGCCTCGGCGCTGTCCGTGACGCTGCCTCAGGCCGAGGGCCGCGACGCCGTCCTGCTCGGGGCCGGGGGTGCGGGCGTCGCCGTCGGGTACGGCGCGCTGCGTGCCGGGGTGCGGCACCTTCGTGTCGTCGACACCGACCCGGCGCGTGCCCACGCGGTCGTCGAGAGGCTCATCGCCGCGCTGGGCCCTGCCTGCGCGAGCGTGCACTCCGACGTCGGCGTCGCGCTCGACGGCGCGGGTGGCCTCATCCAGGCCACCCCGGTGGGCATGACAGGCAGCCCGGGGATGCCGCTGGAGCCGGATCTCCTCGATCCGACGCAGTGGCTCGCCGAGATCATCTACTTCCCGCTCGAGACCGAGCTCGTCCACGCGGCGCGGGCGCGTGGCTGCGCCACGATGACCGGGGGCGCCATGGCGGTCTTCCAGCACGCGGCGGCATACGAGCTGTTCACGGGTGAACGCGCCGACGCGACGCGCATGTCCACCCACTTCACCGAGCTCACCGGGCTCGACGTCGTCGGTGGGGCCGGTCCGGCACGGCAGCGCCGCGTTGTCGACCAACGCACCTGAGGAGGCCTGATGCGCAAGGGAATCGCCACCGTCTCGATCAGTGGGAGCCTGGAGGTGAAGCTGGAGGCTGTCGCAGCCGCACACTTCGACTCCGTGGAGCTCTTCGACGCCGACGTCGTCGCGTCACCGCGCCGACCGGAGGAGATCGCCCAGCGATGTGCCGACCTCGGCCTGGACATCGACCTCTTCCAGCCGCTGCGTGACATCGTCGGCCTGACCCCCGAGGCCTTCCCCGACCGGCTCCGGTTCGCCCGGGCCAAGTTCGAGCTCATGGAGCGGCTCGGAGCCACCCGGGCGCTGTTGTGCTCCGCCGTGCACCCGGCCTCCGTGGACGAGCCGGAGCTCACCGCCGAGCAGCTCGGCGTCGTGGGCGGCGTGGCTGCGGAGCACGGCTTCACGCTGGCCTACGAGGCTCTCGCCTGGGGCACCCACGTCAACCGGTTCCGACAGACCCGCGAGATCGTGGAGCTGGTCGACCGGTCCAACGTGGGCGTCGCCGTGGACACGTTCCACATGCTGGCGCGCGGCGACGGTGCCGAGGCACTCGCCGGTGTCGACGGCGACCGGATCGCCTTCGTGCAGATCGCCGACGCACACCGGCTCAGCATGGACGTCCTCGAGTGGAGCCGGCACCATCGCTGCTTTCCGGGACAGGGGGCGCTCGACGTCGAGAGCGTCGTCGGCGCGGTGGTCGAGGCCGGCTACCGCGGTCCGCTGTCGCTCGAGGTCTTCAGCGACATCGTGCGCGAGGCGAACCCGCGAGACACCGCCCGCGATGCGATGCGGTCGCTGCTGCACCTCGAGGAGCAGCTGCGCCGGAGGTGGCGGCACGAGCTCGGCCGGCACGACTCGACCGTCGTGGAGCGCCCGGCACGACCTCGCGTCGAGCTCTTCGACCCACCACCAGCCCCGGCGGCACCCACCGTCGGCCACGTGGAGCTCGCCGTCACTCCCGGAGACACGGCCATGCACCAGCTGTTCTCCAGCCTGGGGTTCGCGTCCGTCTCACCGACCGGCCCCGACACGGAGCAGGCCCGGCACACGGCCCGCACCGTCCTGCGCAACGGAGCGGCGACCGTCGTCCTCGACGCACGCTCAGACCTCGAGCTGCGCCGATCTGCGGCGGGGCAGCGCCCGCAGGTCGCCGCGGTCGCGGTGCACGGTGACGCCGACTCAGAACTGGCGGCGCGCGCGCATGCGTTCAACCTGCCCGTCATCGAGTCCCACCAGGCGGGCGGCCGCGTCCAGGCCACGCGCAGCCCGGCGGAGGTCGAGGTCCAGCTCGACGGCCCCTGGGCTGTCTCCAGCGACGGCGCCCAGGGCGGCTGGGGCCCCCTCGACCACCTCGGCATCGCCGTCGACACGGACCGCTCGGACGCCGAGGTGTCGTTCCACCGCACGCTGCTCGGCCTGCGACCCGGACCCGTCAGCGAGTTCATCGACCCCGTCGGTCGCCTGCGCAGTCGCGTCCTCGAGCCCGAGTCGGGAGCGTTGCGGGTCGTCCTCAACATCGCGGTGCGCCGCACGAGCCATGCCACGTGGACGGGGGTGAACCAGCTGGCGTACGCGTGCACCGACCTGCTCGCCGAGGCAGAGGCGCTGGCAGCGTCAGGTGCGGCTGTGCTGCCCGTCCCCGACTCCTACTACGACGACCTCGCTGCGCGGCTGGACCCGCCGAGCGGGCTGATCACACGGCTGCGACGGCTCAACGTCCTCTACGACCGGGACGAGCGGGGCGGCGAGCTGCTGCACCTCTACACCCCCCTCGTCGGAGGCCGCTTCTACATCGAGCTGCTCGAACGGCGCGCCGGGTACAGCGGATTCGGCGCGGCCAACACGCCGGTCCGCCTGGCCGCACAGGCGGCGACGCCCTGGCTCTGACCCCGGCCTCTCCCTGAGCTAGCCGAGGGCCCGGGCAGGACTGGAGACCCGGGCTGGTGTCACCAGTACCCGGCCTTCGTCAACCACGCGGCGATCACCCACGAGCGTGAAGCCACTCGAGGTGATGGGCGAGGACATCTCACGCGCAGCCATGCGCGGCCCGGGCGTGGGTAGTCTCTGCGCCATGGTGACGCCGGGCGCGCAGACGCCACCCATGGGGTGGAACAGCTGGGACTGCTTCGGGACGTCGGTCACCGAGGCCGAGGTCCTTGCCAACGCCGAGTTCATGGCCGAGCGGCTCCTGCCGCTGGGCTGGAACACGGTCGTGGTGGACATCCAGTGGCACGACCCGGGCGCGGTCGCCGGCACCTACAACGTGGACGCCGACCTCCGCCTGGATGCGTACGGGCGACCCGTCCCGGCGGAGAACCGGTTCCCCTCAGCAGGCGGCGGTGCCGGGTTCGGACCGCTTGCGGACCGAGTCCACGCGCTCGGGCTGCGGTTCGGCGTCCACCTGATGCGCGGCATACCTCGGCGGGCCGTCGCGGCCGGCCTCCCCGTCGAGGGGACCGGCAGCACGGCCGCCGACGTCGCCGACCCGTCCTCGACGTGCGACTGGAACGGCGACAACGTCGGGATCGACCACGACCATCCCGACGCGCAGGCGTACTACGACTCCGTCTGCGCCCTTCTCGCGCAGTGGGGAGTGGACTTCGTCAAGGTCGACGACATGCTCGGGCCCTACCACGAGCGGGAGATCGCGGCCTTCTCGCGCGCGGTGCGAGGCTGCGGGCGCCCGATGGTCCTGAGCCTGTCGCCCGGGCGCGAGCTGTCGGTCTCGCACGCAGACCACCTGCGTGGGCACGCCGACATGTGGCGCGTGTCCGACGACCTCTGGGACCGGTGGGAGGACGTGCACGACCAGTTCGCCCGCATGGCGTCCTGGACGGGCCACGCCGGGCCGGGCAGCTGGCCCGACGCGGACATGCTTCCCTTGGGCCACATCGGGATCCGCGCCGAGCGCGGGCCCGAGCGCCAGAGCCGTCTCACGCCCGACGAGCAGCGCACCATGATGACGCTGTGGTGCGTCTCCAGGTCGCCGCTCATGTTCGGCGGTCATCTGCCGAGCACGTCCGACGAGACGCTGAGCCTGCTGACGAACGACGAGGTGCTCGCCGTGCACCGCGCGAGCTCCGGCAACCGAGAGGTGATGCGGCGTGGCGACCAGGTCATCTGGGCAGCCCACGCCGAGGACCGGCAGGGTCGATACCTCGCGGCCTTCAACCTCGGCCCCGAGCCGACCGAGGTCGTCATCGACTCGGCAACCGTCGGCGATCGGTCGAGCGAGGTGCGGGACCTCTGGCTGCACGAACCACTGTCCCTCGGCGCCGACGGGTCCCTGACGCTGGAGCTCCCGTCGCACGGCAGCGCCCTGCTGCACGTCGCCGCTCGCGCGAGCGCGTAGCCAGACTGCATCCTGCTCGCTGCCCTCCTCAGGAGGGTCAGCGGGTGCCCTCCGTGTGGTCGTGCGTCAGGGCTGCCTCCAGCGCGAACGTGGCCGCTCCGCGTGCCACCGGGTTGCCGGTGCCCGACCGCACGCTGAACTCGACAGCGGCCAGCGGCCGGACGAGGGCGTGTGACTCGGCATCGCGACGCGCAGCCGCGAGCAGTGCGTCGCCGAGCAGGTCGCTGACCCAACCCACGAGGACGACGGCGTCGGGGTTGACCACGTTGACGAGGCTGCCGAGCCCGGCGCCCAGGTAGCGACCTCCCGCGTGGACGGCCGCGATCGCGGCCGGGTCTCCTGCCGCGAACGACCGGGCGAGCTCGGTGATCGCCTCGGTCTGGCCCAGGCGCAGGGCGCGGTGACGGGGGTCGGCCTCCTGGAGGTGGCGCAGCAGTCCGGGTGCCCCGACGTAGGCCTCGACGCACCCGCTCGAGCCGCAGCGGCAGGCCCATCCGTCGAGCACCACGGTCGTGTGGCCCCATTCGCCTGCACTGTTGGAGGTGCCGCGGTAGAGGTCGCCACCGAAGGCGAGACCGGCCCCGACGCCGGTACCGAGGTTGACGACGGCCAGGTTCTTGCCGCCGAGCCCCGGTTCGCGCCAGAGCTCGCTCACGACGAGCGCGCGCAGGGGGTTGTCGAGGTGCACCGGGTGGTTGAACTGCTCAGCGAGCATGCGGCGCACCGGGACCTGGCGCCAGGCCCAGTTGGGCGCGAACACCGAGACGCCGTCGGCATCGTCGACGAGCCCGGGCACGCAGATGCCCACTCCTCTGACCTGGTCGCCGTTCGCGCGGTCGGACAGCAGGCGCACGAGCTCGGCGATCTGCTGCACGACACCCGCCGGGTCGCCCACCGGTTCGACGACTGCCACGCGCTCGTCGGCGCGTGCGTCGAGCGCCGCGTCGAAGAGCGCCGCATGGATGTAGGTCTCGGCGACGTCGACGCCGATGAACAGGCCGAAGGCCGGGTTCACGGTCAGCCGGGTCAGCGGGCGGCCGGTGGCACGTCGGACGGTCTCCGACTCGGTCAGCAGGTCGAGCGCGATGAGCTCGGAGACGATGCTCGCCACGGTCGCCATGCTGAGGCTCGACGCCGTCACGATCTCCTGGCGGCTCACGGGGCCGCCGACGGAGACACGCCGGAGCACCTCGAAGAGGTTGCCGCGGCGGATGTCTGCTGCGGAACGGGCGGTCATGACCCTCCACTGGTGAGGCCGTGGACGGACCTCCGTTCGGCCGGCAGCGACTCGTCCGTGCCGTGCGTCGTCAGCCTAACCGCCGCCTGCGATCCCGTCCGGAGATGCCGGCGCGGCCCGTGGGACGAGGCCGGAGGGTGGCGGCGTTCCGAGCGGAACGGCATACGGCGTCCCTACCTTCTCCGGGTGCGGGCGCCTTCGCTCCGTCCGAGGAGCGGGGTCCCATCAGGTGGACCGCAGCTCTGGCGCGGTGATTAATTCCAATGGTAATAATAACCCACAGAGAAGGTCGGCGCACCGGCGCGTCCGACCTCCGGTCCGCAAGGAGGCAGGCCATGGCCATCGGAACGACGCACGTGACGCGCAGGGGATTCCTCGGGTTCGGCGCCGCGGCAGTCGGAGTCATCACGCTCACCGCGTGCGGCGCCGACAGCGACGCAGGGAGCAAGGGCGGCGGCGGGCCGCTCGTCATGACGGTGTGGGGTGGTGAACCCGACAAGAAGGCCTACCAGCAGCGCATCGACCTGCTCGTCAAGAAGTACCCGGACCTGTCGGTCAAGCTGCAGCTGATCCCTTCGGACGCGTACGCCCAGAAGGTGCAGACCATGATCGCCGGCGGGTCGGGGCCGGACATCATGGAGGTCGCCGAGAACGTCAACGTCTACTCGAGCAAGAACCAGCTGCTCCCGCTCGACGAGCTCGCCACGAAGGCGGGGCTCGACCTCGAGAAGCGTTTCGGCAGCATCGGCAAGCTGTACTCGTACCAGGACAAGGTCTACGCGATCCCCGACCGCTCGGGCGCGATGATCGTCTACTACGACAAGGCCGCCTTCGAGAAGGCTGGCCTCGGCACGCCGGGACCCGACTGGGACTGGGCGAAGATCCTCGGGGCGTTCGAGAGCGTCACCGTCCCCGGCAAGACCTGGGGCTACGCCGGCGCCGGCTGGTGGGCCCAGTGGTGGAGCTTCGTCTACCAGAACGGTGGCGCGATCATCGACCCGTCGACGGGCAAGCCCACGGTCACCAGCGACGCGGTCATCGAGGCACTCCAGTGGGCCGGTGACCTGACGTTCAAGAACAAGGTCGTCCCCACGAAGGAGCAGTACGCCGACATGGGTGCCGACATCGGCGGTGACCAGGCCTTCGCCGGCGGCAAGGTCGCCGTGAACACGACGGGCTTCTGGGCGATCAGCGGGCTCAAGGACAGCAAGGTCGACTGGGACATCGCACCGCTGTGGCGCGGCAAGGACCAGGCGGTGACCGCCTTCGGCAGCGGCCTTGCCATCTCGCGCACCTCCAAGAACCCGGATGCCGCCTTCAAGGCCATCGAGTTCCTCACCTCCGCGGAGGCGCAGAAGGTCATCATCGACACCGGCCAGGACGTGCCGGCCAACATCGAGGTGCAGAAGAGCGACGCCTTCCTCAAGCCCAGCTGGATGACGAAGCCGGTCGACATGACGGCCTTCGCGAAGTCGAGCGAGTTCGTCTACCGCGCCCCGTTCATCCCCGAGTGGAACGAGATGCAGAAGGCCTTCGACGACGGCCTGGCGGACTTCTGGCTCGGCAAGCAGGACGCCAAGAGCGCCCTGACAGCGATCCAGTCGCAGCTGGAGACCATCGTCAAGCCTGCGGGGTGAGGTCATGAGCGTCACCACGCTGGGGCGCACGCCGCCACCCGCCGTCGACGAGGGCCCCCCGCCCAAGCGCACCCGCCACCGGCTGAGCCCGCGCGCCCGCCGGGAGGCCATGTGGTTCTACCTCTTCGTCTCGCCGTGGCTGGTGGGTTTCCTCGTGTTCCTCCTCGGCCCCATGATCGCCTCGGTGTACCTCTCGATGACCGAGTGGGACACGTTCACCGAGCCGGTGTGGGTCGGCTTCCAGAACTACGTCACGCTCCTGCGGCACGACCCGGTCTTCTGGAAGGCCCTCTGGAACACGCTCTACTACGCGGCGATCTCCGTGCCGCTCGGGCTGGCACTCGGGCTGTGGCTGGCGAACCTGCTCAACAAGCAGGTGCGTGGGCAACGCGCCTTCCGGACGCTCATCTACCTGCCGACCCTCGTGCCGCTGGTCGCGACGGCGATGATCTTCAAGATGGTGCTGGCGCCGTCGGGGCCGCTCAACCAGCTCCTCGGGTTCTTCGGGATCTCCGGTCCGGCCTGGCTGCTCGACAGCACCTGGGTCAAGCCGGCCCTCATCGTGCTGTCGGTGTGGGGCGCGGGCGGCGCCACGGTGCTGCTGCTCGCCGCGATGCGCGGCATCCCGCGCGAGCTGTACGAGGCCGCGGAGGTCGACGGGGCAGGCCCCATCCGGCAGTTCTGGAGCATCACCGTGCCCCAGCTGACGCCCATCATCTTCTTCAACCTGGTGATGGGCCTGATCGGGGCCTTCCAGATCTTCTCGCAGGTGTACATCCTGACCAAGCCCGTGGGCGGGCCGAACAACTCGAGCCAGATGATGGTGCCGCTGCTGTTCAACGAGGCGTTCTCCTTCTACCACATGGGGTACGCGTCGGCGATCTCCTGGCTGCTGTTCGCCGTGATCCTGGTGTTCACGCTGCTCGCCTTCCGCACCACGCGGAAATGGGTGTTCTACGAGACGGAGGTGCGCTGATGTCAGTGCTGACCCAGGCCCAGACGACAGCGGCCGACGTGGCTTCGGGCCCCGGCAAGGGCACCCGGATCCTGCGTGCCTTCCGGGCGACGCCCTTCACCTACGCGACGCTGACCGTGGTGTCGGCGCTGCTGTCGGTGCCCCTGGTGTTCGTCGTGTCGATCGCCCTCTCCAGCGACGAGACGGTCAATGCCAACACCTTCACGGTGCTGCCCCACGAGTTCCACTGGGAGAACTTCGTGCGCGTGTTCGGCACGGACCTGCCGATGGGCCGGTTCCTGCTGAACTCGGTGCTCATCTCGGTCGGGGCGGTGGTGGGCCAGGTGCTCTCCAGCGGCCTCGTCGGGTATGCGTTCGCGCGCCTGCGCGCGCCGGGCAAGAACGTCCTCTTCATGGTCGTCATCGCCACGATGATGATCCCCGCCCAGATCACGATGATCCCGCAGTTCCTGCTCTTCAAGGAGCTCGGCTGGGTGAACACGTTCCTGCCGCTCATCGTGCCGAACTTCTTCTCGAACGCCTTCAACGTCTTCCTCGTGCGGCAGTTCGTCTCACGGCTGTCGAGCGACATCGACGAGGCGGCGATGGTCGACGGCCTGGGCTTCTTCGCCGTCTACTGGCGCATCATGCTGCCCATGCTGTGGCCGATCCTCATCGCCATCGGCATCTTCACCCTGACGCACGCCTGGGGTGACTTCATGGGACCGCTGATCTACCTCAACGACGAGTCGAAGATGCCGCTGTCGCTCGGCGTGCAGTACATCACCAGCACGTCGCAGGCCCTGCAGGCTCCACCCTGGAACTCCGTCATGGTCGGTTCCATCCTGCTGACCGTGCCGATGATCGCCGTCTACTACTTCGGCCAGCGCTACCTCTACGAGATGGACATCAGCGGCGGCAGCGCGGGTGTCAAGTGACGGCGGGGACGACGAGTCGTGCCGTGACCGACACGAAGGTTGACGCGAGCCCGGACACGGTGACGGTGCCGTCGGTGGCGGTCGACGCCGACGGCATCGCCATCGACGGCACGCCTCGCACCCTGCTCTGTGCATCGCTGTTCTACTTCCGCCTGCCGCGGCAGGAGTGGCGCCGGCGACTCGAGCAGGTGCGCGACTCGGGGTACCACTGCATCGACGTCTACCTGCCCTGGAACTTCCACGAGCTCGCGCCGGGTGAGTGGGCGTTCGAGGGTCGCCGGGACGCCGCCGCCTTCCTCGACCTCGCAGGCGAGGTGGGGCTCATGGTCATCGCGCGACCAGGGCCGTACATCTGCTCCGAGTGGGACGGCGGTGGTCTGCCGGCCTGGCTCGGCCTCGACCCGGACCTGCGCGTGCGCCAGAACGATGTGGCCTTCCTGGCCCACGTCCGGCGGTGGTTCGACCGGGTCATGCCGATGCTCGCTGCCCGTCAGCACCACGACGGCGGCCCGGTCGTGATGGTGCAGCTGGAGAACGAGCTCGACTTCTTCGACTGCTCGGACCGCGCCGGCTACATCGCGGCCCTGCGCGACCTGGCCCTCGAGCACGGGATCACCGTGCCGCTCGTCGCCTGCGCCGGGCAGGGCGACCTGCAGGGAGCCACCGGTGAGGTCCACGGGGTCATCCCCGCGTTCAACTTCTACCCCGCGGACGACAGCCCCGACATCGAGCCGGAGGTGCGCCACTACGCCGAGCTGGCGCGTGGCCGGGGCCTGCCGCTCCTCGTCACCGAGACCAACCGGAGCCACCGCACGCTGCGGCGGCTGCTGGCGAGCGGCGCCTCGTTCATCGCCCCGTACCTGCAGTCGTCGGGGTGGAACTTCGGCTTCACGCCGGCGACCGGAAACTGGGGCGAGCCGGGCAGCTTCATGAGCCACGGGTACGACTTCGGCGGCTACGTCTCGTCGACGGGGGCCACCCGAGCCGAGTACGTCGAGGCCCAGGTGCTCGCTCAGGTGATCGACACGCTCGGCCCCCGGCTCGCCCGGTCACGCCCCGCCGATCCCGTGACGGCGGTGCGGCTCAGCGCCGAGTTCCCCACGAGCAGTGCACCATCCGCGTTGGACCTGAGCGGGGGAGGGCGGCTGCTGGCCGTGCCGAACCTCGCAGACGAGGCCGGCACCGCAACCGTCCAGCTCCTCGACGGCGCCGCGACGTTCATCGTGGCGGGCGGTGCGGCGCCTCTCGTCCTGCTCGACCTCCCGCTCGACGGCTGGGGCGTCGACGCCACGATGGCGCTCGCCAGCGCGGACCTCGTCGCGGTGGCCGCAGAGCCGGGAAGGCTCGAGCTCACGTTCGCGTCGGAGGTGCCGGTGACGGTGGTGCTCCGCGGTCTGCACGAGGTCGTCGCCCCGAGCGGCGGCCCGGTGACGACCGCGGGGGACCGTGCCACTGTCACGCTGGCAGCGCCCGAGCCGGGCACCCCCGCGCACACGTTCGTCGTCGGCACCGACGGATCGGGCAGGGCGGTCGAGGTGCACCTGCGCGCGCGCACCATGCCGGGCACCCCGGCCGCTCCCGAGCCGGGGGCCGACGGGGGGCGCACTCGCCAGGACCCAGCCCTGACGGACGTCGTCGTGTCGCGGGTGAACGTCCGGACCGGCGGGCCCGAGGCGCACGTGACGTACGCCCCGGGCGTCCCACCGCCGTTGGAGGCGCTCGGCGTCCACCGTGGCCGAGGCACGTATGCCACCACCGCGGACCTCACCGACGTCTCCGAGCTGCTCGTGTTCGGTGCCTGCGACGTGCTCGACCTGAGCGTTGGCGACGTGAGCCTGCCGTCGGCCGCGACGTTCGGTGCGACACAGCGCGTGGATGTCGGTGCGGCACAAGGGGACACGGCCATCACGGCGGTCGTCGAGATCTGGGGCCACCCCAACTTCGACGACGCGCGGCTGCCGGCCCTGCGCCTCGGCGGGCTGCGAGGGCTCGGCTCGGTGTGGGCCGTCCGAGGCGTCCGCGAGGTCACCGCCCTGTGGCGCGTGCTCCCAGAGGGACAGTGGGCCGGGCCTCCCGCCCCGATCCGTGCGCTCGGCGGCTGGAGCAGCACCAGGGTCGGCGCCCCGGTCACCTACGAACGCGACCTCGGCCTCGACCCGGGGCACGAGCACGCCCTCCACCTCGAAGGGCTGCGGGAGCCGGCGCTCGTGCGTGTCGACGCAGGGACGCCGCGGACCGTGACGGCCGAGGACCCCTGGCTGCTCCTGCCCGCGGGCAGCGGGTCCAGCGTCGCCGTGACACTGCCTCACGACCCGAGCCGCCCAGCGCTGCGGGCACAGGTCCTCCGGGTGACCAACGTGGAGCGATGGTCCTGCGGCGCCGAGCCCGACACGGTGCTCACGCAGTACGCCGCCCGCCCGCCGGGGGACGGCGACGTGGTCGACCTGCCGCTGACCCTCGAACCCGGCACGGAGCTCTGGCTCGACGTCGACGTCCCCGTCCTGACGGGAGGGCACGTCATCGAGGTCGACGGCGACGGCCTGCGCGTCACCGCCTGGGCCGGTGGCGAGTGCCTCGGCCGTTTGTGGACCGGAGGCGCCGGGCGCCCGCGGTTCACCGGCGGCGACCCCGACCGCCTCTGGCTCCCGGCAGCCTGGACCGTCCACGCCTCACGTCTCACACTGGCGGTGCGTGGCACCCGCGGCAGCCACTCGTCCACGTTGAACGCCATCCGGCTCGCGCCTGCCCCCGGCTGAACGCGCGCGCCGCCCTGACATCCGACCGACTCGACCCGAGGACACCGCATGAGCGAGCGCGCTGCTGCGCCCGAGAACGCAGACCCCCGCCCACGACGATTCGAGATCGGCGCCGAGAGCTTCCTGCTCGACGGCGACCCGATGCGGGTCATCGCCGGTGCCCTGCACTACTTCCGGGTGCACCCGGGCCAGTGGGCCGACCGCATCGCGAAGGCGAAGATGCTGGGGCTCAATGCGATCGAGACGTACGTCCCGTGGAACGCCCACGAGCCGCAGCCGGGGCAGGTGAGCTTCGACGGCCAGCTCGACCTCCCGCGCTTCCTCGATCTCGTCGCGGAGGCGGGCCTGCTCGCCATCGTCCGGCCGGGGCCCTACATCTGCGCCGAGTGGGACGGCGGCGGCCTTCCCGGCTGGCTCTTCCGCGACCCGGCCGTGGGTGTTCGCACCAGCGAGGAGGTGTACCTGCGGGCCGTGCGCGCCTGGTTCGAGACGCTGCTGCCCGTCGTCGCGCAACGGCAGGTGACCCGCGGCGGGCCCGTGATCCTGCTGCAGGTCGAGAACGAGTACGGCGCCTACGGCGACGACGACGTCTACCTCAAGTCGATCGTGTCGATCATGCGCGAGGCCGGTATCGAGGTACCGCTGGTCACGTGCGACCAGGCCGACCCGACGATGTTCGACCGGGGTGGGCTCCGCGACGTGCACAAGACGGCGACCTTCGGGTCGCGCTCGCCCGAGCGTCTGGCCATCCTGCGCGAGGCCCAGCCCGACGGGCCGCTCATGTGCATGGAGTACTGGAACGGCTGGTTCGACCACTGGGGCGCTCCCCACCACGTCACCGACGCCGCCGCGCAGGCCGCCGACCTCGACGACCTCCTCGCCGCCGGCGCGTCGGTCAACCTCTACATGGTGCACGGCGGCACGAACTTCGGCCTGACCAACGGCGCGAACGACAAGGGCATCTACCAGCCCACCGTGACGTCGTACGACTACGACGCGCCACTGTCGGAGGACGGCTGGCCGACGGCGAAGTACTGGGCCTTCCGCGAGGCGATCGCCAGGCACGCGGCCGTGCCGGACGAGGCTCCCGGCACCCGCCCCGTCGCCCCGACCCCCGCCCTGCGCCTCGAGCGGGCGGCGTCCCTCGCCTCCGTCGTCGAGCGCCTCGGGGAGCAGGTCGAGACGCCGCACGTGCCCACGTCGGACGAGCTCGGTCACTACCAGGGCTTCACGCTGTATGCCGTCGACCTGCCGGCTCGCTCCGCCCCGAGGCTGCTCTCGGTCGCCGAGGTGCGCGACCGCGCGGTCGTCGCGGTGGACGGGGTGCCCGTCGGCACGCTCTCGCGGGCTGACAAGGCATTCGGCCTGCCGATCCCGGCGGGCGGACCCGGAGAGCTCACCCTGCTCGTCGAGGACCAGGGCCGGGTCAACTACGGCACGCGCATCGGCGAGGCGAAGGGCGTCTTCGGCCCCGTGCTGCTCGACGACGAGGAGCTGCGTGGCTGGCGCACCCGCCCACTGGGGCTCGACCCCGCCGCGGTGCTGCCTTACGCGACGCCCGCCACGACGTCGGTGACCGGCCCCGCCTTCGCCGTCGCCTCCTTCGACCTCGAGAACACCGCCGACCTCCACCTCGACACCGGGGCGTGGGGCAAGGGGGTCGCCTGGGTCAACGGCTTCTGCCTCGGGCGCTACTGGAGCCGAGGCCCACAGCGCACCCTCTACGTGCCGGGACCCGCCACGCACCCGGGCGCCAACACCCTGGTGCTCTTCGAGCTGCACGGGGGTCGTGCCGAGGACCTGTCGTTCCGGCCTGCCCCCGACCTGGGACCGACGGAGATCTGACCGGTCCCGCCCGACGCGTCGGCATCCGCGCGGAGGAGGCTCTTCGCTTGCTCGTCGCACGCCCTGGGTACGGACCCAGAACGAGCACCGAGCAGCGTTCAGCGGTGCCGGTCGACGCGGAAGGACAGCACATGACGACGGTGGCCGAGCACATCATCACCTCGCTGGCCGACGCGGGAGTGACCCAGGTCTGGGGCGTCGTCGGTGACGCGCTCAACCCCCTCACGGACGCGATCCGCAGGGAGCACCGGATCGAATGGGTCGGGGTCCGGCACGAGGAGGTGGCAGCGTTCGCCGTGAGCGCCCAGGCTCAGCTGACCGGGACGTTGGGCGTATGCATGGGGACGGTCGGTCCGGGCTCGATCCACCTGCTCAACGGCCTGTACGACGCGAAGAAGTCGCGAGCTCCGGTTCTCGCGATCTGCGGACAGGTGCCCGGCTCCGAGA
The DNA here is from genome assembly GCF_042666095.1 of Terrabacter sp. GCM10028922. Classification (NCBI taxonomy): domain Bacteria; kingdom Bacillati; phylum Actinomycetota; class Actinomycetes; order Micrococcales; family Intrasporangiaceae; genus Terrabacter; species Terrabacter sp. GCM10028922. The sequence goes on along the minus strand of NZ_JBHTFG010000036.1, from coordinate 213,424 downwards.
TCGGGACCGACTTCTTCCAGGAGGTCGACAACAACGCCCTCTTCGCCGACGTGGCCCTGTGGTCCCAGAGCCTGACCTCGCCCGCGCAGCTGCCCCATCTGCTCGAGCAGGCAGTGAATGCCGCGTGCGCGGGACGGGGTGTATCGGTGCTCACCCTGCCGGGTGACGTCGGCGACCTCGAGGTGGCCAAGGGCACCATGGCGTCCTCGTTCGCGCCCCCGGCCCTGCCGTCGGCCGCCCCGGACGCACAGGTCGGCGCCGCCGTCATCGCCCTGGCGCACGACGTCCCGGTGACGCTGCTCGTGGGGTGCGGTGCGCGTGAGGCGCGACGCGAGGTGCTGGAGCTCGCCGAGGCCCTCGGGGCGCCGATGGTGCTGACGCTCAAGGGCAAGGAGGGCCTCGAGCGCGACAACCCGTTCCAGGTCGGCCAGTCAGGTCTGATCGGCAACCCGGCAGCCGCCAAGGCGATGGACGAGTGCGAGGTCCTCGTGATGATCGGTACCGACTTCCCGTACCGGGACTGGTACCCGACGGGCAAGACCGTCATCCAGCTCGACTCCCGCGGGGAGCACGTCGGACGTCGGACCCCCGTGCAGCATGCACTCGTCGGTGACGCGGCGGCGACGCTCAGGCTGCTCCTCCCGCGCCTCGACCGGCGGACCGACCGCGGGCACCTCGACGCAGCCGTGACCGCATACGCCGACTGGTGCGAGCGGCAGCAGGCGCTGCTCGACCCCCGGCACGACCAGCGGCTGCTCGGCCGCGTGCGCGCCGTGTTCGACAACCCCGACGAGCGCATCCGGCCGGAGGCGGTGGCCGCCGCCATCGACCGGCTCGCCCCCGACACGACGATCTTCACGAGCGACACCGGCATGTCGACCGCCTGGGCCGCGCGCTTCGTGACGATGCGCGGCACCCGGCGGCTCCTCGGCTCCTACAACCTCGGCTCCATGGCGAACGCGCTGCCGATGGCGCTGGGCGCCCAGGCGCTCGACCGCGCGCGGCCGGTCGTCGCGCTCGCGGGCGACGGCGGGCTGATGATGCTGCTCGGTGACCTGCGGACGGCCGTCACGTACTCGCTGCCGGTGGTCGTGGTCGTCTTCGACAACGGCAGCCTCGGGATGGTCAAGCTCGAACAGGAGCAGGGCGGCCTGCCCGAGTTCGGCACGGCGCTGGACAACCCGGACCTGGCTGCTGTGGCAGCGGCCATGGGACTGGCCAGCCGACGGGTCACCGAACCGGCACAGCTCGACGACGCGGTCGGGTGGGCGCTCGGGCAGGGCGGGCCCGTGCTGCTCGACGTCGTGACCAACCCCGAGGAGGTGGCGGTTCCGCCGAGGCCGACGGTCGCGCAGGGATGGGGCTTCGCGATCGCCAAGGCGAAGGAGACCTTCGAGAGCCGCTAGACGTTCCGGGGCCGGGTGCGGTCGGGGCTCGGCGGGCAGCCCCCCGGCATCACGATGGTGCGCGACGGTCGGGACTAGTGCTCCTCGGACATGCTCCACATCGTCCAGAGCTCGGTCCGCATGCGGCGCGGCTGGCGCAGCGTGTAGACGACCGCCTCCGCGATGTCCCGGGGCTCCATGAAGGGACCCTGGGACGGCGCGCGGTCGCCGAACCGTCCGTCAGCGGCGGCGAAGGCGGTGTTGACGCCCGCTGGTGCGATCGTCGTCGTCCGGATGCCTTCGCTCCGCAGCTCGCGGTCGAGCGCGTAGCCCAGGTTGATCTGCGCGCCCTTGGTGGCCGCATACACGGCCTCCTTCCCCCCGCCGATCATCAGCCCGGCGACAGAGCCGATGATGACGATGTCGCCGCCGTCGCCCTGGGCCCGGAACTGCCGGACCGCAGCCCGGGCGAGCCACACCGTGCCCTTGACGTTGACGTCGACCATGAGCCCGACCTCGTCGGCGGAGTAGTCGAGGAGGCCGCCGTAGAACCCGATGGCCGCGTTGGCGACGACCGAGTCGACCCGGCCGAAGGCGTCGACGCCGGCCGCGACGAGGGCATCGCCCGTCGCCTCGTCGCGGACGTCCCCGACGCTGATGGCCACCCGGCTCTCGTCCCACTCCTCGCGGAGCGAGGCGAGCGATCCCGGCCGCAGGTCCCCGGCGACCACGCGGCCGCCCGCCTTGAGGACGAGCCGGGCGATCGCCCCTCCGATCCCGCCGCCGGCGCCGGTGACGACGACGACGGCATCCTGCAGGCTCTGACCGTGCTGGCGCATGCCGTTCCTTCCTTCGTTGTGCGGGTTCGCCTCGCTCACTTGATCGCTCACTTGATCGCTCACGTGATCGCTCACTTGATCGCTCCCATCGACAGGCCGCGGACGAGCTGCTTCTGGGCGACCCAGCCGGCGATGACGACGGGCAGGGCCGCGATGGTCGCCGCCGCGGACAGCACGGCGAGGAACTGGCCGCGTCCGTCGACGAAGCTGCCGAGGAACGGTGGTGTGGTGCGGGCCGAGGAGCTGGTCAGCAGCAGGGAGAGGAAGTACTCGTTCCACGAGAAGATGAAGCTGATGAGCGCGGCCGCCGCGATGCCGGGCAGGACCAGCGGCAGGACGATCCGAACGATCTCGCGGTAGAGCCCGGCACCGTCGACCCGGGCCGCCTCGATGATCTCGTAGGGCACCTCGAGGAAGAAGGACCGCATCATCCACACGGTCACCGGGAGGTTCATCGCGCCGTAGACGATCGCGAGCATGTAGATGTTGTCGAGCATCCCCATGGTCTTGAGGATCATGAACAGCGGCAGGACGATCGCCGCGAGCGGCATGAAGCGCGTCGAGATGAAGAAGGACAGGGCGCCCTCGACGTTCTTGACGCGGCGGATGCTCAGGGCGTAGGCCGCCGGCACGGCGAGCACGACCGAGATGATCGTGGCGGTGACCGAAGCTGTGAGGGAGTTCTGCAGGTAGCCGACCATGCCCCGGTCCATCGCGAGCCGGTAGCCGTCGATCACCGGGGTGAAGAGCACCGTGGGGTTGACCGAGGAGGCCACCGACTCCGGCTTGAACGCGTTGATGAACATCCAGAGGACTGGGAAGAAGAAGACGAGCACCAGCGCCCAGGTGAGGACGTTGACCAGTGCGTTCTTGAGTGGGGTGCTCATCGGCTGCCTCCTGCCATGAAGACCTTGAAGAGGGTTTTGAGGGCGACCGTCGCCACGATGACCGTGAGGATGACGGTGACGACGCCGTATGCCGCCGCCTGCCCGACGTCGAGCCCGATGAAGGCGCGCTCGTAGAGCAGGTAGGCGAGGGTCTTGGTGCCACCGGTGCCCTTGGTGAGGATCGCGATGGGGTCGAAGACCTGCAGGATGATCACCGAGCCGAGGAGAACACCGATCTCGATGTACATCCGCAGGTGCGGCAGCGTGATCCACGTGAAGGTCCGCCACGGGCCCGCGCCGTCCACCTGGGCGGCCTCGAGCGTCTCCTTGGACTGCCCCTGCAGACCGGCAAGCAGGATCAGCATCATGAACGGCGTGAACTGCCAGGTGAGCACGATGACGACGGTGGCGAGCGGGTAGTCGGTGCTCCAGGACACCGCGTCCAGCCCGAGGGTCCGCAGCACCCAGTTGACCATGCCGATGTTCGTGTCGAACATCGAGTACTTCCAGATCAGCGCGGCCGCGGCGGGCATGACGAGGAACGGGGTGATCATCAGCGTGCGCGCGATGGCGCGACCCGGCAGCTTCCGGTCCAGGAGCATCGCGAAGAGCAGGCCGAGCAGCAGCGACAGCACGACCGACAGCGCGGTGATGAGCACGGTCGCCACGACGGAGGGCCACAGCTCACCGGACGTCAGGGCGGTCCAGTAGTTGTCGAGACCGCTGAAGCCGCGGTCGTTGGGGTAGAGCAGGTTCCACTTCATCGTCGAGAAGCCGATGGTGACGAGGAACGGGATCTGCGTGAGCAGGACGAGGAAGATGACGGCCGGGAGGAGCAGACCGCGGTTGGTCCGCAGCTGCTTGCGCCGGACGCGGCGACGGTCTCTCGCGGTGGTCGCCACGACCTCGTCGAGGTCGGTGCGCGGGGTCTGGGTGGTCGTGGTCATGTCGACTCTCTTCGTGACCGGGGGATGAGGTGCGACCTGGAGGCAGGTCTGGGCGGTACCGGAGGAGGGTGGCGCCGGGCGCGGCCCATGACCGGGCCCGGCGCCACCACTCACCCGGTGCCGCTCAATCGGTGCGGCTCAGACGGTGCGGCTCAGACGGTGCGGCTCACTGGTGCTTGTCGCCGGCTGCCTGGGCGTCGGCCTGACACTTGCCGAGCGCGTCGTCGACGGAGGAGCGGTTGGCCAGGTAGTCCGCGACGTACTGCGCGCACTTGTTGCCGACGTCCTGGAACTCGGGGATCGAGACGTACTGGATGCCGACCCAGGGCTGCGGGTTGACGCCGGGCTGCTTCGGGTTGACCGAGCTCATGACCTCGAGGGTGATCGGGGCGTAGGCCTTGGCGGCCTCCTTGTACTCCGGGATCGCATAGGTCGAGGTGCGTGAGCCCGGCGGGACGTTGGACCAGCCGATCTTCTGCCCCACGAGCTTGATGTAGTCCTTGCTCGTCGCCCACTTGACGAACGTGAGCGCGGCATCCTTGTGCTTCGTCGTGGCAGGGATGGCGAGGTTCCAGCTCCACAGCCAGCCGGACTCCTTGGTCTTGTCGACCGGCATGTGGGCGTAGCCCATCTTGCCCTTGACCGGGGAGTCGTCCGCCTCGAGCATCGACGCGGCCACGGAGGCGTCGGCCCACATCGCGGCCTTGCCCTCCTTGAGGGCGGTGAGGCACTCGTTGAAGCTGTAGGACACCGGGTCCTTCTCACCCGACTCGTCGAGCATCGTCTTGTAGAAGGTCACGGCGTTCTTCCACTCCGGGGTGTCGACCGTGGCGTTCCACTGGTCGTCGTACCAGTTGCCGCCGAAGGTCTGCACGACCGTGGTGAGCGGGGCGAAGAGGTCGCCCCAGCCCGGCTTGCCGCGCATGCAGATGCCGGCGGTCCCGGCGGTGTTGACCTTCTTCGCCGCGGCGGCCACCTCCTGCCAGGTGGGGTTGGCTCCGAGCGTGACCCCCGCCTTGCCCAGCAGCTCCTTGTTGTACATGAGGATCGAGGACTCGCCGTAGAACGGGACGGCGTAGAGCTTGCCGTCGTGCGTCAGTGCGTCGCGCACCGGCGGCAGGATGTCGTCCACGTCGTAGGAGGAGTCGGACCTGAGGTCCGAGGTCAGGTCCTGGAGCCAGCCGTTGGCGCCCCACTGCGGCGTCTCGTACGCACCGATCGTGACGATGTCGTACTGTCCGGCGCCGCTCGCGACGTCGGCGGTCACGGCGCTGCGCAGGTCGCTCTCCTCCATGACCTGGAAGTTGACCTTGACGCCCGGGTTCGCCGACTCGTACTCGGTCTTGAGCTTCTCCATGTCCTTCATCTGGCCGTTGTTCACGGTGGCCAGGTTCAGGGTGACGGAGCCGCCGGCGGCCCCCGTGTCGGCACCCGTCGAAACGGCTCCCGACGAGCACGCGGCCACCGACATCGTGAGCGCCACGAGGCCGGATCCGAGCGTCAGCATGCGCTTTCTCGCAAGCATTCCTAACTCCTTTGGTAGGCATGTCATCTCGTTCCGTCCGGCCCGACGCGTGTGCACGTCCGGGACGGGGCCACGCGACCTGGATGAGATGTCCGCCGTGGTTCTTGACTGGAACTTCCCGGAACGGTAATGAGCCGCTCGACAGGCCAACAAGAACCAACAGCCACCTGTTGTTGGTACTATTTTTCGCGCAGCACCAGCAGGGTTTCGACGCCTGGGCGCGAGCCTCGCACCGAGGCGCCGGCAGCCTCGTCACCGCTGCGAAGGAGACGACGATTTCGTATCAGTCCGGCCCCGTCCCTCCCCGCGGTCCCGCTCGGACGCGAGAGATGCCGTCAGCCCGAGAGGTGCCTGCCGGCATCTCGCTGGGTCCGACCATGCGCCGCGAGGTCATCCCTCCGCACCCCCAGGCGTCCGTGCGGGTCCTCACCCACGACTTCCCGAGTGAGATCTGCGGCTGGGGCTCTCATCCCGAGTACGAGATCCACCTCATCACCAAGACCCACGGCAGCTTCATCGCGGGCGACCACATCGGCACCTTCGGCCCGGGCCACGTGAGCCTCATGGGGCCCAACCTCCCGCACGACTGGGTCAGCGACCTCGCGGACGGGCAGGTGGCCGTCGACCGCGACGCCGTGATCCAGTTCAGCGACGAATGGGTTCGTGGAGCCATGGAGCACCTGCCTGAGCTCGCCGAGGTCTCAGAGATGCTGCACCGGTCCACCCGGGGGCTGGTCTTCTCCGGGGCCACCGCGTGGCGGGCTGCCGAGACCATCCTCGCCTGCGTGCACAGCCAGGGCGTCGAGCAGCTCGCCCATCTCTTCAGGCTGCTCGGCCTCTTCGCGCACGCGCCGTCGGACGAGTTCGAGGTCGTTGCGAGCGAGTGGATGGGGCGACCCACGGACGCCGCCTCCCGTGACGCCGGAGAGGCAGGGCTGAGCTACATCTTCGAGAACCTCACCGGCGACATCCGCCTGTCGACCGCAGCCCGGCTGGCCTACATGTCCGAGCCGACCTTCTCCAAGTACTTCAAGGCCGCCACCGGGATGACGTTCTCGAACATGGTCAAGAAGCTGCGGATCGCCTACGCCCGAAGGCTTCTCGACACGACCGAGCATGCCGTGGCCCAGATCGCGGGGATGAGCGGCTATCACAACATGGCGAACTTCAACCGTCAGTTCCTGGCCGAGGTCGGCACGACCCCGACCAGCTACCGGCGCCTCGAGACGGACCAGAAGCCACCGCCGGAGCTGTTCAGCCTCAACCGCCGGGCGCCGTCGGGCTCGAGCCCTCCGCCCCCGGGCACCTGACGTCCGCGCGACCGGCGCGCGCCCTGCGGCGATGTTCGGCCGTGATCGAGTTCGCGTGTTTGTGTACGGGCTCTGGAACGCGCCGCGGGGATGCGTTTGCCTGTGTGTTGCCCTGTGGCGCCTCCCTCGGGCGTCACGTTTCCCAGAGGAGATCCGGTGACAACGTCGACACGGGAACGAGCCCGAACGCCCAAGAACCACAGTCCGGACCACAGCGCCACGCTGCCGTGGGGGCCCTCATGATCCGCCGCCGTCTCGCGCGTCGCGCCCGGGTCCTCAGCACGGTCGTGGCACTCGGCGTGCTCATCTCGGCGGTCGGTGCGGGAGCATCGAACGCCCTGGAGAAGGAGAGTGGCAGCATCAACCACCAGTACAGCTCCTTCCGCCCCGGAGAGGAGTGGCGCGACGCGTCCGGCGCCATCATCCAGGCCCACGGCGGTCAGGTGGTGCCCGCGGTCGACGACGACGGCCGGCGGATCTGGTACTGGTACGGCGAGGACCGGTCGAGGGGCTACTACGACAGCCCGGGCGTGCACCTCTACTCGTCCCACGACCTCTACAACTGGCGCGACGAAGGCCTCGCCCTGCGGGCCATGAGCTCCAAGGAGCAGTTCACCGACGACCCGTACTTCGCCTCGCTGTACCGCGGCTACACGCCGGACCAGCGTGAGGTCGTGTGGCGCGACCTGTCGACCAACAAGGTGCGAACCGACGGATGGGCGGCTCCCTCCATCCTCGAGCGACCCAAGGTCATCTACAACAAGGCCACCGGCATGTGGGTCATGTGGGTGCACTCCGACGGACCGTCCTCGCCGACCAGCACCTCCACGTACGCCCGTGCCGAGGCCGGTGTGGCCGTGAGCAGGTCGCCCAAGGGTCCCTTCCGGTGGATCGACTCCTACCGGCTCAACCGGGTGCCCAGTGACTCGGTGCCCTGGTGCGGCTCGTCGGCGGCGTTCGACCCCGCCGGCGGGATGGCGCGCGACATGAACCTCTTCGTCGATGACGACGGGACGGCGTACATCATCTACTCCTCCGAGGAGAACCGGACGATGTACATCTCCAAGCTCGACGCCGACTACACGTACCTGTCTGCCCCGCCCGACAAGGCCGTCCAGGGCAAGGACTTCGTGCGAACCCTGCCGTGCAGCCAGCGGGAGGCGCCCGCCATGTTCAGGTCCGGCGGGACCTACTACCTCGTGACCTCCGGGGCCACCGGCTGGGACCCCAACCCGGCGAAGTACGCCACGGCCACCGACATCCTCGGAACGTGGACGGACAAGGGCAACCCCGTCCTTCCCGCCGGCGCTGCCACCACGTTCCGCTCCCAGAGCACCAACGTGATCCCGCTCGACCGCGCCGGCAACCGGTTCGTGTTCATGGCCGACCGCTGGACCCCCAGCTCGCTCGCGACGGCGCCGTACGTGTGGATGCCGATGTCGTTCGGCGAGGGCGGCAGCCTCACGGTCGGCCCGGACGCGGAGTGGCGGCTGGAGGACCTGCAGCCGTACGAGCGGTGGACGATGGACACGACGGTTCCCGACCACGTGTGGCTGCGGGACACGAGCAGTCTCCCGTCCAGCGTGCAGGTGACGACGTCCGGCAGGACCGAGACGCTGGGTGTGACGTGGGACGCCACCACCGTCGCGCAGCCCGGCCCGGCCAAGGTGCGTGGGACGCTCTCCGACGGCCGGAGCTTCACACGCGACATCGTGGTCGTGCCCCACAACCTCCGGTACGTCGTGAACGCAGGGGGAGCGGCGACGGCCGACTGGACGCGGACGATGCAGGCCGCCGCCACCGAGGGAACCCTGCTCAACTCCGTGCCCGAGCAGCCCCTCGGGGTCGACCCGCAGACCGGCGCGACCTGGGGGTTCACGGGGACCAGCGGTACCTACGGCGGTGCGGGGGACGGCCTCTACAGCACCCTGCGCTGGGCCAAGAACAAGGAGAGCCTCGTCTACACGTTCAAGGGACTCGAGCCCGGCACCTACACGGTCCACGCCGGCTACTGGGACCCCTGGCCGTGGGCCAACCGCGCCGCTCGCGTGAGCATCAACGGCAGCATCGTCGACGAGCAGCGTTTGTTCACAAGCAGCTTCACCGCCGGAGAGTACGCCGACATCGTCGTTGGCGAGGACGGGACCGTCGTGGTCACCGTCGCGCCGACGCGGTCGCCGGACATCCAGCTGAGCTGGCTGATGGTCTCCCGCCAGGGCTGAGCCCGGTACGGCCGTGCGGCAGGTTCGGGGCCGATGCGCAGAGCGCGTCGGCCCCGAACTCACGCCCCGCCGGGTGAGCCGACGACGACGTCGAGGTAGCGCTGCTTCATCGTCGCGACGACGGCATCGGGGTCGGCCGCCCAGACGTCGGCGTTGAAGATCTCGACCTCGATGTCGCCCGTGTAGCCGGCGGCGGTGACGAGCTGGAGGTGGTGGCCGAAGTCGATGTGGCCGTCTCCCATCATGCCGCGCGAGAGGAGCGCGTCGGCGGGGAGAGGGGTGATCCAGTCGCAGACCTGGAAGCCGGCGATGCGGTTCGAGCGTCCCGCGCGTGCGAGCTGGGCCTCGAGCTGTGGGTCCCACCAGACGTGGAACGAGTCGACGACGACGCCGACCTGCTCGCTGGGGAACTGCTCGGCGAGGTCGAGCGCCTCGCCGAGCGTGGCGAGGACGCCGCGGTCGGCGGTGAAGATCGGGTGCATGGGCTCGAGCGCGAGCCGCACGCCGCGGTCGCCAGCGACCGGGGCGAGGCGGGCGATGCCCTCTGCCACGCGCGCGCGGGCCGCCGGCAGGTCGCGCGAGCCCTCGGGGAGTCCGCCGACGACCATGACGAGGCAGCCAGCGTCGAGAGACGCCGCCTCGTCGATCGCACGCAGGTTCTCGTCGATGGCGGACTCGAAGGCGGAAGCGTCTGTGGCGGTGAGGAACCCGCCGCGGCACAACGACGACACGCGCAGTCCCGCGTCGTCGATCAGGGCCCGGGCCCGCTCGACGCCGATCTCGGCGAGCGGTTCGCGCCACACGCCGATGGAGTGCAGGCCCGCGCGCACGCAGCCAGCAACCGCCTCGGGCAGGGTCCACGAATTGGTCGTCTTCTGGTTGAGCGACAGGCGTTCCAGCGAGGCGGTCATCGGGTGAGCCCTGCGGTCGCGAGGAGGCTGCCAAAGCGCTGCGCCGCGAGGTCGGGGTCGGGCAGGAGCCCTGCGGCGTCCGCGAGGCGGAGGGTCTCGGCCAGGTGCACGACGGAGCGTGCGCTCTGCAGGCCGCCGACCATGGTGAAGCCCGGCTGGTGCCCGCTCAGCCAGGCGAGGAAGGCGATACCGGTCTTGTAGTAGTACGTGGGGGCGGCGAAGACGTGCCGGGCGAGCGGGAGCGTCGGCTCGAGGTAGGAGTCGTATGCCGCCGCGTCGCCGTCGTCGAGCGCGTGCAGTGCCGCCCCTGCCGCCGGGGCGATGGCCGCGAAGATGCCGAGGAGGGCGTCCGAGTGGTGCGTGCCGTCGCCCTTGATGAGCTCGGGGTAGTTGAAGTCGTCGCCCGTGTAGAGGCGCACCCCCTCGGGGAGCGCTGCGCGCAGCGCCTTCTCGTGGTCCGCGTCGAGCAGGGACACCTTGACGCCGTCGACGACGTCGGCGTGGTCGGCGATGACGGTGAGGAGGTTCTTCGTCGCGACGTCGACGTCGTCCGAGCCCCAGTACCCGGCGAGTGCCGGGTCGAAGGCGGTCCCGAGCCAGTGCAGGATGACCGGACGCTCGGCCTGGCGAAGGAGCCGGTCGTAGACCCGGGCGTAGTCGTCGAACCCGGTCGCGACCCGGGCGAGCTGGCGGCTGGCCATGATGATGGCCTGTGAGCCCGTCGACTCGACGAACTCGAGCTGCTGCTCATAGCCGGCGAGGACCTCGTCGACGGACGACACGTCGGGGGACAGGTGGTCCGTCCCTGCGCCGGAGGCGATGCGGGCGCCCAGCTCGGCGGCCTGTCCGGCGGAGCGGCGGATCAGCTCCTGCGTCGTCGCCCAGTCGAGACCCATGCCCCGCTGGGCGGTGTCCATGGCCTCGGCGACGCCGAGGCCATGGGCGAACAGGTGCCGGCGGAAGGCCAGCGTCGACTCCCAGTCGACGACCGCGGGGGCTCCGGGCACGTTGTCGCCGAGCGGGTCGGCGACAACGTGGGCGGCCCCGAAGGCGACGCGCGTGGTGAACGGGATGGTGGTCGTCGGCCAGTCACGGGGTCCACGTAGCTCGAGCCGGTCCCAGGTCCCGTCGGCGCGAGGCACGTCGAGGGACGTCATGCCGACAGCCTCCCGAGCTCGATCCGGCGACCCTGCGCCGAGGACTGCAGGCCGGCCTCGGCGAGGCGCACGCCGCGTGCGCCGGCGAGGAAGTCGTACGCGTGCTCGCCCTCGCCGACCACGTACCGCAGGAACTGCTCCCACTGCGCCTTGAAGCCGTTGTCGAAGGCAGCGTTGTCGGGGACGGGGTGCCACTGGTCGCGGAACTGCGTCGCCTCGACGAGGTCGGGGTTCCAGACCGGCTTCGGGGTCTCGGCGCGGTGCTGGACCACGCAACGGTGCAGGCCGGCAACGGCGCTGCCCTCGGTGCCGTCGACGTGGAACTCGACGAGCTCGTCGCGATGCACCCGTGTCGCCCACGACGAGTTGATCTGGGCGATGACGCCACCCTCGAGCTCGAAGATGCCGTACGCCGCGTCGTCAGCCGTCGCGGCGTACCTGCGGCCCTGCTCGTCCCATCGCTCCGGGATGTGCGTCACCGTCCTGGCCGTGACGGCCTCGACCCGGCCGAAGAGGTTCTCCAGGACGTAGTTCCAGTGGCAGAACATGTCGGTCGTCATGCCACCGCCGTCCTCCTTGCGGTAGTTCCAGCTCGGCCGCTGCGCGGGCTGCCAGTCACCCTCGAAGACCCAGTAGCCGAACTCGCCCCGGACCGAGAGGATGCGGCCGAAGAAGCCACTGTCGATGAGCCGCTTGAGCTTGAGCAGCCCGGGCAGGTAGAGCTTGTCGTGGACGACGCCGTGCTTGACACCGGCCTCGGCGGCGGCCGAGGCGAGGCGCAGTGACCCCTCGAGCGACTCGGCGACGGGCTTCTCGGTGTAGACGTGCTTGCCGGCCGCGATGGCCTTGAGGATGGCCTCCTCGCGGACGGTGGTCAGCTGGGCGTCGAAGTAGATCGTGTCGTCAGGGTTGGCCAGGGCTGCGTCGAGGTCGGTCGTCCAGCGGTCGACCTCGTGGCGCTCCGCGATCTCCTTGACCTTGTCGGGGTTTCGCCCGACGAGGACCGGGTCGACCTGGAGACGCGAGCCGTCGCTCAGCTCGACACCACCCTGCTCCCGGATCGCGAGGATCGAGCGCACGAGGTGCTGCCGGTACCCCATGCGCCCCGTGACGCCGTTCATGATGATGCCGATCGATCGTGCCATGAGTGCTCCTGACGGATGACTAGGAAAGCGTTTTCCGTCAACTCTAGATGGAGGCTCGGACTGTGTGCAATAGTTGGTCGGTCAGTTTGGAATGCGTTTACCGAGAGGACGACTTTGCCGGCGCCGGGTCTGGTCTCCGTCACGTTGCGCCACCTCCCGCCCGAGGAGGTGGCGCTGGCGGCCGGCGCTGCGGGGCTGACCTGCGTCGAATGGGGGGCAGACGTGCACGCCCCGCCCCTCGACGCGCCACTCCTCGAACGGTGCCGAGAGGCCTCCGCCTCCGCCGGCCTGCGGATCGCCTCCTACGGTTCCTACTGGAAGGCGGGCAGCTCGAGCGCCGACGAGGGTGAGGCCGTGCTGGCCGCGGCGAGCATCCTGGGGGCACCGCGGGTCCGGGTCTGGGCGGGACAGCTCGGCAGTGAGCACACCGACGCCGAGACCCGCATGCACGTGGTGCACGCGCTCCGGTCGCTCGGGCGACGCGCGGCTGACCTGGGCCTCGAGATCGCGGTGGAGCATCACCCCGACACGCTCAGTGACACGGCTGCGATGACCCTTCGTCTCCTCGACGAGGTCGGCTCGGATGTCGTGACCACCTACTGGCAGCCGGACATCGGCCAGCCGACGCCCCTGGCGCTCGCGGAGCTCGACGCGCTTCTCGAGGCCGTCCCCGAGCGCCTCAGCGCGGTCCACGTTTTCGCCTGGTGGCCCGCCCATGAGCGTCACGAGCTGGCCACCCGGGAGGACCTCTGGGCGCCGGCGTTGGACCGGATCCGGGAGTCGGCACCGGGCTGCGACGTGATGCTGGAGTTCGTCCCCGGCGACTCCGTCGAGGTGCTCGTCGACGAGGCGCGGACCCTTCACCGGCTCCTCGCCACCTGAGCCGGTCAGGTCCGGAACCGATGCGGGCGAACCGAGCAGCGACTGGAGGTGTCAGATGGCCGACGAGAGGCTCTTCGCCGCGCAGCGACATGAGCGACTGCTCGACGAGCTGCGCCGTGCCGGTGCCGTGCGCGTCCGTGAGCTCGCCGAGCTGCTGGGCGTGAGCGAGCTGACGGTGCGTCGTGACATCTCCGCACTGGCTGCGCGAGGTGCGCTCACGAAGGTCCACGGTGGTGCGACCCTTCCGATGCAGGCCGAGCGGCCCGAACCACGGCGCGCCCGGTCGGCCACCCCTCGCTTCACCATCGGCATGGTCGTGCCGTCCCTGGACTACTACTGGCCCCCGGTCGTCACCGGCGCCCGTACGGCGGCGACCGCGCAGGGCGTCCAGATCCAGCTGCGCGGGTCGAGCTATGACCCCGAGGAGGACCGACGCCAGATCACGCGGCTCATCGAGTCGCAGCAGGTGCAGGGCCTGCTGCTGGCGCCCAACGTGGACTCCGAACGCGTCGACGGGCTGATCGAGTGGATCGGTGGCCTCCAGGTGCCCACGATCCTCGTCGAGCGCCAGGCGCCGCGGTGGACTCCGACGACGAGGCAGCTCGAGTGGGTGCGCAGCGACCATGCCCTCGGGTTGGAGCTGGCCGTGCGCCACCTCGTCGAGCAGGGCCATCGGCGCCTGGGTCTGCTGCTGTCGAAGGGCAGCCCGACGTCGGTGCACCTCGAGCGGGGCTGGGTGGCCGCCTGTGCCGACCTCGGGATCCCCGACGACTTCGTCGTCCGGGAGTCGGTGAGCCTGGACGCGCCGGGCCACCGCGCGATCATCGCGGGGGTGCTCGACCGCTGTCGGGAGTCGGACACCACTGCCCTGATCATCCACAGCGACCCCGACGCGCTGTCCGTCCAGCAGTACTGCGCGGAGGTCGGCATCCGGATCCCCGAGGAGCTGGCGGTCGTGGCCTACGACGACGAGGTCGCCAACCTGGCGCAGCCCGCGATGACGGCCGTCAGGCCGCCGAAGCACCAGGTGGGTCGACTGGCGGTCGAGATGATGGTCGCTCGACTGGTCGAGGGCAGGCGCCGGCCGACGCAGCGGGTGCTCGTCGTGCCGGAGCTCGTCATCAGGGCCTCCTCGGTCGTCCTCGCCGACGCCCTCAGGCTGTAGGTTGGTAAACGCTTTCCCAGTCGCCGTCCGATGGAGGCCTTCGCGTGACCACTCCCGCCGCCCCGGCACCCTCTCCCTCCGTGTCGACGCCTGTCGCGAAGGACCCCCGTGACCTCGACTGACCCGCTCCACCCTTCCGACCGCGACGACCACGACGACCGGTCGCCGATCACCGGCCTGACGCGCGCCCACTGGAGCGGCGCGGCCGACCGGATGCTCCTGTCCTTGAGGCCGTATGCGACGGCCGACCGCTCCGGGTTCCGTCTCCCCGGGCGCACCAGCCGCTACGGCGAGCGCAGCGACTCCCTCGAGGCGTTCGCGCGCAGCTTCATGCTCGCCGCGTTCCGCCTCAAGGGCGAGGACGGGACGGATGCCCACGGACTCGCCGAGTGGTACGCCGACGGGCTGGTCGCCGGGACGGACCCCACGTCGAGCACGCGGTGGCCCCGGCCCGACGAGCTCGACCAGGCCAAGGTCGAGGCGGCCTCGATCGCGCTGGGTCTCCACCTGACCCGACCCTGGATCTGGGACAGGCTGCAGGACGCGCAGCGGGCATCGATCGTCGACTGGCTCGAGTCGGTCGTCGGCGGCCGCTACCCGCCGATCAACTGGGTGTGGTTCCAGGTCGTCGTCGAGACGTTCCTGTGCTCGGTCGGTGCGCGCTGGTCGGCCGAGGACGTCGAGTCGGGCCTGGCCGTGCACGAGTCGCTCTACCGGGGCGACGGCTGGTACGCCGACGGTCCCGAGCGCGCGTACGACCACTACGCGGGGTGGGCGCTGCACTTCTACCCGCTCGTGTGGGCGGACATGGCCGGGCCGCAGCTGTGTCCAGCAACGCGCCGACGCGCGTATGCCGCCCGGTTGCGCCGCTTCCTCGACGACGCCGTGGCGCTCGTCGGCGCCGACGGCGCGCCGCTACTGCAAGGTCGCAGCCTGATCTACCGCTTCGCGGCGGCGGCCCCGCTCTGGGTGGGAGCTGCGACCGGGGAGAGCGACCTCGACCCCGGGCTGATCCGTCGGGCGTGCTCCGGCATGCTGCGGCACTTCGTCTCGCACGGGGCGCCCGACGACCGCGGCCTGCTGACGCTGGGGCTGCGGCACGCGTGGCCCCGGATGGCACAGGACTACTCCGGGTTCGGTTCGCCGTACTGGGCGGCGAAGGGGTTCTACGGCCTGTCCCTTCCCGAGACGCATTCCGTCTGGACCGCCGTCGAACAGCCACTGCCGCTCGAGCGCGCCGACACGAGTCGTGTCATCGCCGCTCCTGGCTGGCTGGTCAGTGGCACCAAGACCGACGGCATCGTGCGCGTCGTCAACCACGGGACCGATCACTCGACACCGGGGGACGACCGCACCGACTCGCCGCTCTACGCCCGTCTCGGCTACTCGACGGCCACGATCCCGCCACTGGTGGGCGCAACGCTCGGCTCGCCGTCCGACAACTCCGTCGGCGTCCTCGACGGAGCCGGGAACGTGAGTCATCGCAACGGTTTCGTCGCGCTGGGGACGTCGATGAGCGACGCGGTCGCCATCGGTGCGTCGCGGGCGCGTGCCCACTGGGTGGACGCCTCGGCCGACACGTCTCCGGACCACGGCTCCGGCCGGCCGGGTGTCGTGACCAGCGGCCCCTGGATCACGACCGCGTCCGCGGTGCACGGTGCGACCGAGGTGCGCGCAGTACGCGTCGACCCCTCCGACCGTGGCGGGTCGGACGAACGGGAGCTGACGCTGGAGGTCAGTGGGTGGCCGCTTGCCGGCGGGCTGGAGCAGAGGCCGCACAGGGAGGTCGACGTCGCCCATGTGCGCTCGGGGTCCCTGCTGTCGCAGGTGGTCCCGCTCTCGGACCCCGAACGATGGTCAGGCGGCGTGCGGGAGGAGCGGGGAACCAGCCCACTGGGTGAGGTCACGCTCGTCCCCGTCCTGTCGAGGCAGCTGCTGTCCGATGAAGCCGGCGTGCACGTGGTCGCGGTGACCCTGTGCGGATCCACGATGGATCCCGTGCCCCGAGAGGATCTCCCGAGCATCGTCGAGGTGTCCACGGGGCCGGTCGCTGACGTGGTACGCATCGCGTGGCGTGACGGCACCCTGACGGAGCTGTCGCTGCCCTCGCTGTGATCGGCCTGAGCACGCCCTCACGGTTCGTTGCGGTTGAGGCGGACGATCCAGTGGGCGAACTCGCTGACGGTGATGCCGGCGCGCATCGCCGAGTCGCGTAGTCGGGCGGCGGCAACCTCCGGTGTCACGTGCTTGGCCGCGGCAACGATGCCCGTCGCCATGTCGACGACGTGGAGGTCCTGCAACCGCTCCGGCGCCTTCACCGCCTCGCGCCGGGTGGCGAACGCCAGGTCGGCATTCGTGACCGCCTCGCTGCCCTCCGCGCCGAACAGGGATGCCAACGTCTCGTGGTGTCGTTCGAACGTGTCCGCTTCACTGCCGTAGAGGTTGACCCCCGCCACGACCCGGCCGCCGACGGTGACGGGAAGGGACAGACTGCTGCGCACACCCCGCGCCGCCGCGGCCTGCGCGAACACGTGCCATGCGCGCTCGTCCATGACGTCGGAGTCTGACGCGACCGTCTCTCCGGTCCGCAGAGACTCCTCACAGGGTCCGTCGTCGAGGTACTGGGCGGCGTCGAGGACGGCCAGGTCCGGATCAGAAGAGACGTACGTCATCGTGACGCCGTGCTGGACGAGCGTGAGGCTGAACCCGACCAAGCCGGGAACGACGTTCGCCAGGCTGTCAGCGACCTCCGCCGTGGCGAGGTCGAGCTCGTCGTCCTCGTACTGGGACAGCAGTCGCAACGCGTGACGTGTCTGAGGCAGCGGTTCCATGCTCTCCTGTTACCCACAGCGCGGTGCTCGACAGCGCGTGTGGACGCCTCTCTCAGCTGCGCCCGTGGGGCGTGACGTCCACGACGCCGGTGTCGATGACGTCCAGCGCGACGTCGTGCAGCTTGCGGTTGGTGTTCTGGCTCGCGATGCGGAGCAGATCGAAGGCCTGGTCCCTCGTGAGCTTGTGCTGCGCCATCAGCACGCCGATGGCCGCGCCGATGTCGCGGTTCGACTCGAGCGCACGTTCCAGGTGCTTCGCCTGTTCGCGCAGATGCGCCGCGGTGACGGCCTGGGCGGCGTGCGTGGTCAGGAGAAGACCTTCCGCGACGTCGCGCTCGTCGAAGGCGTCCACCTCCCGCGCGTACATGTTCATCCCGGCGATGGTCCCGGTCGACTCGAGGTTCATCCTGTAGGAGAGCATGCTGCGCATCCCGAGCTCACCCACGACACGTCTCCCGTACTCGGGCCAGCGGCCGTCAGAGCCGAGGTCCTTCGGCTGGTAGAGCGTCTGCTCGACGATGGCGTCGATGCACGGTCCCGAGCCGAGCTCGTACTGGATGGCGTCCGCCCGCCTCACCACGTCGTCGGTGGACCCTGCGGTGGTGAACCGGCCCTGCTTCAGGGTCGTGATGCTCGCCCCGGCCGCCGCCGGCACGCGTTCGACGGCCAGGCGCGTCACGGCGTCGAAGGGGTTCGGCTGCGACGAGCTGCTGAGCTGCTCTCCGAGCCGCTCGAAGTCCTCCGCCACACGGCGCAGGTGGCCGGCGACGTCCGACTCGATCGTCTTGTCATTCATGCGGTGACCTCGGAACCGTCGTTCAGCCCGGCTCTGCCTCTTCGGATGCACGCCGCCGGTCCTCCTCGGCATCGGCCGCCCCGACCGGAACGCCGTCGTCCTCGTCACCGTGGTCGGGCCAGGCTGCCGCGCCCGAGCCCTCGTCGAGGGCGTCCTCGGTGTCGTCATCGCCGCGAGCGCGTTCCTCGTCGGCGCGGACATCCTCCGCGCCGACCGGGACGCCCTGGTCCGTCGACCTCCCCGCGGTCTGATCCGCGTCGTCTGCTGAGCTCATCGCCGCGGCTGCCAGCCCGGCGCCGGGAGCGACGGGAAAGCCCGGTTGGTTCGTCATGTCTGCCTCCTTCGGGTGGCCGGACGGTGCCGACCCTGCCCTATTACCCGCTGGGCGACTGCGATCACCTCCGTCGGCCTCGCATCTGGGTTGAGCGCTCACTCTGGGCGTGGTTCGCGCACCGGTCGGGCCGCGGGCCGCGTGTCTGGCCGTTCTCGTTGCCGAGGCGGCTCCAGTGGAGAAGTCTGGGCTCATGATCACCGCGCTGCGCAAGGGCCTGGTCGACGGGTTGCGGGTCATCGTTGCCGGTGCTCGCTCGCTCGACGACGTGCCGCACGACGTCTACCTGGTCGACCTGGCACCGACGGCCGGGGCAGCAGCAGAGGGTCGGTTCGACGAGGTGCCCTACCTGGAGTGCCTCGAGCCGGTCCTCGAGCTGGCGGGCGGCGCGCCGTCGTGGGTCGTCGACGTCTCGCGAAGGCATCGCGGTGACCGCGCCGGTGTGGGGGAGGCGCACCTCTCGGTGCTCATCGCCGTGGGCGCCCCACCCGCCACGGGCGGGTGGGTGCCGGACCTGACGCCGGTGATGCGAAGCGCGTTCTCCCGCATGGTGGGTCAGTTCGCACCGGGCCCGCCGGTGGCGCTTCCACGCCCTGAGGCACTGGATGCGGCGGTTGCGGCGGTGGTGCATGCCTATCCCGATGTCGACCCGGAGACACTGTCCCTGACGGACGAGGAGCACCACGCCGAGGCAGGCCAATGGTCCTTCGGCCTGTCGGTGCCCGGAGCCACCCGGTTCCGCGTGTTGCTCGGTCTCGTACCGGGGCTGCCCGGCTCAGCCCACGTGCACCGTATGCCGCTGGGCGAGGTCGTCGACTCCGTGGGGCCGTGACGCGCCGCCCGTCCCCGACGTGATGGTCGAACGCCGACTGGGTACTTGAAGCGCGAAGGCGAGCTCCGCGGTCGACCGTGGTGGCTCGCACATCCGTACCGCGTAGGGGAGAGGCTGACCATGTCCGGTGTCATCACGCTCATCAAGGACGACCACGCCAAGCTGGAGTCCGTCTTCAAGAAGCTCGAGTCCGCCGAGCCCGACCAGATCCGCGACCTGCTCGAACAGGTCACGGAGATGCTCGTGCCGCACTCGAAGGCCGAGGAGGAGGTCGTCTACCCGGCGATCAAGGCCACCGTGCCCGACGAGGGCGAGGACGTCGACGACGGTCTCGAGGAGCACCACCACGTGGAGTCGACTCTCGCACAGCTGCGGTCCTCCGAGCCGGATGCGCCCGGCGTCGACGGGCTGATCGCCGCGATGATCGGCGAGGTGCGCCACCACGTGGAGGAGGAGGAGCAGCAGATCCTGCCGGCCTTCGCGAAGGCGGCGAGCAACCAGCAGCTGAGCGAGCTCGGTGAGCAGTTCACCGCCGCGAAGGAGCGCGCGCTCGCCGACCTGCGTCGGTGACCGCAGCAGCCGTCCCGGGGGCCTTGGTGACCAGGGCCCCCGCGGTCCTGCTCCAGCGGCCGAGCGGGTAAGGGGGCGCTGACGGCCGGGACGCCCGGTCCGGACCATTGAGCCGCTCGCCGACGGCATTCGCTCGACGAGGAGGACAGCAGTGAGTACCGAAGACCGCATCACCGACGTCTGGGGTGACCGAACGCCGTACGCCAGGGGTGACCGCTGGCCCGACCGTGTCGACCAGCATCTGGCCGCCGGCACCCGCGACGAGGACGTCGACCGCTGGGTGCAGAGCGCCTCGACACTCCACTCGAACGGGGACGCCTTCGACATCGCCGTCCGCGACGGCCGGATCGTCGGCGTGCGTGGCCGGTCCGGCGACCGCGTCAACCACGGGCGGCTCGGGCCGAAGGACCTGTTCGGATGGCAGGCCATCCAGTCGCCCGACCGCCTGACCAGCCCCCTCGTGCGCCGCGACGGGCGACTCGTCGAATGCTCCTGGGACGAAGCGATGGACGCCGTCGTACGCCGCACGCGCGAGCTGCTCGACGAGCAGGGACCCAGCGCCGTCGGCTTCTACACGACGGGTCAGCTCTTCCTCGAGGAGTACTACACGCTCGCGCTCGTCGCGCACGGCGGCATCCGGACCAGCCACGTCGACGGCAACACGAGGCTCTGCACGGCCACGGCGGCCGAGGCCCTCAAGGAGTCGTTCGGCAGCGACGGGCAGCCGGGCTCCTACACCGACCTCGACCACGCCGACGCCGTCGCGCTCTTCGGGCACAACGTCGCCGAGACCCAGACGGTGCTCTGGATGCGGATCCTCGACCGCCTCGCGGGGGAGGACCCGCCCGCCATCCTCTGCGTCGACCCGCGCCCGACCCCCGTCGCCAAGGCCGCGACGGTGCACCTCGCGCCACGGCCGGGCACCAACCTCGCCCTCATGAACGCGCTGCTCCACGAGGTGATCGCCCGCGGTCACGTCGACGAGGGATGGGTCCATGCACACACCGTCGGCTACGACGACCTCGAGAAGACGGTCAGCCGCTACTCGCCGGACGTCGTCAGCACCATCTGCGACGTGCCGGCGGCCGACATCCGCGCCGCCGCCGATCTCGTGGGAGAGGCGGAGGCACTCGTGTCGACCGTGCTGCAGGGCTTCTACCAGTCCCACCAGGCCACGGCCGCCGCGGTCCAGGTCAACAACCTCCACCTGCTGCGCGGCATGATCGGCCGGCCAGGCTGCGGCATCCTCCAGATGAACGGTCAGCCGACCGCACAGAACACCCGCGAGTGCGGCGCCGACGGCGACCTCGCCGGCTTCCGCAACTGGAGCAACCAGGCCCACGTCGCCGACCTCGCCCGCGTCTGGAACATCGAGCCGAAGCAGATCCCGCACGCGACGCCGCCGACGCATGCGATGCAGATCATGCGCTACGTCGAGGACGGATCCATCCGGCTGCTCTGGGTGTCGGGCACCAACCCCGTGGTCTCGATGCCGGAGCTCGCCCGAATGCGCTCCATCCTCGCGCAGGACCGGCTCTTCCTCGTCGTGCAGGACATCTTCCTCACCGAGACGGCCCAGCTCGCAGACGTCGTGCTCCCCGCTGCGGCGTGGGGCGAGAAGACCGGCACGTTCACCAACGCCGACCGCACGGTGCATCTGTCCGAGAAGGCGGTGGACCCGCCCGGCGAGGCGCGCTCCGACCTCGACATCCTCATCGACTTCGCGCGGCGGGTGGGCCTGCAGGACAAGGACGGTCACCCACTTGTGAAGTGGTCGACACCGGAGGACGCGTTCGACGCGTGGCGCGAGTGCAGTCGCGGCCGACCGTGCGACTACAGCGCGCTCAGCTACGACAAGCTGCGCGGCGGCGGCGTCCAGTGGCCGTGCACCGACGAGGCGCCGGGCGGGACGGAGCGGCTGTACGCCGGGGGTGTCTTCTGGGCGTCACCCGACGAGTGCGAGAGCTACGGTCGCGACCTCGTGACGGGGGCGCCCGTCGAGGAGCAGGAGTACCGCGCGCTCAACCCCTACGGGCGCGCCGTGATCAAGGCGGCCGACTACCGGCCGGCGCACGAGCTGCCCGACGAGCAGCACCCGCTCCAGCTCGTCACCGGCCGCACCGTCTACCACTTCCACACCCGCACGAGGACGGCTCGGGCCCCCGAGCTGCAGGCCGCCGCGCCCGAGGTGTGGGTCGAGGTGTCACGGCACGACGCAGCCACCCACGGCCTGCGCGAGGGGGACCTCGCAGAGGTCCGGACCCCGCGCGGAGAGGTGCAGGCGCGGGTACGGGTCAGCGGCATACGGCCCGGGGTCGTCTTCCTGCCGTTCCACTACGGCTACTGGGACACTGGGGAGGGCTGGCGTCCGGGCGACCACGGTCGGGCTGCGAACGAGCTCACCGCCACCGACTGGGACCCGGCGTCCAAGCAGCCGATCTTCAAGACCGCCGCGTGCTCGGTGCGCAAGGTCGCGGACGGCGACGGCACACCCGCACCCGCCCCACGCACGACGGCATCCGCACCGCTGGCCGACGCGACGGAAGGAGAGCGCCGATGAAGATCGGGACGGTGCTGAGGGACCTGCACAGCGACGAGAACGAGCTCGCCCGCACCCTGCTGAGGGTGGCGGACCAGCACCGCGCGGACCACGAGGTCTTCCACCTGGGGCGTGACCTCGCCGAGTGGTCGGTCCGGCACGTGCGCGAGATCGCGGCCATCGCCGGGGCCTTCGGGGAGGAGCTCGACCCGGCACCCGACGGCACCCCGTCGCTCCTGGACGAGGCCCGCCGCTGGATCTCTGAACGGGGCGGCCGGTCGAGGGCGACCGAGCTGGTCATGGTGCGCGACCTCCGCGAGGTGTACCTGCGCGCCTCCAGCGTGCTCACCGACTGGGAGATGATCGGCCAGGCAGCGCAGGCGATCGGGCACGACGACCTCCTCGAGCTGGCGACGCGGTGCCAGGCGGAGACGAAACGGCAGGCCACGTGGGCGAACGCCAAGATCAAGGAGGTGTCGACCCAGGCACTCGTCGTCTGAGCCCGACGAAGGCCCGACCGTCGCATGGTGGTCGGGCCGTCGTCCCGGGCGCGAGGTCAGGAGACGACCGCGTCGACGGCCTTCTTCATGGCGCTCGGCTGCTCCGGCCGGCGCGGAGCGCGCCGCTTCGCCTCGAGCAGCTCCTCACCGAGCTCCTGCAGCTGCTTGCGCCCGAGACCCGCGCGGACCCTGGGGAACCACTCCTGCTCCTCTTCCTCCATGTGGTGCTCGACGTTCTCGATGAGCACCGTGGTCTTGGCGTCGAACCGCTCGTCGGTGGCGTCCATGGCCGCCAGCTCGACGCAGAGGACGTCGGCGACGTGGTGCTCCTCGTACGACTCCAGCACGTCGTCCTCCAGGTCCGGCAGCAGCTCGCGGACCCGGGGGTACATGACCTCGTTCTCGACGTAGGTGTGCACGGTGAGCAGCTCGAGGATCGTGTCGACGACGGTCTGCTTCTGCACCGGCGTCTGGTCCGGCTTGCGGAAGGCGCGGAACTGCCTGCGCACCTCCTGGTGGTCTTCCCTCAGCAGGACGATGGCGTCCTTCGACATGGCACTCCTCTTCGATCACGACTGGGACGGTGAACATCTCGCCCGGCAGGGCGATGTCGGCTCCTCCGTACCCAGCACGCGTCCCTGGTGCACCGGGAACGCAGGCATCACAGCCGGCGCCAGCCCGGGTCCGCGTCGTCGTGACCGTGGGCGCTCATGAGCATGAGCCCGCCGTCGACGGCGTACGACGAGCCGGTCACGTAGGTCGAGCGCGGGGAGGCGAGGAAGCCGACCACCGACGCCACCTCGTTGACGTGACCGGGCCGGCCGAGAGGGTTGCCGGGACGAGAGGTGCGGTAGGCGTCCTCCTCGTCCTGGCCGGTCATCTCCGTGGCGATCTCGCCCGGGGCGACGGCGTTGACGGTGATGCCGTGCTCGGCGAGCTCCAGGGCCAGCACCTTCGTCAGCATGCCGAGCCCGGCCTTGGCCGCGCAGTAGGCGGCAGCCCCGAGCCGCGGCACGTGCTCGTGGACGCTCGTCACATTGATGATGCGCCCGCCGCGTCCCGCCTCGACCATGCGCCGTGCGGCGTGGCGGGCGCAGAGGAACGGGCCGGTGAGGTCCGTGGCGAGGACCTGGTTCCACGTGGCGAGGTCGAGCTCGAGCGCCGCGGTCGAGTGGCCCGTCCCGGCGACGTTGACGAGCACGCCGATGCCGCCCAGCTCGTCGGCGAGGCGGTCGACCGTCTCGCCTGCCGCCGACGAGGCCGCGTCGAACGGCTCCACCGCGCAACGCTGCCCACGTTCCTTGACGTCCGCGGCAGTGCGCCGCGCGCCCTCGTCGTCCTCGTGCACGGTGAGCCCGATGTCGAAGCCCTCCGCGGCCAGCAGCAGTGCGGTGGCGCGGCCGATTCCGGAGTCGGCTCCGGTGACGACGGCGATGCGGGGGAGCGTTCCGCTCATGGTCGGTCTCCTTCGGTGGGTTGTCGATCTGTCTGGTTCCTACCCGAACCGGACGACCGCGCAGCCAAGTGACGTACCCGTTTCCCCGCGGCCCCACCCACCCCGACGCCGGGTGGTTCGGCCGGGTGCGCGGTGGGTACCCATGAGTCGCAACACCTGCTCACGCGGGCGGCTCGAGACAGGGGCCAGACCCGGGCGAGCGCGCACGAAAGGGACATCACCCCATGACCGAACGACCCTATGAGACAACTGTGCCCGACGACCTGACCGCAGGCGCAGCGTCCACGTCGACCGCCACCAGCGGTGCTTCACCGACAGGCACCACGTCCCAGTACCAGGGCACGACAGAGGGGACCGGCACCAGTGTCGGCGCCGAGGCGAAGTCCGTGGCCTCCGACGCCAAGGACAGCGGGCGCCAGGTGGCGCAGACCGCGGCCTCCGGCGTCAAGGACGTCGCCTCGGAGGCGAGCACGCAGCTGCGCCAGCTCTTCGACCAGCTCCGCACCGAGCTGGACGGCCAGGCGTCGTCACAGGGACAGCGGGCCGCCAGCGGACTGCGCTCGCTCGCCAACGAGCTGCGCCAGATGGCGTCCAGCACCCAGCAGCAGGGACTCGCAGGCGAGGCTGCCCAGCAGGCAGCGGACCGCGCCGGATCCTTCGCCGACTGGCTCGAGAACCGTCAGCCCGGAGACATGCTCGAGGAGCTCCGCTCACTCGCTCGTCGCCGACCCGGCGCCTTCCTCCTCGGCGCCGCAGCCCTTGGTCTGCTCGGCGGCCGGATGACCCGTGGACTCACGGGTGACAGTGGCACGAGCCGTGCGGGATCGATGGGCGGCGCGCGCACCGCGGGCTACCCGACGAGCGGCACGGGTGCCGCCATGCCGGCGCCGGTCGCACCGGCTACGTCGCCGGTGCGCAGCGAGCCGTACACGGTGGGTGTGCGCGACAGCGACACCCACGCGGTCACCTCGATGACCGGAGGCGTGACGTCCGACCCGCTCGACGAGACGCTCACCGAAGGCCGAGGCGGGGTGCGCTGATGAGCACCGTGCCCGAAGGCGACACCGGCCGAGACGCACTCGGGTCGCCCACAGCCATGGGCGCCGGGTCGACCGGCGCGTATGCCGCGGCCGATCCGACGGTCACGACCACCTCCTCTGCGCCGAGGGAGCGAGCCGACGACACGGCATACGCCCCACCCCGGTACACCGAGGAGAGCTCGCACGAGAAGGCGGAGCACGCCTCCATCGGTGAGCTGGTCGGTGACATCAGCCAGGGGCTGACCACCCTGCTGCGGCAGGAGGTCGAGCTGGCCAAGGCGGAGGTCCGTGAGTCCGCGACGCGGGCCGGAAAGGCCGCCGGTCAGTTCGGCGCCGCTGCCCTCGCGGGATGGATGACCCTGCTCTTCCTCTCGATCGCCGTGTGGGAATGGCTGTCCGGCGTGCTGGACAGCCGGGGTTGGGCCGCCGTCATCGTCATGGCCGTCTGGGGGATCGCCGCGGCGATCCTCGCAGCGATGGGACGTCGCACGACACAACAGATCCAAGGACTGCCGCGCACGACGGAGACCGCCAAGCGGGTCCCGGACGCGCTGAAGGGAAACGAGGAAACCCGATGAGCACGAACTACCCGACCACGAACGACCCGGATGCCATCCGGGCAGACATCGAACGCACGCGTGAGGAGCTGAGCCGGGACGTCAACGCCCTGGGTGAGTCGGTCAGCCCGGGCCACATCGCGCAACGGCAGGCCGACAAGGTCAAGGGCCGTGCAGCCGCGCTGCGGGAGCGCGTCATGGGCACGGCGTCGGACGCCGGCGACCGCGCCTCGGGCATGGCCCACGGTGTGGGTGGCGCCGCCTCCCAGGCGGGCTCCGCCGTGGAGCGCAAGACCCAGGGCAACCCGCTGGCTGCCGGAGTCATCGCCCTGGGCGCCGGCTGGCTCGTCGGCTCGCTCCTGCCGGCGTCGCAGAAGGAGCGTGAGCTCTCGCAGGCCATCAAGGACAAGGCGGAACCGGTGATCCAGGAGGCACAGAGCGTCGCCAAGGACGCGGCCAGCGAGTCGGCCGAGCACCTCAAGCAGCCGGCGCAGGAAGCCGCCGAGGCGGTCAAGGAGAAGGCGAAGTCAGCCGCCGACGACGTCAAGCAGGAGGGGCAGCAGGCCGCGAGCGACGTGCGCGAGAGCGCCTCCGAGTCCGCCGGCACCGTCAGGAACCAGCCGTAGCAGCGATGATCCCGCTGCCCGACTGGGTGAGCCGGGTGTGGAGGGTCGGCAGGACGTCCTGTGGACTCTCCGCCCTGACGCTGGAAACAGCTTGCAAGAGAAAGGTATTCACATGGATCGCACGACAACTCGCGCCCCTGCCGGAGGTCTGACGCGGACCAGGGTGCAGCGTGCTGCCCTCGCTGTCGGCATCGTCTTCCTGCTCGTCGGCATCGCCGGCTTCATCCCCGGGATCACGTCCGACTACAGCGACCTGGGATTCGCCGGACACGAGTCCGACGCGAAGCTGCTCGGCATCTTCCAGGTCTCGATCCTGCACAACCTCGTCCACCTGCTCTTCGGCGTCGTGGGAGTCGTGGCGGCGCGCAGGTGGAGCACCTCACGGAGCTACTTGATCTGGGCCGGGGTCATCTACGTCGTGCTGTGGGTCTACGGCCTCGTCATCGACAAGGAGTCGGGCGCCAACATCGTCCCCGTCAACAACGCGGACAACTGGCTGCACCTCGTCCTCGGGCTCGGCATGATCGCGCTCGGTCTCGTCCTGGGCAGGCAGCATGCCGGAGCTGTGGGTCATGACGACACCGTGGCCGGTCGCGGCGGCGCCCGTGGGGTCCGTTGACCGCCGTGGAGTGAGTCCGCTCCTGCCACACGCTGGGCCGCTCACGCTCGAGGCCCCGACCGTCCAGGTCGGGGCCTCAGCCTTGGCGCGTCAGGAGCGCGTCAGTAGCGCGTCAGCGGCCGGAGGAGATGGCCTGGATCAGGTCACCGGCCGACTCGTCAGGGAGTGACTTCGCGAGATCTGCCTGGCTGAGCATCCCGACGAGGTCGTGCCCGTCGATGACGGGCAGCCGGCGCACCTGGTACTGGCTCATCGTCCGCAAGGCCTCCTCGAGACTGTCGTCGGCCCCGATCGTGACGGGTTTGCCCTCGCCGAGCTGGCCGGCGGTCACGGTGTTCGGGTCGTCACCGCGAGCCAGCACCTTCACGACGATGTCTCGGTCGCTGACCATGCCCTTGAGCCGGTTGTCCTCGCCGCAGATCGGCAGGGCGCCGACGTCGAGGTCGGCCATCTTGCGTGCCGCGTCGACGAGCGTCTCGTTCTCGCCCACGCACTCGGCCCCGGCCGTCATTGCGTCTCGTACTTTCATGCTGTGTCCTCCTTCGGACGTTCGGTGCTCTACGACCACCCGTCGACCAGCCACTGACACGTCGCGGGAAGTCGCCGTTGGTCAGGAGCCGGCGCGCGCGCGGTGACTGTGCCGGCCGCCCTCGGCGGCCCGCGCGCAGTGCGAGCAGCAGAAGACGGTCCCGTCCTCCTCGACGCCGTGGCCGAGGACGCGGCAGCCGCAGTGGCCGCACGCGGGCGCCCAGTCGGTGACGGCGCACTCGAGGCTGTCGTACGTGCCGGACCGGTCTCCCCGGGTGATCGTGAAGCTCCGGTCGTAGTCGTTGCCACACATGTCGCACACGCCCATGAGTGCCCTCTCCTTCGTCGCGGAGCGGATGCGCTCCTGCGTCGGAGATACCCGCACCTGCACCACCGAAACGTCGACACCGGCGGTGCTGGGCGGATCCCGTCGGCTCCCGGGCGCCGGCGGATGGTGCGACGGATGGTGCGTCGGGTGTTGCGTCGGCCACGACGCTGGGTATCAGCCTCCTGTCGGCCGAGAGAAGGAGACCGGGTGTCGATCGAACCGAGCAGTGCGCCGGTGCGCACGCACGTCGAGGAGCTCGTCCTGGTCCGTCACGGCGAGAGCATCGGCAACCTCGCTGACGCAGAGGCGCGCCGGCGCGGGGCCGGGCGGCTGGACCTGGAGACGCGGGACCCGGACACGCCTCTCTCGCGGCGTGGGGAGCACCAGGCGGACGTCCTGGCGCGCCACGTGGCCGGGTTCGGCGAGCAGCAGCGGCCCCAGGTGGTCCTCAGCTCGCCGTACGCGAGAGCCGCGCAGACCGCGCGGATCGTGGCGGACGCGCTCGACCTCGAGCCCGCACTGGACGAGCGCCTGCGCGAGCGCGACCTGGGGGTCTTCGACGGACTGACGGGACTCGGCATCCGGGAGCACCACCCCGAGGAGGCCGAACGGCGTTCTCGGCTCGGCAAGTTCTACTACCGCCCGCCGGGTGGCGAGAGCTGGACCGATGTGGCCCTGCGCGTGCGTCAGGTGCTGATCGACGTCGCCGCGCTCCACGCCGACCGGCGGGTGTGGGTCTTCACGCACCAGGCAGTCATCATGAGCTTCCGGCTCGTCCTCGAGGGTCTCGACGAGCGGCGCCTCCTCGACGTGGAGAGGGACGAACCGCTCGGCAACTGTTCGATCACGCGTTACGTACGCCGCGAGGACGGCGCGCTCGAGCTGGTCTCCTTCGCCGACACGACGCACCTCGAGACCTCCGAGGTGGAGGAGACGCACGAGGAGCCGGCCGAGCCGGATGCCGGTGGTGCCCACGGGGTCGATCGGCCGCAGGGTGCGGGCACAGGTGCCGGCCGAGCCGGTGACGAGAGGTAGGGCTGACGTGCCTCGAGACACCCCGACCCCCATCGACGCGGAGCTGCTCCGGTCGTGGCCGCTGCCGTCCGAGGACGGCGACAAGACCGAAAGGGGTACGGTGCTCGTGGTCGGCGGGGCTCGACAGACCCCGGGAGCGGTCCTGCTGGCTGCCGAGTCGGCCCTTCGCGTCGGCGCGGGCAAGGTGCAGGTCGCGACCGCGTCCGACACGGCGGCCGCCCTGGCCGTGGCCCTGCCGGAGGCTCTGGTCGAGGGGCTGCCGGCACTGCGCAACGGCGAGCTGGCGCTCGCGGGCGCCGACCGGGTCGTGGAGATGGCGGAGCACGCCGACGTCGTGCTCATCGGTCCGGGCCTGAGCAGCCCGGAGTGCGCGAGCCTCCTCGTCGCGCAGATCGTCCCCCGGCTCGACACCTCCCTCGTGGTCGACGCGCTGGGGACGGCCTACCTGACCGACCACCTCGACGGTGTGCGCCACCTCGCGGGGCGTGTGCTGCTGACGCCGAACGTCTCGGAGGCGGCGGCGATGCTGGGCCGGCCCGAGGAGGAGGTCGAGCATGACCAGCTCGGAGCCGCGCGACGGCTCGCCGACGCGACGGGTGCCGTCGTGCTGAGCGGCGGCGTGGTGTCGTACGTCGTGACGCCGGGCGACGAGTCGTGGTCCCACGACGCCGGCCACGCCGGCCTGGCCACCGCCGGTTCAGGTGACGTGAAGGCCGGTGCCGTCGCCGGACTCGTCGCCCGCGGGGCGCTGCCCGAGCAGGCTGCAGCCTGGGGTGCGTGGGCGCACGCGAGTGCCGGTGAGCGACTCGGCCGCGAGGTTCCCGGCTTCCTCGCCCGTGACGTGCTGCGCGCGATCCCGCGGGAGCTGGCTCGGGTCGAGGGCCACCGCGACGCCTCTCCGTGATGGCTCCTCCTGACCCGGGTGTGAGCACGTCGCCGACCGCGGATGCGCCGAGCGCGGACCGAGGCTCGCAGACCGCCGCGCGCCCTCCGCCCGGTGTACCGTCGGATTGACCACGGGCACGTGACTCCGAGCCGCAGCGACCGGCCGAGGCTCGACGTCACGCAGGCACCTTCAGCCGAGAGGGGGACGGCCGCGCCCGCGAGGGGGTTTCCATGACTCTCACGTCACGACGTCCAGAGCACTCCGGACCGATGCCCGGAGGGCTCCATCCCGCATCGCGCTGCCCGGACGCCGACATCCCGGTAGCCGCCGTCGAGGCAGTCCTGCTGGCCAGCACGAAGGCGGTGCCGGGCGTGCGCCACGTGTCGATCGGCGTCCTCGACAGGGGTGGAGCGCCGCGGACCCTCGCTGCTACGGGGCCCCTGGCGCGGCGCCTCGACGAGATCCAGCGCGCGCTGGGTGAGGGCCCGGCCATCGACGCCGTGCATGGTCCCGTCCCCGTCGTGATGCTCGACCGGGATGAGCTCGAGCACGGGGTCCGCTGGCCCGAGGTGAGCACCTGGGCCGCCAGCCTGGGGCTGACGGCGGCGGTCGCCGTCCGGCTTGCCTGGGAGGACAGGACGCTCGGCGTGCTGACCCTGAGCTCCGACGACGGCGAGCCGATGCCCGAACGCACCGTCGAGCTGGCGACGGCCTTCGCCGCGCATGCCGCCGCCACCATCGCCATCGCTCGCAAGGTGGGGCAGCTCGAGCTGGCCATGGTCACCCGTCAGGAGATCGGGCAGGCGATGGGCATCCTCATGGAACGTCATGGGCTCACGGCGGAGTCGGCGTTCGCCTACCTGCGTCGTCTGTCGCAGAACTCCAACGTGAAGCTGAGAGACCTCGCCGAGGTGCTCCGGCTCACTGGCCGCCTGCCGGACGGTGGGCGGAGCCCCGTCCGCCCCACCGCTTCCGAACCGGTCGAGCCAGGTCCAGAGCCGCCCCTGCTCCCGACCCGTGACCACCGGTGAGGCGGACGACCGGCAGGCCCTCCGGCATACCCGCCCCGACGGTGGATGGGCGTGTCGACGCCGGGTAGCGAGACGTACGAGACGTGCAGTCCGGGTGGACGGTCGAGCGGGTAGGGCAGCAGAACGGAAGACGAGAGGACATCGTGACGACGACGGATGCCGTGGTCATCGGCAGCGGACCCAACGGGCTCGTGGCTGCCAACCTGCTCGTCGACGCGGGATGGTCGGTGGTCGTGCTCGAGGAGCAGGAGCGGCCCGGCGGGGCCGTGTGGAGCGACGACTCCGTGGCCCCCGGGCACGTCCACGACACGTTCAGCTCGTTCTACCCGCTGGCGGCCGGCTCGCCGACCATTCGCAGCCTTGGCCTGGAGGACCATGGCCTCGAGTGGGTGCAGGCTCCAGCGGTCGTGGGCCACTCGTTCCCGGACGGACGGTGGGGCCTGCTGCACCGTGAGCGCGACGCCACGGCCGCGGCGCTCGACGCCCAGGCGCCGGGTGACGGCGAGGCCTGGCTCGCCCTGTGCGACACGTGGGACCGTGTCGGCGACGACGTCATCCGGTGCCTGCTCACCCCGTTCCCACCGGTACGCGGTGGGGCGGGCCTCGCCCGGCACGTGCTGCGTCCCGGCGGACTGGAGCTGCTGCGTGAGCTGATGATGCCTGCGCGAAGCCTCACCGAGCGGCTCTTCCGGGGCGACGCGGCCCGGCTGCTCGTCGCGGGAAACGCCGCCCACGCCGACATCGGCCTCGAGGCGCCGGGCTCGGCCGCGATGGGACTCCTGCTCGTCCTGCTGGGGCAGACGGTGGGCTTCCCCGTGCCGCGCGGCGGCGCGGGCCGCTTCTCGGGGGCGATGGTCCGGCGCCTCGAGGCGAACGGCGGGCAGGTCTGCCTCGGCGAGCGAGCCGTGGGCGTACGCGTGGAGGGCGGGCGCGTGGTTGCCGTGCGGTCTGCCGCACGTGAGCTCAGGGTCAGGCGCGCCGTGCTGGCCGACGTCTCTGCGCCTGCCTTGTACGGCGGCCTCGTGTCCTGGGAGGACCTGCCTGCTCGGCTGTGCCACCGGATGGGCCGGTTCGAGTGGGACCCGTCGACGTTCAAGGTCGACTGGGCTCTCGACACTCCCGTCCCCTGGGCCGGTGCGCCTGAGGCGGCCCCCGGCACCGTGCACGTCGCGGACTCGCTGGACGAGATGACGCTGAGCACCGGACAGGTGGCCGCTGGTCTCGTGCCGGAGCGCCCGTTCCTGCTCGTCGGTCAGATGGGGGTGGCCGACCCCTCCCGGGTGCCCGAGGGGCGTGAGGCGCTGTGGGCGTACACCCATGTGCCACAACACGTTCGCGGGGACGCCGCCTCCGGACGCTTCGGGGTGCGAGAGGTGATCGGCACGTGGGACGAGGCCGACCTCCAGGCGATGGCCGAGCGCGTCGAGGCGCGCATCGAGGACCGCGCTCCCGGCTTCCGGGACCGCATCACGGCCCGGCGCATCCTCGGCCCGCACGAGCTCGAGGCGCTCGACCGCAACCTCGTCGGAGGTGCGATCAACGGTGGCACGGCCGGCCTGCACCAGCAGCTCGTCTTCCGGCCCGTCGCCGGCTCCGGTCGGCCGGAGACGCCCGTCAAGGACCTCTACCTGGCATCCGCCTCGGCGCACCCGGGAGGCGGGGTGCACGGGGCGTGCGGCGCCAACGCCGCCCGAGCCGCCTTGTGGCACAACAAGGCCCGACTCCCATGGAGGCGCTCATGAGTACCACGACCCGCATCATCCACGGCTCGCCGGAGGCCGTCTTCGAGGTGCTCGCAGACGGGTGGAGCTACAGCCAGTGGGTGGTCGGCGCCTCCCGCATCCGAGAGGTCTCGGAAGCCTGGCCGGCGGTGGGTGCGGAGATCCACCACTCCGTGGGCGCCTGGCCGCTGCTCCTCGACGACACGACGACGGTTCGGCGGTCGGAGCGTCCGAGCCTGCTCGAGCTCACCGTGCGGGCGTGGCCGTCCGGCGAGGGTGTCGTGCGGATCACCTGCCGGCCCGAGGGTGCGGACACCGAGGTGACGATGGAGGAGGATGCGGTGAAGGGCCCTGCCGTGCTGGTGCCCCGGCCGGTGCGCGACCTCGCGCTCGACCGGCGCAACCGGGAGGCGTTGGCACGCTTGGCGATCCTCGTCGAGCGAGCCGGGTCCCACGCTGTCTGAGTCACCCCGTCGCCGGCGGCATCGGCGAGCAGGGGCACGCCGACCGTAGGGGCGACGAGGGTGCCGATGTCACCCGCGGCCTCGTCGGTTGCGGATCGACCGTGCCGCGACGACGCCCCCGACGATCGCGCCCACGAGCGGGGTGCCGAAGCCGATGAGGACCGCCAGCGCGAGATCCTCCATGCCTCCTGCGCGGCCGGGCATCGTCACGATGAACTGGATCGCCATGTAGCCGAAGCCCAGGCCGGCGGCGCCGCCGAGGACGACACCGAAGAGGATGGTGAGGGCGGTGACGACAGGTCGTGGCACGGCAGCTCCTCCTCGGACGGTGAGGACACCGTAGGGCACCGGCCGTGTGTCGCGGGCGCGACTTCGGAGGCGGGGCAGCGAGAGAGTCGAGATGAGCCAGTGCAACCGATGGTTGCGCTTTGCGTGCCATTGCCGCTACCTTGATGTGCAACCAAAGGTTGCTATATCGAGGAGGTTCCGATGGAGTACGCCAGCATCGAGCGCGAGATCCACGTCGACGCCCCGCCCGAGGTCGTGTTCGAGGTGATCAGCCAGCCCGAGCACGTCCGCGACTGGTGGTACGCCGAGTCCGACGTCCAGCCCGTGGCGGGCGCCACCGGCGAGCTGGTCTGGGCCGACGGGGACAACCCGCGCGCCAACGTCGTGCCGATGACCGTCGTGACCGCCGAGCCGCCTCGAGTCTTCACGTTCCGCTGGACGCACCCTGCGGGGAAGGAGGCGGTCGGGGCCAACTCGCTGCTCGTGACGTTCGAGCTGGTCCCCTCGGGTGCGGGCACCCTGCTCCGTCTGACGGAGACCGGCTTCCGCGAGCAGGGGTGGGAGGTCGCGAAGCTCGAGCAGCAGTACAACGAGCACGTGGTCGGCTGGGACACCTTCGTGCCTCGCATCGCGTCAACGGCCGTCGGGCTGGTCTCGGCACGATGAACGTCGCCGTCGACGACGAGCTGTGGTCGGCGATCGGGGACCCCACCCGGCGCCGGATGCTCGACCTGCTGCTGGCGACGGGCGAGGGAAGCGCAACCTCGCTCAGCGAGCAGCTCCCGGTGACGCGCCAGGCCGTGGCCAAGCACCTCGTCGCCCTCGACCGCGTCGGACTCGTGCGTGCGGCCGCGGCCGGTCGTGGGAAGCGCTATCGCGTCGACGAGGCCCAGCTCGCCCGCGCAGTCGCCCAGCTCAATGCGGTGGGCCACGCCTGGGACGCCCGGCTGCGGCGGATCAAGCAGATCGCCGAAGCCATCCAGAAGAACACGTGACGACCTCCCGGCCGCGACCGCGGCCGGGGAAGAACAGAGGGGACGAGAACAATGGTGGACATCCTGCACCGCGTCGGGACCACCGCATCGAAGGATGCGGTGTACGAGGCGCTGACGACTCCCGAGGGCCTGGCCGGCTGGTGGACCAAGGACACGCTGGGCGAGGGCGCGCCGGGCGGACTCCTCGAGTTCCGCTTCGACCTGGGCACCGACGAGCCCGGTGGGTTCGACATGAGGGTCCTGGAGGCCGAGCCGGGCGAGCGCGTGATCTGGGAGGTCGTCGACGGCCCGGAGGAGTGGATCGGCACCCGGATCCACTGGGAGCTGCGCACCGACGGGGAGTGGACGATCGTGCTGTTCGCCCATCGCGGGTGGCGAGAGCCGGTCCCGTTCATGAACCACTGCAGCACCAAGTGGGCCACGTTCCTGATGAGCCTCACGTCGTTCGTCGAGACCGGCGCCGGCGCTCCGGCGCCGCACGACGTGAAGGTCAGCAACTGGCACTGACCGCCACGTTCGCCTTGACGGCCGCCGTCGATGCGGGTCTAGCGTGAGTCGACGCGACTCGGATCGGCCGGGTGGCTCCATGCGAAGCGAGGGATCATGGCCAACCACGTCTACGCCATCTCAGAGGTCGTCGGCTCGTCGCCCGACAGCATCGAGGACGCCGTCGGCAACGCGGTCGCGAAGGCGAGCACGACGGTGCGCAACCTCGAGTGGTTCGAGCTCCAGAGCGTCCGCGGCCAGCTCGCCGACGGCGCGGTCGCCCACTGGCAGGTCACCGTCAAGCTCGGCTTCCGCCTCGAGGACTGACCGCGCCACGAGCGCTTCCCGCCGTATGCCGTCCGGTGCACCGGACGGCATACGGCACAGGTGTGTCCGTCCAGCTCGGGCGCCAGGGCCCGGCCGAGGGCTGATGTCTGTCTCAGTGTGCGGACCGAGGTTGTAATTCCTACTGATCCAGAATGAAATACGTGTCATGCACCGCCACCAGATGCTGACCAAGCGTCGGGCGATCGACCACATGGGGACCGCCAGCGCGATCTGTCGCTGAGCCTCGCCCGGGAGGGCCGCCGCGCCCCTCCCTCCCCGCGCACATCGATGCGCACTGACGCGCGGTGGCGCGTCTTGACACGCACCCGACGCCGACGCGAATCGCATCGCGTGACCCGGTCATCACCAGTTCTTCTCTGCCGCAGTCCGTTCCGGTCTCCGGCGGCTTCCGCACACCTGCCCTCGAAAGGTTCATCTCACCATGCCCAGCACCGCGCACTCGCACCCGCCCCGCCGTCGATCCGTCGTGATCGCCCTGACCGCTGCCCCGCTCGTGGCCCTGCTCGCGGCGTGCGGGGGCAGCTCGAACGCCGCAGACGGTGGTCCGGCCCTCGCCCTCACCGCTGCCCTGCCCGCCGCCGTGCCGAAGGGCACGACGCTCGTGGTCGGCGACCCCCAGGTCGAGCAGGCCCTCAAGCTCTCCGGCGAGCTCGACAACTTCACGTTCCCCGTGACGTTCGCCAACATCAGCGGCGGTCCGCAGACCCTGGAAGCCTTCCGCGCCAAGGCTCTTGACCTGGGATCGGTCGCCGACATCCCGCCGCTGCAGGCCGAGTGGACCGGGGTCGACACGCGCATCGTCGCCGCACAGTTCCGTCTGCAGCCCGAGGCCCATCCGCTCTACCAGCTCGGCGTGGCGCCCGGTGTCGCGGTGAGGTCCATCGCCGACCTGCGTGGCAAGAAGATCGCCTACAGCCCCGGCCAGGCGCAGGGCGCGCTCGTGCTTCGGGTCCTCCAGAAGGCGGGGCTCACGAAGGAGGACGTCGAGCTCGTCGAGCTGCCCAGCACGGGCGACGTCTACCCGACTGCCTTGGCCTCCAAGCAGATCGACGTCGCACCCATCGGCGGCGTCCAGGTCAAGCGCTACCTCTCGAAGTACGGCAGCGACGGCGCCACCGTCATCGCACACGGCCTGCGCGACGACCCCGGCCACCTCTACGCGCTCGAGACCTCGTTGCAGGATCCCGGAAAGGCCGCAGCCATCCGCGAGTACGTCGCCCACTGGGGCGTCGCCCTCAAGTGGGTCGACGAGCACCCGAAGGAGTGGATCGAGGGCTACTACGTCAAGAACCAGGGCCTGACGACCGCCGACGGCGAGTACCTCGTGAAGGCCGCCGGTGTCCGTGACGTGCCGACCGACTGGACCGACGCGATCAGGCGCCACCAGGCGACGGCCGACCTGCTCGCCACCGAGCAGGACCGACCGCACCTCGACGTCACGACGCTCTGGGACCGCCGCTTCGAGAAGGTCGGCGGCACGGCATACCGGACGGGGAAGGCATCATGACGACACTCACCGACATCGCCCGACCACGGCAGTCCTCCACTCTCGCAGAGGCTCCCGTCTCGCTCGCCAGCGACGAGCGGCCCCTTGCGAAGCGGCTGGGCCCCGGTCGCCGGCGACAGGGTGCCGCCGCGCTCGGCCCCCTCGTCCTCCTCGCCGCATGGGTGGCGGGCTCCGCCTCCGGAGTGCTCGACCCCCGAACGCTCTCGGCGCCGTGGACCGTCGTGACCACGACGGCGGAGCTCGTCGCCGACGGGCGGCTGCAGAGCAACCTCGCGGTGTCGACGCAACGGGCCGGGCTGGGGCTGCTCCTCGGCATCCTGTTCGGCGCGGCTCTCGCGCTCGTCTCTGGCCTGAGCCGCGTCGGTGAGTCGCTCGTCGACGGTCCCGTGCAGATCAAGCGCGCGATCCCGTCGCTGGCCCTGCTGCCCCTTCTGATCCTCTGGCTGGGCATCGGCGAGCCGATGAAGGTCATCACGATCACCCTCGGCGTCTTCGTGCCCATCTACATCCAGACCCACTCCGGGCTCCGCGGCATCGAGAGCAAGTACGTGGAGCTCGCCCAGACCGTCGGCCTGAGCCGGGCTGCCTTCGTGCGCAAGGTGATCCTGCCGGGCGCGCTTCCGGGGTTCCTCCTCGGCCTGCGGTTCGCGGTCACGGCCGCCTGGCTGTCCCTCGTCGTCGTAGAGCAGATCAACAGCACGAGCGGCATCGGCTACATGATGGAGCTCGCGCGGACCTACGGGCAGACCGACGTCATCGTCGTCGGACTCGTGCTCTACGGCCTGCTGGGTCTGCTCTCCGACGGCGCCGTCCGGCTCCTGCAGAGGAGGGCCCTGTCATGGCAGCGCACCCTGAACTCCTGACCACCGAGCGGCCGACCGTCACGATCGAGCGACTCGTGCGCGGCTACGGCCCCAAGGGCGTGCTCAACGGCGTCACGCTCGACATCGCCCCCGGCGAGTTCGTCGTGCTCCTCGGGCGCAGCGGCTGCGGCAAGAGCACCCTGCTGCGCGCCCTCGCCGGCCTCGACGCCGACGTCAGCGGCACCGGCCGCATCCGCGTGCCGGAGCGCGTGTCCGTCGTCTTCCAGGACTCGCGCCTGCTGCCGTGGGCCACGGTCCTCGACAACGTCGTCCTCGGGCTGGGTGGCGACGACCCGCGGGCCAGGGGCCTGCGAGCCCTTGAAGAGGTCGGCCTCCACGGGCGCGAGCACGCGTGGCCGTACGAGCTGTCCGGCGGTGAGCAGCAGCGAGTCGCCCTCGCCCGCTCGCTGGTCCGCGACCCGCAGCTGCTCCTCGCGGACGAGCCGTTCGGTGCCCTCGACGCGCTGACCCGGATCCGGATGCACGGTCTGCTGCGCGAGCTCTACGACCGTCATCATCCGGCGGTGCTGCTCGTCACGCACGACGTCGACGAGGCGATCACGCTCGCCGACCGCGTCATCGTGCTCGACCACGGGCGGATCGCCCTCGAGCGCCGCATCGACCTCGTCGAGGCCTCGGGTCGCGGCCGGAACCCGTCCGACCCCGGGTTCGCCGCGATCCGCACCGAGCTGCTCCGCGCCCTCGGTGTCACGAACGAGGCCGCACCCGACTCCCACGACCAGCCCCGCCCCGAAAGGACTCCGTCATGACCTCGCCCGCCCGACGAACCCTCCACCTGAACGCCTTCCTCATGAGCACGGGCCACCACGAGGCGTCGTGGCGGCTCCCCGAGAGCAACCCGTTCGCCAACACCGACGTCGCCCACTACCAGCGGCTGGCCCAGACAGCCGAGCGCGGACACCTCGACTCGATCTTCTTCGCGGACAGCCCGGTCCTCTGGAACGACATCGGCCGGCGCCCCTCCGGCGCCATCGAGCCGACGGTGCTGCTCACGGCGATCGCGGCCGCGACGAGCCGGATCGGCCTCATCGCGACGGCGTCGACGACGTACAACGACCCCTACAACCTGGCCCGCCGGTTCGCGTCCGTCGACCACGTCAGCGGTGGCCGCGCCGGCTGGAACGTCGTGACCACCGCCGGGCCCGACGCGGCCCGCAACTTCGGCCTCGACGACCAGCCCGCGCACCGGACGCGGTACGAGCGGGCCGCCGAGTTCCTCGACGTGGCCCAGAAGCTCTGGGACAGCTGGGACGACGACGCGCCGACGGGCGACAAGGCCTCCGGCCGGTGGGGCGACAACGACCGGGTGCGGCCGATCGACCACGTCGGCACGCACTTCCGCGTCCGCGGGCCGCTCAACCTGCCGCGGTCGCCGCAGGGCCACCCGCTCATCGTGCAGGCCGGCTCGTCGGAGGACGGCAAGGCGTTCGCGTCACGCTACGCCGAGGCTGTCTTCACCGCCCACCAGACGGTCGACGACGCCCGCGGCTTCTACGCCGACCTCAAGGCTCGGACGGCGGCGCTCGGCCGGGACCCCGACGGCATCAAGATCCTCCCCGGCATCGTCCCCGTCATCGGGTCGACCGAGGCGGAGGCGCTTCGGCTCGAGGCCGAGCTCGACGAGCTCATCCGCCCGGAGTATGCCGTCGCCCAGCTCGCGCGCACCCTGCGCCTGCGCCCGGAGGACCTCCCGCTCGACCGCGAGCTGCCGGCGGACCTGCCGGCCGAGGACGAGATCGAGGGTGCCAAGAGTCGCTACACCCTCATCGTCGAGCTGGCCCGGCGCGAACGGCTCACGGTCCGCCAGCTCATCGGACGGCTCGGGGGAGGGCGGGGCCACCGTACCTTCGCCGGCACTCCGGAACAGGTCGCGGACGCGCTCGAGGAGTGGTTCGTCGCCGGCGCCGCAGACGGCTTCAACATCATGCCGGCCGTGCTGCCGTCGGGTCTCGAGGCCTTCGTCGACCACGTCGTGCCGATCCTCGTGCGCCGAGAGCTCTTCCGTGCCGACTACACCGGGACGACGCTGCGCGACCACTACGGTCTGCCGCGCCCCGTCAACCGCTACTCGGACGCCGAGGCCAGCCCGCAGGCGGTGACGGCATGACCGACCGCCGGCTGAGGCTCAACCTCTTCGTCTACCCGGGCGGCCACCACGAGGCCGCGTGGCGCCACCCGGACTCCGAGCCCGACCGGGTGCTCGACATCTCCTTCTACCAGGAGCTGGCGCGCACGGCCGAGGCAGCGAAGCTCGACGCCGTCTTCTTCGCCGACGGCCCCTCGCTCGCCGACAACATCCGCTACGCCAGCCGCTTCCGGCTCGAGCCGTTCACCTGGCTCTCGGCGATCGCGGCCGTGACGGAGCGGATCGGGCTCATCGGGACGGCGTCGACCACCTACCTCGAGCCGTACAACGCCGCACGCCTCTTCGCCTCGCTCGACCACCTGAGCCGGGGCCGGGCCGGGTGGAACATCGTCACGACCGGCGCACCGGACGCCGCGCACAACTTCGGACTCGACGAGCACCCCGTCCACGCCGAGCGCTACGACAGGGCAAGGGAGTTCGTCGACGTCGTCACCGACCTGTGGGACTCGTGGGAGGACGACGCCCTCGTCGCCGACCGCGAGAGCGGGGTCTTCGCCGACGCCGACCACATCCATCGCATCGACCACGTCGGGCGCCACTTCCGGGTGCGTGGCCCGCTCAACACACCGCGTACGCCGCAGGGCCGGCCGGTCTACGTGCAGGCCGGGTCGAGCGAGGACGGCCGGTCGTTCGCGGCGCGCTACGCGGAGGCGATCTTCACGGCGCACCAGACGATCGAGAGCGCGCAGGAGTTCTACGCCGACATCAAGCGGAGGGCATCCGGCCTCGGCCGGGACCCCGGGCAGCTCCTCGTTCTCCCGGGCATCAGCCCGTTCATCGGGTCGACCGAGGCCGAGGCCAGGGCGCTGCAGGAGGAGTTCAACGACCTCACGCAGCCGGCATACTCCGTCGACCTGCTCCGCCGACTGCTCGGC
Source organism: Terrabacter sp. GCM10028922 (assembly GCF_042666095.1). NCBI lineage: Bacteria > Bacillati > Actinomycetota > Actinomycetes > Micrococcales > Intrasporangiaceae > Terrabacter > Terrabacter sp. GCM10028922. The sequence continues at coordinate 172,830 of NZ_JBHTFG010000036.1, read as the reverse complement.
GTCGACCTCACGGGCCACGACCTCGACGGGCCCTTCCCGCGCGACCTCATCGCCCTCCAGGGCGACCGGGTGAACAGCAGCCGCAGCCAGCTCGTCGTCGACATCGTCGAGCGCGAGGCACCGACGATCCGACAGCTGCTCCACCGGCTCGCCGGCGCGCGCGGCCACTGGACCGTGGCCGGCACGCCCGAGCAGGTCGCCGACCGGATCACCGAGTGGTTCACGCAGGGTGCCGCCGATGGCTTCAACCTCATGCCGCCGTGGCTGCCGGGTGGGCTCGACGCCTTCATCGAGCACGTCCTGCCGATCCTGCGTGCCCGCGGCCTCTTCCGGGAGGACTACACGGGCACGACCCTGCGCGAGCACTACGGGCTCACGCGTCCCGACAGCTCCTGGACGGCGGCCCGCACGGCCGGGTCCACCTCCCGAGAGAGGCATCCCGCATGACCGACCACCGCCCCCTGGGCCGCACCGGCGTCAAGGTGAGCCCGCTGACCCTCGGCGCCATGAACTTCGGCGCCCAGGGCAACCCCGACCACGACGACAGCATCCGCGTCATCCACGCGGCCCTCGACGCCGGGATCAACGTCATCGACACGGCCGACGTCTACTCGCAGGGGGAGTCGGAGGTCGTCGTGGGCAAGGCCCTCGCCGGTGGCCGCCGCGACGACGTGATCCTCGCGACCAAGGTCCACGGCAGGCTGGGGGAGGACGTCAACCGCTTCGGCAACTCGCGCCGCTGGATCATCCGGGAGGTCGAGGACAGCCTGCGGCGCCTGCAGACCGACTGGATCGACCTCTACCAGGTGCACCGGCCCGAGCCCGACACCGACATCGACGAGACCCTCGGCGCGCTCTCCGACCTCGTCCACCAGGGCAAGATCCGCTACATCGGCACGTCGACGTTCCAGCCGAGCCAGATCGTCGAGGCGCAGCACGTGGCGCTGACCCGCCATCGCGAGCGACCGGTCACCGAACAGCCGCCGTACTCGATCCTTGCGCGCGGCATCGAGCGTGAGGTCCTTCCCGTCGCCCAGCTGCACGGCCTCGGGGTGCTCCCGTGGTCGCCGCTCGCCGGCGGCTGGCTCTCGGGCCGCCACCGCCGCGGCGAGACGGAGGCGCCCTCGCGGCGCGAGCACCGCAACCCCGGCCGCCACGACCCGACGCTCCCGGCCAACCAACGCAAGCTCGAGGCCGTCCACGCCCTCCACGACCTCGCCGAGGACGCCGGGCTCTCCCTCGTCCACCTCGCCCTGGCCTTCGTGCTCGAGCACCCGGCGGTGACGTCGGCCATCATCGGGCCGCGCACCTTCGAGCACCTCGAGTCAGCGCTCGGGGCGGACAAGATCACGCTCGACCCGCACCTCCTCGACCGCATCGACGAGATCGTGCCGCCCGGGACGACGCTCAACGACGCCGACGGCGGCTACCAGCCGCCCGCGCTCACCGACGCCGGCCTGCGTCGACGCACCCGCCGGCACGCCTGACCACGCCCCCGAAAGGACCCGCCATGTCCCGCATCCTCACGGTCTCCGGCTCGCCGAGCGTCGTCTCGCGCTCTGCCAAGCTGCTCGACCACGTCTCCCGTTCCCTCGTGCGCAGCGGCCACGACGTCACGCACCTCAACCTGCGCGACCTGCCCGCCGAGGCACTGCTCCACGCCCGCTTCGACGATCCGGAGATCATCGAGGCGGCCCGGCGGCTCGACCTGGCAGACGGGGTCGTCGTGGCGACCCCCGTCTACAAGGCCGCCTACACGGGGCTGCTCAAGGCGTGGCTCGACCTGCTCCCGCAGTACGCGCTCACCGACAAGACGGTGCTGCCGCTCGCGACGGGCGGCAGCGTCGCGCACGCGCTCGCCCTCGACTACGGGCTGCGGCCCGTGCTGTCCTCGATGGGCGCGCGGCACATCGTCCAGGGCTTCCTCGTCGTGGACCGCTACCTCGAGACCTCGCCCGCCGGGGTCCTGACGATCGACCCCGAGGTCCAACCCGGGCTGACTGCCGTGGTCGACGGGTTCCTGTCCGCCCTGCCGTCCCCGGTCGCGGCGCGCCTGAGCGCCTGAACCCGTCCCTAGACCGAATCGTGACGTCCGATTTCTGCCGATTGCCTGACGCGCACGCCCGCGCAGGAAACGATGGGGACGTGTCGCCGCACGGCCAGGTGCCCTCCCCCCGGGACTAATCCGGGCGACGACGCGGAGCGCCCGGACATCTCCCACCCGGCCGGGCGCGGGCGCTGCCGGCGCGCAGGCGGGGAATCTCGCGTCGGCAGCGCCCCTCAGCGCTCCTCAGCGCCCCTCTGCGCCATCGAGCGGCACGTGGGCTCGTGGGCTACGCGCCGCGCCACGAGGCGACGAGCACGGACGGCCCGAGCTCGAGCAGCTGCGCGCGCAGGGTCTCGTCGTCGACGTCCGCGAGCAGCGGGTCGATCCCGGTGTTCGCCACGCCGGCGCCGACGAGCGAGACGGCGACGCGGCGACGCAGGTCGGGGGCGGGGCCGAGGAGGAGGGCCATGAGCCGGCCGATGAGCGAGTTGAGGTCCTCGTCGGCGGCCCGGATGCGTTCGACCTCGGGGTCGCGCATGATGGCGGCGACGACCTGGCGGTGGCTGATCATGACGTCGACGAGGCCACGCAGCGCGACGAGCGCGGCCTCGTCGGGTCCGTCGACCTTCTCCGCCGCGGACACGAACACCGCGAGGTCCTCGACGGCCGGCTCGATGGCCGCGAGGACGATGTCGTCCTTGGCGTGGAACTGGTAGTAGACGGCCGCCTTCGTCACGCCGAGGTGGTCGGCGATCATCTGGAGCGACGTGCCGCTCACGCCGTGCTCGGCGAAGAGCTCGACGGCGGCGTCGATGACGCGCCGGCGGCCGTGGCCGCGCGGCGACCGCGGTCTGGCCATGGGCTGCCTCGTCTCTCGGAGGGGTGCCTCGGGGACGTCTGCGTATGCCGTGTGCCGGGGCGGGTGCGCGGCCACCCTAACCGAACCGGCCAGAGGGGACTGGCGCGAAGTTAGTCGATCGGCTAACTTTAGGCCCGCGGGTCAGCGTCGGCAGACCGCACCGCACCACGCGCCGACCGTCGCGCCCACCCCTCACGTCCCCCTCACGCCTCCGGAGTCACCCATGGCCACCGTGCTCTACCGAATCGGACGCTTCGCCTACGGCCGCCGCGGCCTCGTCGCGTCCGCCTGGCTCGTCCTGCTCGCCGCGCTCGCGGGGGTGCTGCTGACGCTGGGCACGTCCCCCACCTCGAGCGTCACGATCCCGGGCACCGAGTCGCAGCGCGCCCTCGAGGCGCTCGCGACGGAGTTCCCGCAGGCGAGCGGGGCGTCCGGCGCCGTCGTCGTCCGCGCGCCAGAGGGTCAGACGGTCCTCGCACCAGCGGGGAAGGCCACCGTCGAGGGCGTCGTGGCGCGCGCCTCGAAGGTCCCCGGCGTCGTCGGAGCGGTCGGCCCCTACGACACCAAGGCGATCAGCCCCGACGGCCGCTACGCCCTCGTGACCGTCCAGTTCGCCCAGACGGCCGACGAGCTGACCGCGGACCAGCGCGCCGCCTACGAGGCGCTCGGCCGCGGGGCGCCCGTGGGGTGGACCGTCGCGCCCGGCGGAGAGCCGCTGAACGCGACGCCCGAGATCGGCTCGACCGAGGGCATCGGCGTCGTCGTCGCGCTCGTCGTCCTCGTCCTCACGTTCGGCTCGCTCGTCGCCGCCGGCATGACGATGGTCAACGCACTCGTCGGCGTCGGCGTCGGCATGATCGGGGTGCTCCTCATCGGCCACGCGGTCGAGCTGTCCAGCGTCACGCCGGTCCTCGCCCTCATGCTCGGCCTCGCGGTCGGCATCGACTACTCGCTCTTCATCAGCTCGCGATACCGGCACAACCTCGCGATCGGTCTCGACCGCGAGGAAGCCGCCGGACGGGCGGTCGGCACTGCAGGTACGGCCGTCGTCTTTGCCGGGCTCACCGTCATCATCGCTCTGGCCGGTCTCTCCGTCGTCGGCATCCCGTTCCTCACCGCCATGGGCCTTGCGGCTGCGGGCACGGTCCTCGTCGCCGTGCTCGTCGCAGTGACGCTGCTCCCCGCCCTGCTCGGCTTCGCCGGCGACCGCGTGCTCTCACGCCGGCAGCGCACCTCCGGGGGGTCGCAAGCCGACCCTGAGGAGGCCGCCGGCAGCCGCGGCTTCGCCTGGGCACGTGTCGTGGTCCGGCACCGTGTGCCAGTCCTGCTCGCAGGCGTCGTCCTCCTCGGCGCGGTCGCGATCCCGGCCGCGGACCTGCGTCTCGCCCTGCCCGACGACGGCACCGCGCCGACGTCGAGCAGCAAGCGCACGGCATACGACCTCATCTCCGAGGGCTTCGGGGAGGGCTTCAACGGACGCCTCGTCATGGTCGTCCACGGCGACGGCGAGCAGCAGGTGCAGCAGGCGACGACCGCGGCCGCGACGGCCGCCACGCGACTCGACGGTGTGCTCGCCGTCGCGCCCGGGCAGGCCAGCGCCGACGGCCGCACCGCGATCCTCGCTGTCATCCCGAAGTCCGGCCCGACCGACGAGGCCACCGTCGACCTCGTCCGCGGCCTGCGCTCGGCGCTGGCCGACACGGCCTCGTCGACGCGCACCGACATCTCGGTCACGGGCGTCACCGCCGTCGGCGTCGACGTGTCCGACAAGCTCGCCGACGCCCTGCCCGTCTACCTGCTCGTGGTCGTCGGTCTGGGCTTCGTGCTGCTGATGCTGATGTTCCGGTCGGTGCTCGTGCCGCTCAAGGCGACGCTCGGGTTCCTGCTCACCATCGGCGCGGCGTTCGGCGCGACCGTCGCGATCTTCCAGTGGGGCTGGCTCTCGGGGCTCGTCGGGCTCGACACAGCCGGCCCGCTCGTCAGCTTCCTGCCGATCCTGCTCATCGGAATCCTCTTCGGGCTCGCGATGGACTACGAGGTGTTCCTCGTGTCGCGGATGCGCGAGGACTTCGTCCACGGTCACGCCGCGCGCGAGGCGGTCGTCGCCGGCGTCGGACACGGTGCGCGGGTCGTCGTCGCAGCGGCGCTCATCATGGTGTCGGTCTTCGCCGGCTTCGGCCTCGTCGAGGACCCGGTGATCAAGTCGATGGGCTTCGCGCTCGCGTTCGGCGTGGCCGTCGACGCGTTCGTCGTGCGTCTCTCGCTCGTGCCGGCGGTCATGTCCTTCCTCGGAGACCGCGCGTGGTGGCTGCCGCGTTGGCTCGACCGCGCGCTGCCCGACATCGACATCGAGGGCGAGAAGCTGCGCGCGGCCGAGGTCGTGGAGCGCGACCTGCAGCCGACCCACTGACGGCGCCGGTCCGACAGCAGCCGGCTCGAACCCGACGAGTCGGCCGACGACTTCGCGCGGCGGTGTGCGCGGCTGCGCCGGTGGGGCCTGGGCCACGCCGTCGTCAGCACGCCCGGTCCATGGACCTCGGAGCCGCTGGCCATCCTGACGCGGGCTGCGCAGCTCGTGGCACCCGTGAGCTGGATCGAGCCTCGCCAGCCCTCGGATGTGGTGCGTAGGTTTGGAAGCATGACGACGACGACGGTCCCGACGCACACGCTCATCGACGGCACGACGCTGCCTGCCATCGGCTTCGGCACCTACCCGCTGACGGGGGAGAACGGCATACGCGCCATGGTCTCCGCGCTCGAGGCGGGCTACCGCCTGCTCGACACGGCGGTCAACTACGGCAACGAGACCGAGGTCGGTGAGGCGATCCGGCGGTCCGGGGTCGCGCGCCACGAGCTGCGCATCCAGACGAAGGTTCCGGGGCGAGACCACGCGTTCGACCAGGCGGTCGCGTCGGTCGAGGGGTCGCTCGAGCGGCTCGGCCTCGACCAGATCGACATCGCCCTCATCCACTGGCCCAACCCGAGCGTCGGTCTCTACGTCGACGCGTACCAGGCGCTCGTCGCATGCCGCGAACGCGGGCTCGTGCGCTCGGTCGGCGTCAGCAACTTCACCGAGAAGCACCTCGACGAGATCATCGACGCCACGGGCGTCGTCCCCGTCGTCAACCAGATCGAGCTGCACCCGCTCTTCCCCCAGGCCCGGATGCGCGAGGTGCACGCCGAACGCGGCATCCGCACCGAGGCGTGGAGCCCGCTCGGCAAGCGCAGCGCCCCGTTCGGCGCCGACCCGGTCGCCGCGGCGGCCGAGGCGCACGGCGTGACGCCGGCCCAGGCGATCCTGCGCTGGCAGGTGCAGCTGGACGTGCTCCCGCTGCCGAAGTCGGCCGACCCCGAGCGCCAGCGCTCCAACCTCGACGTCTTCGGCTTCGAGCTGACCGACGACGAGGTCGACGCCATCTCGGGCCTGGCACGCGAGGACGGCCGGCTCTTCGGCGGCGACCCGGACACCCACGAGGAGATGTGAGGGCCTGACCGGTCACGCCGGGAGCTCATGCCCCCGGTCTCAGCACTGGGAGTACGGCGTCGACGTCGGGCTCGGCGTGGCCTCCGCAGTCGTCGTCGCGGAGCTCGGGTCGTCCCCTGGCGTCGTCGTCGCGGAGGGCGCGGGCTTCGACTTGGGCTTCGCGATGCCCTTCTTCACGAGCTTGCGGATCTTCGCGTAGTCGGGGTCCCACGACTCGACGCCGTCCTCGGCGGTCAGGGTGACGCTGCTGACCGCCGACCGCTGGGCACGCTCGACGAGCTCGACGAACGCCGGCAGGCTCTGCGCGGGGATGTCGGTGAAGATGTTGTCGCGGGCGATCCGTGCCAGCTGCGGGTACTGCCCCACCATCTCGGCGGGGTTGACCTGCTCGACGATCGCCTCGACCACGCAGCGCTGCCGGGCCTGCCGGTAGGTGTCGCTGTCGGCAGCCCTCGAGCGGGCGTACCAGAGTGAGTGCCACCCGTCGAGGTGCTGCAGCCCCGGCTTGAAGTACTCCTTCACGCCGTAGATCTGGTGGTCCGGACCGACCTTCCCGCCGATCGGCAGCGGCTGCCCGGTGCCCGCGTTCTTGACGTTGATCTCGAGCCCGCCCATCGCGTCGATGAGCAGCGAGAAGCCCTTGAGGTCGATGACGACCACGTGGTCGATGTCGAGGCCGACGATCTGCTCGACGGCACCCCGGATCTCCTCCCGGCCCGGCACGACGTCCTCCGGGTATGCGTCGGGGTGCGACGCGGCATACGTCTCGGCCTCGTTGTAGAGGTTGGTCAGCATGCACTGACCGGTCACGCCGGGGCTGTTCTGGCTGCACGTGTACTCGGGCTGGCCGAAGTGCCCGGACGGGTAGCGGGCGAGGAGGGGGCTCTCCTCGGCGAGCGGGGCGTGGAGCAGGTTGCGGGGCATCGAGATGAGCGTCGTGCGCCCCGACCTCGTGTCGATGCTCGCCACGATCATCGAGTCGGTGCGGGTGCCGATGCGGTTGGATCCCGCGTCCGAGCCGAGCAGCAGCAGGTTGACGCGGGTCTGCTTCGCCCACGGGTCCTCACCCTGCACGACCTCCGCCCCCTGGCCCGGCCCGGGCGCCGGCGCCGAGAAGACCTCGGTGACGGTGTCCTGGGTGATGAACGCGTACTCGGCCGCCTTGTACGAGCCGCCACCGATGAGCGCCACCATCACCGTCGTGAACGCGGCGAGCGTGCGGGTGCGCGCGCGGTCGAGGGTCCGGGGCCGCGCCTGTACGGCCGTGAGCACGATCGACGCGCACCAGATCGCGCCCCAGACCGCGATGACGACGACGGCCGTCTTGAGCAGCTCCGGGCGGGCGACGACGGACAGGGCCGCGGCCGTCACGCCGGTCGTCAGCACGGCGTACGCACCGGCGGCCGCGGCGAGGAGCGTGACCCCGAGGACGATCCAGCCGAGGAGGCGACTGCGGGTCTGGGTCAGGCCCGCCCCCGGCAGGACCGTGCCGAGCGCAGTGAGACCGACCGCCTTGCGCAGCCCCGCCCCGAACTCCCGGCGCAGCTGGCTGCGCCGCCGGGTCTCGGTCCCGGCTGCCGGCCCCGGGCTGGATGTCGAGCTGCGTGCCGAGGCGGGAGTCGAGGTGTGGACCGGGTCCGGCGGAGGGAACCACAGCGGATCCGGCGGTGAGATCACAGGCAGGTCGAGCGCTTCGGCACCGTCGGCCTGCATCGTGCTCCTCCCTGCCTGCGCGGATGCAGGTCGCCGTGCGACATTGTGCCCAAAGCGGGCAGCGTCGGGAAGTACCCAGCAGGTCCGGACCTGCGCGGTGCCGCGATCCGGGCTCGCCGGCCGACGACGGCGACGGCCGTTGCACTTCCGGCAGGGTGGGTAGAGGAGGACTGGCGCCATCGTCGCTCTTCAACCAGCCAGGGGCGGCGGTGACGTCGCCCTTCCGGGTGACGTCACGCTCTGGCTCGAGGAGGACCGGGCGCCCGCGGCTGTCCGGTCGAGGTCGCCTCGGCAGGGAGACGGCACCCGCTCGGGGGATCGGGTGCCGCCTCACCCACACCATCGCGGGGACGTCGGGACCGTTACACCTCCGCGCCCGGAGCGACGCCGGGCGCGTCGTCACACGGACTCGCTGACACCCGCCCGCTCCCGACGCCGCTCCAGCGAGCGCATGACCGGCGTCGCGAGCGTGCCGTGGACCGTGACGGACAGCAGGATCGTGAAGGCCACTGTGGACCACAGCCAGCGCTCGTCGGAGAAGGTGTGCTCACCTGCAGCGAGCGCGAGGTAGTAGAGGGAGCCGACCCCGCGCACGCCGAAGAACGCCGTGGCGAGCATCTCCCGACGCCCCAGCCCCCCGGGCAGCCGCGCCCGGCGGGGCCGGGACCTGAGGCTCACCCACCCGGCGAGGGGACGCACGACGAAGACCAGCGCCAGGCTGATGACGACACCCCGCCAGTCCAGCTCACCGAGCACGCCCTTGGTCACAGCCATGCCGAGAACGAGCAGGATGAGCAGCGTCAGCAGGCGTTCGAGGCGCTGCACGACCTCGTGCATCGACCGGTGGTAGTGGTGGTTGCGCTCGGCGGCTCGCAGCGTCAGGGCGCAGACGAACACCGAGACGAATCCGTAGCCGCCGCAGAGCTGGCTCACGCCGTAGGTCAGGACGAGCGCGGCGACGGCGAGGAGTGCCTCCCCCTGCTCGGCGAGCCGGAGCGAGCGCCGCGGCGAACGGAAGGCGATGCGGGCCAGGCCCGAGCCGACGGCCACCCCGACGACGACGCCGACGACGACCTTGGCGACGAGGTCCCATGCGACCCAGCGCAGCCCCCACTCCGAGACGCTGCCGGCCGAGGCGAGCAGGACGGCCGCCGTGACGAAGGGGAGGGCGAGTCCGTCGTTCAGGCCGGCCTCCGACGTCAGGGCGAAGCGCACGTCGTCCTTCTCGTCGACCGGCTCACCGAAGGCCGCGCCGTCCTCCTCGTCGTCGTCGCCGTCGCGGTCGTCCTCGTCGTCCTGCTCGTCCTCCCGGTGGCCCGCCGCGACGCCTGCGCGGCCGGCGTCGCCGGCGGCCTCGACCTTCGGCCCCTCCACCTGCACGTCGCTCGCGAGCACCGGGTCCGTCGGAGACAGCGCGGCGCCGAGCAGCAGAGCCGCGGCCGGCCCGACCCCCAGCGCCCACCCGAGCAGCGCCACCGACGCGATCGTCAGCGGCATGGCGACCGCAAGCAGCCGCCACGTCGGCGACCACGACGCCCACGCCGTGCGGGTGCGCCAGTCGAAGGAGCGGTCGATGGCCAGGCCCACGCCCATGAGCGCCACGAGCACGGTGAACTCCGTGATGCGTTCGACCTGGGGTCGGATGGCGACGGGGTCGAGGCGCATGCCCTCCGGCAGGGGGAGCAACCCGATCGCCATGCCGAGGACGAGGAGCACCATCGCGGCCGACACGGCATACCGGTCGAGGACTGCCGGGAGGACGAGAGCGAGCAGCATCGCCGCGCCGGCGATGAGGTAGATCAGGCTGGTCGACATGGTGGTCGACCACGTGGTCGACGGGGCGAGCTCATGGGCGGTCTCCTCGAGTGGATGCTTCAGTGCACCTACCCGACACCGCGGCGCCACGATCGACTGGAGCCGGACGCCCGGGTGCGTGGATGAAGCGAACAGCCGGCAGCCGCAGGGGAAAGGCCCCGCCCCGCGGCCTGCCGGCGCCTGTTTTGACCGGCAGACCTGCGAACCAAACACCCCGGGACGTATGGCTCGGTCATCCCATTGGACTCCGGTTGCCGGACGACGGCAAGCGCTGGCCGGGCTCCTCCCCGTGGCAGGCCGACCCCGACCTCCATGCCCGCGAGGTCCGCGTGGCCTCAGGAGGCGGTGCTGATGTCCTCCTCGGCCGACGACTCCGCCAGGTGGTCGTGCAGCCGCACCGTGATCCTGCGCAGGGTGCGGGACACCTGCATCTGGCTCACGCCCCGCGCCTCGCCGATCTCGCGCTGGGTCAGCCCCTCGACGTAGCGCAGGAGGAGCAGCTCACGCTCGTCGTCGTCGAGCTCGACCAACGCCTCGGCCAGGCACACGCGGTCGTCGGCCATCTCCATCTCGCCGTCGGGACAGGCCAGGAAGGCGGACAGCCCCGGTCGATCGTCGTCAGAGGGACCGCAGTCGAGTGACAAGGGCCTGAACCCCGTTGCGGCAGAGGCGGCCTCGCGGATGTCGTTGACGGACGCGCCCGTCGCCTCGGCGAGGTCGGCGTCCGACGGCGTCGCGCCGAGCTCCTGCTCGAGCCGCTCGCGCACGGACTGCACGTCCGCTCGCAGCTCCTGCAGGCGGCGCGGCGGTCGCACGACCCAGCCGCGGTCCCGGAACCACCGCTTGAGCTCGCCACTGATCGTCGGCACTGCATAGGCGGCGAACGACGGGGCGTGCCCCGGCTCGTAACGCCGGATGGCCTTCACGAGCGCGAGACGTGCGACCTGGACGAGGTCGTCGTGCTCGATGCCGCGACCTTCGTAGCGGCCGGCCATGGTCGAGCAGAGGTCGAGGTAGAGGTGGACGATCTGTTCGACGATCTGCTCCGACTCCTCGGGGCCGGCGGTGGCGAGGCGACCGAAGAGCTCGGTCGTCTCGGCGTCACGCTCGGCGAAGGAGAGGCGAGGGTGGGTCGGGTACTGCGCCATGACTCATCTCCGTTTTCGATGCGGATGACGGAGTCGGCGCTGTGATTGGACCGCTCTGACTTGACCAAAGTGCCACGGCATCGCGGAAGTTGCAATGGTTGGCGGTTCCCCCGCCGGGACTCCGTTCTCCGGCCAGTCGGTCGACGTCTTCGTTTGCGCGTGTTCAGTCGTGGTCGCCTCTGGGTACATCCACCACATGCCCCGTCGTCGTGCCGTGCCAAGCCTGCTCGTCCCCCTGGCTGTGGTCCTCGGGGGGTGCTCCGCGGGCGAGGAGCCGGCAGCGGCCGACGCCGCCCGCTCGTTCCTCGCGCTTGTCCGCTCGGACCCCGCACGGGCATGTGACCTCCTCGCTCCGCGGACGTTCGAGCACCTGGCGGAGGACGGCGACGGCGAGTGCACGAAGGGCCTCGACGACTCCGAGCCACCTCCGGGAGGCGATGTCCGTGGCGCCACCGTGGCGGGTCGCTCCGCCCAGGTGGTCCTCGGCGACCAGGTCGTGTTCCTCGCCCGGTTCGACGTGGGCTGGCGGGTAACCGCGGCCGGGTGCGAGCGGCAGTCGACCGACGCCGCCGTGCCCTACCACTGCACGGTGGAGGGAGACTGACGTGAAGGTGATGTTCGTCCTGTATGCCGTCGTGATCGCCGCCGGGCTCGCGCTGGCGTTCGTCGTTGGGCTGGCGGGCCGATGACGGGACAGGAGCGCGGTGCCCGCGCGGCGTGGCGACACAACGGCCTCACCATCGTCTTCGGCCTGCTCCTGCTGCTCTTCGTGGCCGGGCAGGCGGTGTGGGGCCTCGCCGGCTACAACGAGTCCGCGAGAACCGCTGGCTTGCAACAGATCTCGCTGGTGACCTACGTGACGTCGTCGCAGTTCGCGGTCGACCTCGTCGAGAACTGGCAGTCCGAGTACCTCCAGTTCGTGCTCTACATCCTGCTCACGGTCTGGCTCGTGCAGCGCGGGTCGTCCGAGTCGAAGCAACCGGGACAGGAAGGTCGTGAGACCGAGGAGAAGCAGCTGCTCGGCCGGTTCGCCCGTCCCGACTCGCCCCGGTGGGCGCAGCTGGGCGGCTGGCGTCGGTCCGTCTACTCGCACTCGCTCGTCCTCGTCATGGGGACGGTCTTCGTGCTCTCGTGGCTCGCGCAGGCCGTCACCGGCCGGGTGGCCGACAACGAGGAGCGCATGCGGGAGCTGCTCGACCCCGTCGGCTTCGGGGAGTACCTCATCAGCCCCGACTTCTGGTCTCGCACGCTGCAGAACTGGCAGTCGGAGATGCTCGCCATCGGCTCGATGGCCGTCTTCGCCATCTACCTGCGCGAGCGTGGCTCGCCGGAGTCGAAGCCGGTCGGTATGCCGCACCACGTGACGACGTCCGACGAGTGAGCGAGCACCGACCCTGAACGCCGACCGGCGGGCCGAGGCGGACACGCGTCCGAGCCGAGCGTGCGCCTCCCGAGGTCATCTGGGTAGGTGCAGAACGCAGGCACAGCACCCGAACGGAAGGGATGACCGATGTCCGAGATCGCCGACCGCGCCGAAGCGCTCGTGCGCCACGACGACAAGGGCGGTTTCCCTGCGCAGCAGCAGGAGCCGCCGGGGCTGACGAGCGAGATGACCCCCGTGCCAGACCACGGGGAGGAGACCTACGTGGGTCATGGACGCCTCCAGGGCAAGCGCGCCCTCATCACGGGCGGAGACTCCGGCATCGGTCGCGCCATCGCCATCGCGTACGCGCGGGAGGGAGCTGACGTCGCCATCAGCTACCTGCCCGCGGAGCAGTCGGACGCCGAGGACACCCTGGCGTGGGTGACGAAGGCGGGCCGTCACGGCGTGCTCCTGCCTGCCGACCTCGTCGGCCGTCAGGAGTGCCTGCAGGTCGTCGCCGACGCCGTGCGCGAGCTCGGCGGACTCGACATCCTCGTCAACAACGCGGGCTACCACTGGGACCGCGGCCCCGAGGGCCTCGAGGGCCTGCAGCCCGAGCACGTCGAACGCGTCATGCGCACGAACCTGCACGCGGTGATATGGCTGTGCCAGGCGGCCCTTCCGCACCTGGCCCCGGGGTCGTCGATCATCAACACGACGTCCATCCAGGCCTACGACCCATCGCCGGCGCTGCTCGACTACGCCGCGACGAAGGCAGCACTCAACAACCTGACGGTCAACCTGGCGGCTTCCCTCGGCCCCAAGGGGATTCGTGTCAATGCTGTTGCCCCCGGTCCGATCTGGACGCCGCTGCAGCCGGCGACGCGAGACGCGGAGAAGATCGAGACGTTCGGCTCGGAGACGCCGCTGGGCCGGGCCGGACAGCCCGGAGAGGTCGCGCCCGCCTACGTCTTCCTCGCCTCGCCCTCCGACGCGAGCTACGTGTCGGGCACCGTCCTGGGTGTCACGGGCGGTGGAGCGGTCTTCTGACCATGGCTGCGACGGGTAGGGACGGTCCCGGAGCCGCGGAGTGGGTGCCCGAGCACCCGCGGTCGGTGGCTGAGCTCGACGACGCCGCGCAGGCCTGCCGCGGTTGCGGGCTCTTCCGCGACGCCACCCAGGCTGTGATGGGCGAGGGACCGCTCAAGGCCGACCTGCTGCTGCTCGGTGAGCAACCGGGCGACCGCGAGGACGTCGAGGGCAGGCCGTTCGTCGGCCCCGCGGGCAGGTTGCTCGACCAGGCCCTCGACGCGGCGGGCGTGGCCCGCGACCGGGTCTACCGGACCAACGCCGTCAAGCACTTCCGCTACGAGCGCCGCGACTCGAAGCGCATCCACAAGTCACCCTCGCGCTGGCACGTGGCGGCCTGCGAGCCGTGGCTGCTCGGCGAGCTCGAGCTGATCGCGCCGCGCGGCGTGGTCGTCCTGGGCGCCACCGCGGGCCAGGCGCTGTACGGGCCCTCGTTCCGTGTGGGCAGTCAGCGCGGACGGCGGCTGGAGTGGCCGACGGGCACCTGGCCGGTGCCGCGACCGCCGGAGTTCGTCGTCGCGACAGCCCACCCGTCGTCGGTGCTCCGCTCGCGGCAGCGGGACGCCGACCTCGAGGCCCTCGTCGCCGACCTCGGCGTCGCTCGACAGCTGCTCACCTGAGGAGCGTGCGAGCCCGTCACGGCCTGAGCACGACCTTGAGACACTGGTCCCGCTTCTCCTGGAACAGGCGGTACAGGTCGGGGGCGTCGGCGAGGGGGGCCCGGTGGGTCGCGAGCCCCTCGAGCCCGAGCACGTCCGCGTCGGCGCTGACGATGTCGAGCAGCTCGTCGCTCCAGCGCCGCACGTGGCACTGGCCCATGCGGATCGTCAGGCCCTTGTCGAACAGCTCCATCATCGGCATCGGGTCGGCCATGCCCCCGTAGACCCCGCTGATCGACAGCGTGCCCCCGCGGCGCACCGCTGCGATCGCGGTGTGCAGGGCCGCGAGACGGTCGATGCCGAAGTGCTCGATGGCGCCCCGGGCGAGCGGCTTCGGCAGCCGTCGGGTCGCGTTGATGACCTTCTCCGACACCGCGTTTCCGTGGGCCTCCATGCCGACGGCGTCGATGACGGCGTCGGGTCCGCGGCCCTCCGTGAGGTCACGCAGCGCCTGCACGACGTCGGTGTCCGAGGCGTCGAGCACCTCTGCCCCGTGGCGGCGTGCGAGCTCGATGCGGTCGGGGACGAGGTCCACGCCGATGACGCGTCCGACTCCGCGGTGCAGGGCTGAGCGCACCGCCAGCTGGCCGACAGGGCCCAAGCCCAGCACGGCGAGCGTGTCGTTGCCGTTGACGTCGGCATACTCCACCGCCTGCCACGCCGTCGGGAGGATGTCGGAGAGGTAGAGCAAGCGCTCGTCGGGCCTCTCGCGCGGGATCTGGATGGGGCCGAAGTCCGCGTGCGGCACGCGTACGTACTCGGCCTGCCCGCCCGGCACGGCCCCGTAGAGGCTCGTGTAGCCGAAGAGGCTGGCTCCCTTGCCGGCGTCGGTGTTCTGCGTCGTCTCGCACTGCGCGAACAGCCCGCGCTGGCACATCCAGCACCGGCCGCACGAGATGTTGAACGGGACGACCACCCGGTCGCCCTCCGCGAGCGTTGCGACCTCCGGACCGACCTGCTCGACGATCCCCATGAACTCGTGGCCGAGGATGTCGCCCGGTTCGAGGTAGGGCGCCAGCACCCCGTAGAGGTGCAGGTCCGAGCCGCAGATCGCCGTCGACGTCACCCTCACGATGGCGTCGGTCGGGTTGGCGATCTTCGGGTCGGGTACGTCGGAGATGCGGACGTCCTCGATGCCGTGCCAGGTCAGTGCCTTCATGCTGCTGCACCTACCCACCGGCTCACCGATCCACCGCAGGTCCGCCAGACGACTCGACGACGAGGAGCACCATGGTCGACGCATACGACGCACAGGCGCCCACGGGCAGCAGTGCCACCGGCCGGGCCGACACCGCACCGGTGGCGGTCGTCCTCGGAGGCTCGCGAGGGCTCGGTCTGCTCATCTCGCGCGAGCTGCTCCGTCGGGGGCACCGCGTCGTCGTCGGCGCCCGTGACGTGGACGAGCTCGCCTCGGCCCGTGAGCTCCTCGCTGACCACGGCACGGTGGTGGTCGAGGTGTGCGACGTCCGGGACCGCCACGAGGTGGGAGCCCTCGTCGGCATGGTCGAGCGCGACATCGGGCCGATCGAGGTCATGGTCACGGTCGCGGGGATCATCCAGGTCGCACCCCTCGAGTCCCTCACGCTGCAGCACTTCGAGGATGCCGTCGACACGATGGCGTGGGGCCCGATCCACGCAGCGATGACGGTGCTGCCGGCGATGCGGCGACGTGGACGTGGACGGATCGGGACCATCACGTCGATCGGGGGGATGGTGTCACCGCCCCACCTGTTGCCGTATGCCACGGCGAAGTTCGCCGCGGTCGGGTTCTCCGACGGGCTGGCCGCGGGTCTGAGCGGCACCGGCGTGACGGCCACGACCGTGGTCCCGGGCCTCATGCGAACCGGAGGGCACGTCCACGCGCAGTTCGGCGGCGAGGCGGACCAGGAGTACGCGTGGTTCGCGCCGGCGGCGTCGCTGCCGTTGCTCTCCATGGACGCCGAGCGGGCCGCGCGTCGGATCGTGCAGGGGATCCTCTCCGGCCGGCCGATGGTCGTGCTCACTCCGCTTGCCTGGGCGGGGATCCGTGTCCGTGGCCTGGCGCCAGGGACGACGACCCGCCTCATGGGGGTCGCGGGCCGGCTGCTCCCCGGCTCGCCGGACCGTGGTGGGGCGGCTCTTGTCGAGGGCCGGGCCGCGCGTCGGCAGCTGGGGTCACGCATCGTCGACCGGCTCACGAGGCTGGGTGACCGGGCCGCGTCACGCACCAACGAGTGAGACGCAGGGACGGGTTCGGGCGTCACCCGCCGGGTGACGCCCGTGCCGAGGTGGGTATGTGCCGATTGGAGACCGTCCGACAAGGAGGAACCCATGCCACGCCGCAACCCCGGACCATCGGTCAAGGACAAGCACCTCTACGAGTCGTTGCGCGACGAGGGGGCGAGCAAGGAGAAGGCCGCCCGCATCTCCAACGCCGCCGCCGCGACCTCTCGCTCCTCGGTCGGCCGCAAGGGCGGCAAGGCCGGCGACTACGAGGACATGACGAAGGACCAGCTGATGAAGCGGGCGCGCGAGATCGGTATCGAGGGTCGGTCCTCGATGAACAAGTCCCAGCTGATCTCGGCGCTGCGCAACCACTGATGCCCGACAGAGGGGCGCCCCGACGGGGCAGGGCGTCGCTCGAGGGTCGCCCGACATGAGAGCCCAGCTCGAGAAGCCGGTCATCGACTGTCCCGACCCGCGTGCCCTCGCGGCGTTCTACGCCCGTTTCCTCGGTATGCGTGTCCTCGAGGACGCGCCGGACTGGGTCGTGCTCGGCCGCGCTGCCGGTATGCGTGAGCTGGCCTTCCAGCGCGCCGCCACGTGGGTGCCCCCGGAGTGGCCCGACCCCACGCACCCCCAGCAGGTGCACCTCGACATCCGGGTCGACGACGTCGACGTCGCCGAGGCACGCGTCTTGGCGCTCGGTGCGCGGCGGGCGCCGGGGTCGCCGGAGACCGGTTACCGCGTCTTCCTCGACCCCGTCGGTCACCCCTTCTGCCTGGTCTACGGGAAGTCGCCCCTCGCCGATCCCCGCATCGACTTCGACACGAGGACCGGGGGCGGGGCCGGGCCTCGGCGTCACACGAGCGGGTCCTCCCCCGGGCGGGCCACGAGGAGCCAGCGGTAACCGTAGGGGCCGATCTCCACCTCGACTGCGCCCGAGCGGTCGACCGGCGTCTCACGGCGTTCGCCGAGGACGTCGACGAGCCGTGCGCCGTCGGGCAGGTCGGGCACGGTCAGGGGCACCACTGCGCCGTCCGGGCCCAGGTTGTGGACCGCGAGCATCATCCAGTCGTCACTGCGGCTCACGTGGGCGAGCACCGACGGGGCCGGGTGGTCGAGCACCTCGATCGCGGCCCAGCCGCTCTGAGGAAGCTGCCGGTACCGCCGCACGAGGCCGCGGATGAACCACCAGAGCGAGCCGGAGTCGCGCCGCTGGTCGGCGACGTTGACCCGGTCAGGGCCCCACAGCCCGTCCGGCATGGGGCGCGTGAGCCGGCGCGGGGTCCCCGACGTGAACCCGCCGTACGGGCCGGGAGCCCACTGCATCGGCGTGCGCACGGCCAGTCGGCCGGGGACGTCGAGGTTCTCACCCATGCCGATCTCCTCGCCGTAGAAGAGGACCGGCGTGCCGGGCAGCGAGAACATGAGGGAGTAGACCAGGCGGATGCGTCGCTCGTCACCACCGAGCATCGTGGGCAGTCGGCGTCGCAGTCCGCGGTCGTAGAGCTGCATGGCCGGGTCGGGCCCGAACGCGTCGAAGACCTCGCGGCGTTCACTCATCGTCAGCTTGTCGAGCGTGAGCTCGTCGTGGTTGCGCACGAAGCTCGCCCACTGGCTCGTGATGTCGAGGGCGGGCCGTTCACGCAGCGCGTCGGCCAGCGGACCGGCGTCACCGCGCGCCAGCGACAGGTAGAGCCGCTGCATGCCGATGAAGTCGAACTGCATGGTGAGGCCGTCACCGTCGTCACCGCCGAAGAAGCGGCGCTGCTCCTCGTACGGCAGGTTCACCTCGCCGAGCAGCATGGCGTCGCCGAGGCGTCGGGTGACGAAGGACCGCACGTCTCCGAGGTAACGGTCGGGGTTGAACGCGTCGGGGTCCTCGACGCCGGGCACGCCGTCGCGTGCGAAGAGGAACGGCACGGCATCGACCCTGAAGCCGGAGACACCGAGCTCGAGCCAGAAGCCAAGGGTGCGGGAGATCTCTTCCTGCACAGCGGGATTGGCGACGTTGAGGTCGGGTTGGTGCTTGTAGAAGTGGTGCAGGTAGTAGTCCCCGGTCTTCTCGTCGCGGTCCCAGATGCTGTCCTCCTGGTCCGGGAAGACGACGTCCTTCTTGCTCGACTTCGGCCGCGTGCGGCTCCACACGTAGTAGTCGCGGTAGGGGTCGTCGCGGCTGCGGCGTGCAGACCTGAACCACGGGTGCCGGTCGGACGTGTGGTTCATGACGAAGTCGATGATGACCCGGATCCCGTGGGCGCGCGCCGTCCGGACGAGCTCGACGACGTCGCCGAGGGTGCCGAGCTTCGGGTCGACGCCGTAGAAGTCGGTGATGTCGTAGCCGTCGTCCTTGCGGGCGGTCGGGTAGAACGGCATGAGCCACAGGCAGGTGACGCCGAGGTCGGCGAGGTACTCGATCCGGTCGGTCATGCCGCGCAGGTCGCCGATGCCGTCACCGTTCGAGTCGTGGAACGTCTCGACGTCGGCGCAGTAGACGACCGCGTTCTTCCACCAGATGTCGCCGGTGTCGCTCATCTTCATGACGTGACCTCCTTGGGCGCGTGGTCGAGCGGTGCTGCGGCGCGGGGGAGCCGGGAGCGAGCTGCGGCAGCACGTGTGTGCCGAACGCCTCGATGAACGGTGCCTGGTGCTGTCCGACGAAGTGCAGGTACAGCTCGTCCCACCCCATCTCGACGTACTCGTGGAGCCACTGCGCGTGGCGGTCCAGCTCGGACGAGACGAGCACCGACTCGCGCACCTGCTCGGGGGAGACGGACTCGCCGATGAGGTCGAAGGCCTCGACGGTCTCGGTGTCCCAGGCGACCGGCGGCCCGAGCACGTTGCTACGCCACTGGTCGTGGGCCACGTGGAGCGCCTCCTCCTCCGTCGTCGCCCAGCTGAGGTGGATCTGCAGGCGTGCCGGTCCCCGTCCGCCGGCGTCGCGGTACGCCCCGAGCACCTGCCGCAGGGTGTCGTGCGGCTGGTTGACCGTGATGAGGCCGTCGGCCCACGACGCGTGACGCGCGGCGGTCGCCGGTGTGACGGCCGGCCCGACGAGGTCCGGCACCGGGTCGGCGAGCGTCCACAGCCGGGCGCGGTTGACGGTGACGAGTCCGTCGTGGCTGACCTCCTCGCCCGCGAGAAGGCGTCGGATGACGTCGACGCACTCGACGAGCCGCGCGTCGCGCACCTCCTTGCGTGGCCACACCGCGCCCGTGACCCGCTCGTTCGACGCCTCACCGGAGCCGAGCGCCGCCCAGAACCGGCTGGGGAACATCTGTCCCAGCGTCGCGATCGACTGGGCCGTGACGGCAGGGTGGTACCGCTGGCCGGGGGCCGTGACGACACCGAAGGGCAGGGACGTCGTGGCCAATGCCGCGCCGAGCCAGCTCCAGGCGTACCCCGACTCGCCCTGACGGCTGCTCCACGGGGACAGGTGGTCGGAGGACATGCCCGCCGTGAACCCGGCGGCCTCCGCCGCCTGCACGTCGCGCAGCAGCTGGGCGGGGTCGATCTGCTCGTGGGAGCAGTGGAATCCGATGACCGTCATGTCCACCCACGCAACCGTACGAGGGCCTCCCCGTCAACGGTCGCCGAGCCGGCTCGCCTGTGGGAGTTGAAGACCCGCGAAATGGGGTATGGGATCGGGGTCCCGTCGACGTTGCGGGCAGCCGGGCCGGCGCGTTTGACGCGCGACGGGTCAGGAGCGCTGCCAGGTCGGGACGGCCCCGGCATGCTCGAGGCTGTCGACGACGGCCGTCGTGAGGAGGGTGTGCCCGCTCGCGTTGGGGTGGTCGCCGTCGTCGAGGAGGTCGCCCGTGGGGTCGCGCGTGCCGTCGACGCCCTTGAGCGGCGTGTACGCGTCGACGTAGAGCGCGCCGGTCGACGAGGCCACGGCCGCGACGGTGGAGTTGACGAGGCGCGTCAGGGCGTCGCTGCCCAGGACGAAGTCCTCGCCGAGCGCCGTGCCGACCGCCCCGTCGACCGTGACGTTCCAGTAGCCGAGGACGGCGACGCGGAGGTCCGGCCGCGCGTCGAGGTGCCTGATGGCGTTGATGATGCGTGTCAGACCGTCGCGCAGACCCTGCAGCGTCGCCGACCAGCAGCCGGAGTTGGAGGCGGGAAGGCAGTCGGGGTCGTCGACGCGGTCGAGGTCGAAGTCGTTGGCACCGACCTCGACGACCACGAGGTCGGCCCGCCCGAGGTCGTCACGCGTCGGGGGGGCCTGCAGGTCGTCCTCGACGTCGGCAGTGGTCCACCCGCCGTTGGCGTCGTTGTGGACCACCCAGTGGCGGCCGGTGAGCGTCGCGAGCCTGGTGCCGAGCAGCTCCACGAAGCCGTTGCAGTCGCACGTCGTCGCGGCAGGCACCGAGTCGCCGAGCCCGACGAGAGTGAGTGGTCCTCGCTTCGGTGTGGACGCTGCGCTGGTCGGCGGCGTGCTGCCGTGTGCCGTCCCGCCGGTCCGTGCGGGAGCCGTGACCGAGCCGCTCCCACCGGCTGGAGGCCCGGGGGCTGACGTGCCGGGTCCGACCGGCACGTCGGTGACGGCCAGGACCATGTAGACGAGGGCACCGACGAGCAGGACGACGCCGTGGTGCGGGCCGGCGCCGTGTCCTCTGCGTCCTTCGTGTCTCTCTCGGGTGGTGCCGTGACGGCGACCGGCCCGGCCCGCCGGGAGCCGACCGGACGGCATACGGCGTCGGGCGTCAGCCACGGAAGGCCGGCATCGTCCGGGCGAGCCACAGCAGCGACGCGGGGACGAAGGGGGTGAAGACGGAGTCGCGGTGGCCGCCGTGGGCGAGGACGGTCGCGGTGACGTCGAGCGGCGCTCGGGCGACGCTGAGGAACTTCGACGTCGTCGGGTAGGACAGCGGGTCCTCGCGCGAGGTGAGCACCCACATCGCAACGGGCGGTGGAGCGGTGTGCGACAGGGAGACGAGGTCGTATCCCTCCTGGGTGGCACTCGTGAGCGGGTCGTAGGCCGGGCTGAAGTCCGGACGGAAGTAGCCGAGCAGGACGACCGCGGCGCCGAGAACGTCCGGGTGGCGCATGGACAGGGACGCTGCGCACCAGGCGCCGTATGAGTAGCCGAGGGCGGCCCAGGCCGTCCGGGTGCGCTCGACGCGGAAGTGCCGCACCACCCACGACGGGATGTCGTGGGAGAGCCACGTGTCGGTCTGCGGCTCTCCGGGACCACCGTTGACGCACTCCGTGTCGAGGCTCGCGGGAGTGTCGATGCGTGGGACGACGACGATCGAGGGCGCGAGCCGGTGCTCGGCGGTCAGCGCGTCGATGGTGCGGAGGAAGTTGAGCCGGAGGAAGCCCTTCGGGCCGCTGGGGAAGCCGTGCAACCCGAGGATGACCGGGTAGGTGCGCGGCGAGTGCGGGTCGTAGCCGACGGGAAGGTGGACGTAGACCTGTCCCTCCGCCGCCGCGCGGGCGTCGACGACCGTGTACGTCTGCAGCCGGGAGTGCGGCTGCGGCAGCGGGGGCAGGACCTTCGGCGTCAGGATGCCGTGCAGGCCGGGTCCGTGCACGGCCGCCGCCTCGACCTCCGGGGCGCTGCCGCCGTGGTGCACCTGCACGGACGCCGAGCCCGAGCCGGCCAGGTCTCCCCAGCTCGAGTAGAAGAGGTACTCGTCGTTGAGCGCCGCCCCGCAGAGGGCGACGACGAGGAGGTTGAGCACGATCACCTGGCCGCCTCGCACGACGGCCCGCACGGCGGTGCTGCCCCGACGGGGCAGGCCTGCGACGACGAGCACGAAGACGGTGAGGGCGAGACCGGCGAGAACGACGAGCAGGCTCGTGTCGGTCAGCTCCATGCCACGCTCACCTCCCGGTCGGTGCCGGCCCCGGGGAGCGGCCGCACGAAGGGGAAGGTCAGCACCGAGCGGATCGGGGTGTTGGTCAGCAGCATCACGAGCCGGTCGACCCCGACGCCGAGGCCACCGCTCGGTGGCATCCCCAGCTCGAGCGCGTGCAGGAAGTCCTCGTCGACCTCCATCGCCTCAACGTCTCCCGCCGCGGCCCTGAGCGACTGCTCGGTCAGCCGTGCGCGCTGGTCGACCGGGTCGGTGAGCTCGCTGTACGCGGTGCCGACCTCCATGCCCGCGACGACGAGGTCCCAGCGCTCGGCGAGACCCGCCTCGGTGCGGTGCGGCCGCGTCAGCGGCGAGGTCTCGACCGGGAAGTCGGTGTAGAAGGTGGGGCGCAGGGTGACGGGTTCGACGAGCTCGGCGTAGAGCTGCTCGATGACGGCCCCGCCGCGCATCTCGGGCCTCAGGGCGATGCCGTGGCCCTCGGCCAGGCCGAGGAGCACGTCCAGGTCGGTGTCGACCGTGATGGCGCGACCGACCGCCGCCGACACCGCGTCGAGGACCTTCACGACGGGCCACTCGCCACTGACGTCGACGAGCGCCACGCCGTCCGTCCCGGCGCGCACGGTGTCGGCGCTCGGCAGCGGGATGACCTCCCGCCCGTGGACGCTTCGCGCGGCCGCCTTGACGAGTCGCTCGGTGAGGTGGCGCATCGTCGTGTAGTCGGCGTGCGGCTCGTAGACCTCGAGCGAGGTGAACTCGGGGTTGTGCGTCGCGTCCGCGCCCTCGTTGCGGAAGTTGCGGCCCAGCTCGAAGACCGGCCCGAACCCGGCGACGAGGAGCTTCTTGAGGTGCAGCTCCGGTGCGATCCGCAAGGACAGGTCGACGCCGTACGCGTTGCTGAACGTCCGGAACGGCCGCGCGCTCGCGCCGCCGTGGACGGTGTGGAGCATCGGCGTCTCGACCTCGAGGAAGCCGGCGTGGTCCAACGTGCGGCGGATCGAGGCGACGACGGCCGAGCGTCGGCGCAGGAGTGCGACATCGCCCGGGTGGACGAGCAGGTCCGTCGTGCGCTGCCGAGCACGCGCCGTGGGATCCCCGAAGGACCGGAACGGCACAGGGTGCAGTGCCTTCGCCTCCATGCGCCACGTGGTCGCGAGCAGGCTCGGGGTGCCGGAACGCGACACCCCGGTGGCACCGTCGACACGCACGAGGTCACCGACGTCGGCGAACGAGGTGAAGGCCTCGAGGCACGGCCGACCCATGCGGGACGCCTCGAGGACGGCCTGCGTCGCGCCGGCTCCGTCGACGAGCGTCACGAACACCACGCCGCCGTGGTCACGCAGGTCGCGGACGCGTCCGACGACGGACAGCTGCCGGTCGGTGGGGGCGGTCTCGTGCACGTGGGCGATCGGCGTGGTCCGCACCGCAGTGGCGCCGGCGGGATAGGCCTCGATTCCGGCTGCGCGCATCCGGTCCAGGGTTGCGATGCGGTGGCGGACCTGTTCGGTCCGGCGTGGGCCGCTGGGCTCCATGCCGACGGGTTCGCTTGTGGCCCTGGCGAGCTGGGCCAGGTGCTCGGCGTCGAGGTCGATCCTGGCGGGGCTCCGGGACGGCCAGGGAAGGAAGCCCTCGACGGCGCCGGCCGCGAAGGCGACCTGGGGCAGCGACACGGCGTCGTCGTAGCAGAGGAACCGCGGCTGCCACGACGGCGCGTACCTCTCGTTGGACCGGTAGAGCCGCTCGAGCTGCCAGAACCGGTCGAGCAACCCGAGGACCGACGCGCCGACCCGGGTGAGGGAGCCGGACCCGATCCGCTCCGCGTCCTCGAAGACGGCCCGGAACATGCAGAAGTTCAGCGAGATGCGGCGCAGGCCGAGCTGCCCGCACCTCTGCATGAGCTCGGTCACCATGAGCTCCGTGACGCCGTTCGGTGCGTCGGGGGACCGGCGCATGACGTCGAGGGACGCACCTGACCGGCCCCACGGGACGAGGGAGAGCACTCCGACGAGGTCGCGGCTGTGCGTTGGCTCGGCCGTGTGGGCCGTGACGTGGAGGACGTCGCCGTCGGCGGGGTCGGCGGTGCGGCCGAGCGCCATCGAGAACCCCCGCTCGGTCTCGCCGGCCCGCCACGCCTCGGCACGGTCGGCGATCTCGGCCAGCTCGCCACGGCCGATCTCGTGCTGGCGCCGTACCTGGACGACGATGCCGGCGCGCGCGGCGCGCCTCACGGCGTGCCGGGTGGGTGACATGGACGTGCTCCGCACGTCGAACCGCGCGGGGTCGAGGACGGCCTCGTCGCCGAGGCGGAGCACCCGCATGCCTCCGGCGGCGGCATAGGCTCTCGCCCCCTGCTCGCTCGCACCGAGCACCGCTGTGACCCACCCGAACTCGCGTGCCTCGGCGCGCCACGCCTCTATCGCCCCCTGCCAGCTGTCGCGGTGACCGACGGGGTCGGAGGACGCCAGCGAGACGCCGGCGACGACGCGGTAGGTCACCGCGGCCCGGCCGTCGGGGGAGAAGACGGACGCCTTGTCCCGGCGGGTCGCGAAGTAGCCCAGGGAGTCGGCGGCGCCGTGCCGAGCGAGGAGCCCGCGCAGCGCGACCTCGCGGTCGGGCGACCAGCGGCTGCGCGGCCGGGCGGACCCGAGGAAGAGCACGACCCCCGCGACGATGGTCAGGCCCGCGCATCCCGCGACGACCTCGGCGACCCATTCCGGCACCCGGACCAGCGCGCGGCGGCTGACCCCGCCGAACGCCTCCAGCACGGTCCCGACGAGAGTCTCCACCTGTGACCCCGGTGCGCCGACAGCGCCCAGGAGCAGCCACGCGAGACCGAGGGTGACGCCGGCCCCGACAAGCAGGGCGCCGAGTGCCAGCCACCACGAGCCGCGCTGGAGCCGACCGGTGAAGTCGTTCCGGATGCGCCACAGCCACCAGAGCGCGACGGTGGCGACGCCCATCGCCACGACGTCGAGCCCGCGGCCCAGGTCACCCCGGCTCTCCCACATTCGCGTGAAGGGCAGGCGCAGCCCGGGTGCAGCTGCAACGAGGCCGACGTACATGCCGAGCACCTGGAAGGCGGCGACGATCCACAGTCCGATGCGCTTGCGCCCGAGCAGTGCCCGAGTCGCGAGCGCCAGCACGACGACCGACACGACGGTCGGCGCGACCGGGACGTTGACGAGCCCGAACACCTCTTCGCCGAGGAGGGGGTGTGGCCGGCGGCGGGCCAGCACCGTGAGGGCCAGGGCCACGAGGGTGGCGAGCGCGTACACACCGGTCAGCAGTCGAGCGGGACGCTGTGGAGCCGGCGCCCCTGCTTTTCGGGTGCCCATGGCCGAGACGATCCCCCTCGACGCTGGACAACGGCTGCACGGCCGCTGGGACCGCCTCCCAGCGGGCGTCCAGCCCGCGCACAGGCGCTCGGCGGCGGTGGTCGAGAGCCCGCGCTCGGGACGCGTCGACGTCAGCCGGCGCGGACGACCCGCTCGACGACCTCGGCCCACGTGGCGAGGATGCGCTCGCGCTCGACGCCCGCCTCGAGCTGCGGGAGCACGATCGTCACCTCGAGCGGCGCGAGCAGGGCCGTCGCGAGCAGGGGCAGGTCGCCCGTCACGCGGAGCTCGGCCAGCAGGTGGCGTACGTGGGCGGTCCAGAACGCGACGGCGGGCAGCGAACGTCCGTGCGTGCCCGCCGCGGCCACCATGAGGTCGGCGTTGCGCAGGGTCTGGTCGAGCCGGGACGCACCGAACGCCAGGAGGCGCTCGAGCGGCGGCGCGCCGGGTCCGAGTGGAGGCGGGCCCGAGATGACCTGGGCCTGCCAGCGTGCCTCGCCGTCGTCGAGCAGGGCGGTCATCAGGCCCGCTCGGCTGCCGTAGCGCCGAAAGACCGTGCCCTTGCCGACGCCGGCCTCGGCGGCGACGGCGTCCATCGTCACCGCCGGCACGCCGCGGTGCTCGACGAGCCGGTGGGCGGCCTCGAGCAGCAGCTCGCGGTTGCGCGCCGCGTCACGCCGCTCAGGGCGTGCGTGCAGGTCGAACAGCTCGCGTTCGGTGGACACGGTCGTGATCCTAGGTCGGTGGCACTCGGCCGCGTCGGGAATATAAACGGACCAGGGTCCGTTTTGCACGGCATGACTACTGCTGCCAGCCCGCGCACCCGCGTCGCCGTCCTCGTCGGAAGCCTGCGCACCGACTCCGTGAACCGCCGCATCGCCGAGTCCCTGCGCGACCAGGCGCCCGAGGGCGTCGAGGTCCAGATCATCGACGGCCTCGGTGCCCTCCCGTTCTACAACGAGGACCTCGACGGCGCCCACGTGCCTGCGCCCGCGGCCGACCTGCGGGCGGCCGTCGCCGGCGCGGACCGCGTCCTCGCGATCACGCCGGAGTACAACGGCACCATGCCTGCCGTGCTCAACAACGCCATCGACTGGCTCTCGCGGCCCTACGGTCAGGGCGCCATCACCGGCAAGCCCTTCGCCGTCGTGGGTGCCACGCCGACGCCCTACGGGGGCAAGTGGGCGCACGAGGACGCGCGCCGCTCGGCCGGCGTCGCCGGCGCCGTCGTGCTCGACGGCATAGCGGTCTCGCAGACGACGATCGACACCGACGTGCTCGGCGACCCGCAGGTGTTCGGCCGCCTTCGGGAGGCGCTCCGCGCTCTCGTCGACCACCCCCTCGTCGACGCCGCCTGACCCGACTCCCACCGACCGACGCGCGCAGGGCCCGGACCGAATGGTCCGGGCCCTGCCGCATGTGCGCCTCGAGGTGCGCGCGACCTCAGCCCGATGGCGTGGTGGCCGCGATGACGCGGGTCAGTGCTGCGCGCAGGGCCTCGAGCTCCTCGAGCCCCATCCCGAGGCGCTCGACGACCTGCGGCGGCACGTCGAGCGCCTTCTCCCGCAGCCGGCGCCCGCGGTCCGTCAGCGTGATGGCGAGGGCTCGGTCGTCGTCGGGGTGGCGCTCGCGGGTCACGAGCCCGGCGGCCTCGAGGCGCTTGAGCAGGGGCGAGAGCGTCGCCGGCTCGAGGCTGATGAGCCGCCCGAGCGCGCGGACGGTGACGGGTGAGTCCTCCCAGAGCGCCAGCATGACGAGGTACTGCGGGTGCGTCAGCCCCAGCGGCTCGAGCACGGGTCGGTAGAGGCCGATGACGTTTCGGGCGGCGACGGCGAGCGCGAAGCAGACCTGGCGGTCCAGCTTCAGCAGGTCGTCGGGTGCGGCGTCGGTGGGGCTGGTCGCTGTGGTCTGGCTCATCTCGCCTCGGTCTCGGGTCCGGCAGAATGCGTGTAGACTAACAGTTAGTGTACTAACAATTGGAGGCGCCATATGTCGAGCCAGCGGTCCAGCGAAGGGCTGTCCATCGGCTATCGGATCGGTTACCAGCTGCGCATGCTCGGACTGTCGATCTTCGGGCCGGCCCAGCTCGGCGAGAACAACGACCCCAAGGCCCGGCTCGTGCGCGAACGAGAGGCCCGCGTCGCGCGCGCCCGCGCCACCCGACAGCGCGACGCCGACCAGGACTGAGGGTCCACGCCCTCGGGCCGGTGGGGCGAGCGCCACACGCGTTCGCCGCCGCTCCACGCCCGACCGGAGTACGTTCGACCTATCGGATCTGACCCGGGAGGTGCCATGGGTGATCAGGTAGGACTGTTCGTCCTGTTGGGCGTCGTCGTCATCCTCGTCGTCGGCTTCATCATGGTCGAGCCGAGAAGCTCACGCCGTGGGGGTGACACCATGGACTCGGTCAACTCGCACCGCGACGAGACGGAGCGCGCCCGGCGGGACCACCCCGAAGGTGCCGAGCGCTCGCACCTCGTCGGCAACCCGCCCGTCGACACCATCACGCCCGACGGGTGGGGTGTTGCACGCCCGGGCGAGGGTGCCGAGCCGGAGGAGCTGCCCGAGGACGTCCACCCCGAGCTGCACGAGGAGCGCGGCCACCGCCGACGCCACTAGGCGCCGGCGGGCGCCCGGGCCTCAGTCCTCGCGGCCGAGGCGCCAGGTCGTCGTGCTCGCGTAGGTGTCGCCGGCGCGCAGCACCGTCGAAGGGAAGCCCGCGTGGTTGGGAGCGTCCGGGAAGCCCTGCGTCTCCAGCGCGACCCCCGCCCGCGCGCCGTATGCCGTGCCCGATGTCCCGACGACCGTGCCGTCGAAGTGTGCCCCGGTGTAGACCTGGACGCCGGGCTGGTCGCTCTCGATGACGAGGGTGCGGCCCGACGTGCCGCGCACAGTCGCCACGTGGCGCAGACCTGAGCCGCGGACGACGAGGTTGTGGTCGATGCCGCCCCCGAGGACGAGCTGCTCGTCGTCGGCGGCCAGCGCGTCACCGATCCGGGTCGGGCGACGGAAGTCGAACGGCGTCCCGGTGACGTCGCGCAGCTCGCCGGTGGGCAGCAGCTGCGGACCCGCGACGGTGAAGGCGTCGGCCGACACGGTCAGCTCGTGGTCGTCGACGGGACCCGATGCGTCGCCGTCGAGGTTGAAGTAGGCGTGGTTGGTGAGGCTGACGACGGTGTCGCGGTCGGTCGTCGCGGCGTAGTCGATGCGGACGAGGTTCGGACCGAGCGAGTACGTCACCGTGACGTCGAGGGCGCCCGGGAAGCCCTGGTCGCCGTCAGGGCTGTGCAACGCGAGCCGCACGAGCCGGTCGTCCTGCTCGACGACGTCCCAGGCGCGTTGGTCGAAGCCCTCGGCGCCGCCGTGCAGCGTGTTGCCGTTCTCGTTGGGGGTGAGCCGCTGCTCGGCGCCGTCGAGCGTGAACCGGGCACCGGCGATGCGGTTGCCGTACCGCCCGATCGTCGCGCCGAGGTAGTCCAGGCCGGTGCCGTACGCCGTCGGGTCGGCGAAGCCGAGCACCACGTCGACCGGTTGCTCCTCGTCGGTCAGGACGAGTCGCCGCACGGCGGCACCCGCGGTGACCACCTCGAGACGGATGCCGTCCGCGACGAGCTCGATCGACGTGGGTGCGGTCCGGGCCATGAGGTGCTCCTGCGGTGTGCGGTCGGGTGGGTGGCCGAGGGTGGCCGCGCTTGTCCGGCGCGGCCACCCGCGGGTGGTGCTCGAGCGTGGTGGTGCGGCCGCTCAGCTGAGGAAGAACGTCGACTTCGAGCCGGAGGGCGAGCCCACGACGAGGCGACCCCTGTCGTGGCGAAGGTATGACCCCGAAGCCGAGACCGACTGCAGGGACACACCCTTCGGGCTTGCGAGACCGGGCTCGCGCCGGAAGCTCGCCTCGGCGGCATACGTGCTGTTGTCCGCCTCGACGGGGTCGATGCGCACTCCGGTGCTCGTCACGCGGACGAACCGGTCGGGCAAGTTCACGGACTGCAGCGAGACCGTGCCGTCACCGGAATGGCCCGGGACGAAACGGAACTGGCTGTCGGCCAGCTCTCGCACGTCGGCGTCGACCCGCAGGTCGTAGGCGAAGTGCCGGACGAAGGACGTCGCCGAGTCCGCGGGGGAGAGCCGCACGATGGGCCCGCCGACCCCGACCGGCACCCCGAAGAGGGGCGTGCCGTCCGGGTGCCAGTAGAGCCGCTGCGCCCGGGCGTGCCGGTTCGGGTCGTAGAGCGGGTCGCCGACGATGTCGCGGTAGTCACGGGCGTGGTAGACCATGACGTCCGTGACGCCGTCCTCGGCCACGGTGAAGCTGTTGTGGCCCGGACCGTACTGCCGCGTCTGCTCGTTCGTCGTGAAGACCGGGTCGGCGGTCTTGCTCCACGAGCGCCAGTCGAGCAGGTTCGCTCGCGCGTCGGCCGTGAGCAGCCCCATGCAGTACCGCGAGTCCGTCGCGCTCGCCGAGAAGGTGATGAAGACCCTCCCGTTGCGCACGAGCACGGCAGGACCCTCGTTGACCTTGAACCCCTGGACCTCCCACGACCGCGTCGGCGTGGCGATGCGCACCGGTGCGGTGGCGAGCTCGAACGGCGAGGCCATCTCGGCGATGTAGAGGCTCGTGTTGACCGCGATCTCCGGCTCGCTCTGGGCCCACACGAGGTAGCGCCGGCCGAGGTGCTCGAACGTCGTCGAGTCCAGGGCGAAGGACGACCACGGCGTGACGATCTGCCGCGGCGCGCTCCAGCCCGAGGCCTCGCGCGGGTCGGCGAGGGCCGACTCGATGACGTACATCCGGATGTTGAAGACGTTGCCCGCGTCGCCGGCCGCGAAGTAGATGTACCAGCGGCCGTCGATCCGGTGCAGCTCGGGCGCCCAGATGTGGCCACCCGTCTGACCGGTGCTCGGGCGGCGCCACACGACCGACTCGGCCGCGGAGCCGAGGCCTGCGATCGTGTCGGACCCGCGGACGATGATCCGGTCGTACTCCGGCACGGACCCGGTGAAGTAGTACATGCCGTTGACGGGCAGGGTGACGAACGGGTCGGCCCGCTGCCACACGAGAGGACTGACCGTCGGCGCGCCGTAGACCTGCGCGTCGGTCAGCGGTCCGCTCGGCGCTGCGAGCGCCGACCCGGCGACGGC
Source organism: Terrabacter sp. GCM10028922 (assembly GCF_042666095.1). Lineage (NCBI taxonomy): Bacteria > Bacillati > Actinomycetota > Actinomycetes > Micrococcales > Intrasporangiaceae > Terrabacter > Terrabacter sp. GCM10028922. Next base: position 142,155 of record NZ_JBHTFG010000036.1, on the reverse strand, counting down.
CGGCAGCACGAGTCCGCCTGCGGCCAGGCCGAGTCCACCGCAGAGCAGGCTGCGTCGGGAGAATGCGTGGGACATGGCTGCTCCTACTTCATCTGGACTCGGAGGAAGGTCACCGAGTTCGGCTCGAAGGTGCGGGTGAAGGTCGACGCGATGCCCTTGACGGTCGTCGTGACCGGTGCGATGGGCTGGGCCGTCCGCGTGTTCTGGGCCTCTGGGTCGCCCGAGATGACGGTCATCTCCGCCCTGCCGAGGACGCGGGCACCCCCGAGGTGGACGGTCGTGCGTGCCGGGGTGCTCTGGGCGTTGACGACCTTGACGATGAGCTGGTTGCGTGCGACGTCACGGGTGACGACCTGGGCGAACGGCTCGGTCACGGCGTCGTCGCGGAAGCTTCCCCACAGGGCGCCGTCGAGGTAGAGCTCGACCTGGCCGCCGCGGACCTTGACGGTGACGTCGTAGGTCCGGCCGGTGGTGATCGTGTTGGGCTTCGCGATGAGCGTCTGCTTGGCCCCGTTGACCGCCTTCTCCACCGCGCCCTGGCTGTTGTTCCAGCCGCCGAGGTTCCACCAGTAGTAGTTGCCGGAGTCCTTGACGCCGAAGCCGATGAGGAAGCCCTCGGCCCCTGCGGTCTTCGTCGCCTTGAGGTGGAGGTCGTAGTCGTGCCAGCCGACGTCACCGGCCCTGACGAGCGTGTCGAGGGCCGCGGTGTCGGACTGGACGTACGCGCCGTCCTGTACCGACCACGCGCCGCGGTTGGCGAGTGGGGTCCACCTCGAGGCGTCCCCGGAGAAGTCGTCGTTGAACAGCTGCCCGCCGTCGGCACCCGTCACGGTGACGTCGTCGAAGCGTGCGGCCGTCGCCCACGTGGAGAGGCCGACGGCGCCCGTGATCGGCTTCGCCTGTGCGACAGAGCCGGTCGCCGTGCTCGGCACGACCTGGTCACCGACGTTGTTCATGAAGAGCTTCTGCACCTCGTAGCTCGTGGAGCCCCACGAGCCGGCGTTGTCGAACCAGATCATGTCGGGCTTCCACTGCACGTAGTCGACGTTGGCGAGCAGCGGCGCGTACGACGCCATCTTGACGACGTCGGCGTTGCGCTCGAGGCCCGTCATGTACGCCGCCTCGGCGAGGGAGTTGCGCAGCTTGTTGTCGAGCGAGGCGTACTCACCGAGGAAGACCTTGGGTCCCTGCCGGTCGTACGTGTCGTAGCGCTTGTTGTTCTGGAGGAACCAGTCCGGGCTGTTGTAGTAGTGCTCGTCGAGCATCTCGGTGCCGTGCGAGGTGTTGAGGTCCCAGAGCCGGTCGAACGTCGAGCCGGTGTCGTCGGGACCCGAGTTCGAGATGACCGTGATGTCGGGGTGCGCGGCCTTGATCGCGGCCTCGAACTTCACGTAGTTGGCGAAGTACGCGTCGGGAAGGTTCTCCTCGTTGCCGATCGCGATCCGCTTGAGCCCGAAGGGTGCCGGGTGACCCATGGCCGCCCGCTTGGCGCCCCATTCGCTCGTCACCGGACCGTTGGCGAACTCGATGAGGTCGAGGGCGTCCTGGATGTGGCGCTGGAGCAGCGCGTCGTCGACCGTGGCGCGGTTCTGCCCGCATCCCGTGACGAGGGCGGGCAGGACGGGCACGGGCTGGGCGCCGATGTCCTCGGAGAACTGGAAGTACTCGTAGTAGCCGAGGCCGTACGACTGGTTGTAGCCCCAGAAGTTCGAGTTGGTCGCGCGCTCCTCGACGGGGCCGATGGTGTCCTTCCACTGGTAGCTGCGTGCCCGCGGGTAGCTGCTCGCGGCGTCGTACGCGTACATGCTGCCCGTGTTGACGAGGCAGCCACCCGGGAAGCGGACGAAGCCCGGGTGAAGAGCGGCGACCTTCTCGGCGAGGTCCTTGCGCAGCCCGTTCGGACGACCGTTGTACGTGTCGCGCGGGAACAGCGAGACCATGTCGAGGCGCAGCGTGCCTGTGCCACCGGCCTCGACGGCGAGGCGGCCCGCGGTCGTCGAGGTCGTCGCCACGAACGTGCCGGAGTACTTCGTCCACGCGTCGCCCCGGACGTCGATCGTCACGGGCGGGGCGTATGCCGTCGTGCGGGCTGCGTCGCGGAGGGTGACCGTGAGCGGGGTGCCCGACGCGGCATCCGTGCGGGCCCACACGCTGAAGTCGTACGTCTTGTCGGCCTCGAGCCGCACGCCCGTGTTGTAGCCGGCGTTGCTGACGCCGAAGGTGGCGCCCTGGGGGTTGGTCAGGGACAGGCGCAGGTACGTGCGGTTGCGCTCTCCGAGGCGGGCGTCGTCGTCGACGGTGGCCGCGGTCCCGGAGCCGCCGGCGGTCGCCGACGTCGCCCACGAGGTCAGGCCCGTGTAGCTGCGGTTGTCGACGCTCGAGTACTCGAACGAGCGGTTCTGGACGAGCTCCGCGTAGAGGCCGCCGTCCGCTGCGCGGTTGATGTCCTCGTAGAAGACGCCGTACATCGAGTCGTCGATGGTGGGTCCGGTGGCCGCCGTGTCGACGGCGATGGAGTAGTCGAGGGGAGCGGGGGTGGCGGGGGCATCCGCGGCCTGAGCCGTCGGGAGGCCGGCGAGCAGTCCGACGCCGAGGACGCCGGTCGCCAGACCCGCCACGACACGTGCGTGTGCCATGGGTGAGGCCTTTCGTGGAAAGGGGGCTGTGGTTCGGGTCCGGGTGTCCTCCGCGCAGGGGCAGCACCGGTCAGGAGCAGCCCTGCTCGCGAAAGTGAGCGCTAACATAGCATTCGGGACATCGGCGTCAAGCCCCTCGGAAAAATCGCGACCAGGGCTTGACGGGGCGCGATGTTAACGCTCACACTCTTGCCTCAAGTGACCTGACGGTCACGGCGGACGAGGAGGTCGGCCGCATCACGGCGCCAATGACGGCGTCCAGAGTTTGGAGGAATTCCAGTGCTGAACAAGATCCTTCCGGTGGCCGTCAGTGCCGTGGCCCTCGCGGCCCTCACCGCCTGTGGAAGCACGAGCGGCCCCGGGGCGGGTGCTGCTGCGTCGGGCGGCGCCGCAGGTGGCGACGCGATCGTCATGGGCTTCTCCCAGGTCGGTGCCGAGAGCGGATGGCGCACGGCGAACACGAAGAGCGTGCAGGAGGCGGCCAAGACCGCCGGCGTCGAGCTGAAGTTCTCCGATGCGCAGCAGAAGCAGGAGAACCAGATCAAGGCGATCCGCAGCTACATCCAGCAGAAGGTCGACGTCATCGCCTTCAGCCCCGTCGTCGAGACCGGTTGGGACACCGTGCTGCTCGAGGCCAAGCGGGCCAACATTCCTGTCATCCTCACCGACCGCGCGGTCGACTCCGAGGACAAGACCCTCTACAAGACCTTCCTCGGCTCGGACTTCGTGCTCGAGGGCAAGAAGGCCGGCGAGTGGCTCGTCGAGAACAGCAAGGGCGAGAGCGCGGTCAACGTCGTCGAGCTGCAGGGCACGACCGGCGCCGCGCCGGCCATCGACCGCAAGGAGGGCTTCGCCGAGGCGATCAAGGCCGCTCCGCAGATCAAGGTCGTCGCTTCGCAGACCGGTGACTTCACCCGCTCCGGGGGCAAGCAGGTCATGGAGGCCTTCCTCAAGTCCAACCCGGACATCGACGTCGTCTACGCCCACAACGACGACATGGGCCTGGGCGCCATCGAGGCCATCGAGGCCGCGGGCAAGGTCCCGGGCAAGGACATCAAGATCATCACCGTCGACGCGGTCAAGGACGGCATGCAGGCCCTGGCCGACGGCAAGATCAACTTCATCGTCGAGTGCAGCCCGCTGCTCGGTGACCAGCTGATGGACCTCGCGAAGAAGGTCCTCGCCGGCGAGACCGTGCCCGAGCGGGTCGTCACGGAGGAGACCACGTTCACGCAGGAGCAGGCCAAGGCGGCCCTGCCCGACCGCAAGTACTGAGCCCTCCCCCCGAGGGCCGCGGCCCACACGCCGGGCCGCGGCCCTCACCAGAACGACGGCCCCCGCCACCCTCCGGGTGTGGTGGCGGGGGTCGTCCACCCCACATCGGAAGCGAAGGACAGGACGCCATGACCGACACGCCGAGCACGACGGCCGCCCAGCCGGGCGGGCCCGTCAGCACCGGCGATCCCGTGGTCGCCATGCGGGGGATCTCGATGGAGTTCCCCGGAGTCAAGGCGCTGCAGGACGTCGACTTCCGCCTCTTCCCCGGCGAGGTGCACGCCCTCATGGGCGAGAACGGCGCCGGCAAGTCGACCCTCATCAAGGTGCTCACCGGGGTCTACACCGCGACGGCCGGCGCGACGCGGCTGCGGGACGAGCAGGTCGCCTTCTCCGGCCCCGCCGAGGCCCAGGCCGCCGGGGTCAGCACGGTGTACCAGGAGGTCAACCTCTGCCCCAACCTGTCGGTTGCCGAGAACATCCTGCTCGGTCGCGAGCCGCGCCGCTTCGGCTCGATCGACATCGCGGCCATGCGCACGCGCGCCGAGGAGCTGCTCAGGCGCATGGGCCTGACCATCGACCCGGGCTCGATCCTCGCCGAGCACCCCATCGCCATCCAGCAGCTCGTCGCCATCGCCCGTGCCGTCGCCGTCGACGCCCAGGTCCTCATCCTCGACGAGCCGACCTCGAGCCTCGACCAGGACGAGGTCGCCGAGCTCTTCCGCATCATGCGCCACCTGCGCGACGAGGGCGTGGCCATCCTCTTCGTCTCACACTTCCTCGAGCAGGTCTACGAGATCGCGGACCGCATGACGGTCCTGCGCAACGGGCGGCTCGTCGGCGAGCACCTGACCAAGGACCTGAGCCGGCTCCAGCTCGTGTCGGCCATGATCGGCCGTGAGCTCGGCGTCCTGGAGGAGGTCGAGCGGCTCGCCGCCGACGCCTCGGACGAGACCGGCGGCACCCCGGTCCTCGAGGCGACCGGCCTCGGTCGGCGTGGGTCGATCGCCCCCTTCGACCTGCGCATCGGCGCCGGCGAGGTGGTCGGTCTCGCCGGTCTGCTCGGCAGCGGACGCACCGAGCTCGCCCGGCTGCTCTTCGGCGCCGACCGCGCCGACTCGGGGCAGGTACGCGTCGGTGGCCGCGAGGTCCACCTGCGCACGCCTCGCTCAGCGATCTCGGCCGGCATCGCGTTCTGCTCCGAGGACCGCAAGGGCGAGGGCATCCTCGCCGACCTCAGCATCCGCGACAACCTCGTGCTCGCCATGCAGGCGGCGCGCGGCTGGGCGCGACCGATCCCCAGGCGCACCAAGGACGAGCTCGTCGAGAAGTGGATGACCGCCCTCGACATCCGCCCGAACAACCCGGACGCCCTCGTCGGCAAGCTGTCCGGCGGCAACCAGCAGAAGGTGCTGCTCGCCCGGTGGCTCGTGACGCAGCCCAAGCTGCTCATCCTCGACGAGCCCACCCGCGGGATCGACATCGGCGCCAAGGCCCAGATCCAGAAGCTCGTGGCCGAGCTCGCCGCCGAAGGCATGGCCGTCGTCTACATCTCGGCCGAGCTCGAGGAGGTGGCGCGCCTCGCGCACCGCGTCGTCGTGCTCAAGGACCGTGCCAAGGTCGCCGAGCTCGACGGCTCCGCCTCGGTCGACGACATCATGCACCTCATCGCCACGTCCGAGGGTGACTCCTCCCGACCGTCCGGGTCGTCGCTGGGCGACGGCTCCCTCTCCGAGCAGGTGGCCTCATGAGCACCGTCCAGACGGCAGTCGTCCCTGGCGTCCTCGAGCGAGTCCGGGGGAGCCGGTTGCTGTGGCCCCTCGTCGCGCTCGTCGCGCTCGTCGCGGCCAACGCCGCGCGCAATCCCGGCTTCCTGTCGATCCGGCTCCAGGAGGGCCACCTCTACGGCAGCCTCGTCGACATCCTCAAGAACGGCGCACCGACGCTGCTCATCGCGCTCGGCATGACGCTCGTCATCGCGACGCGAGGCATCGACCTCTCCGTCGGCGCCGTCGCCGCCATCGCCGGCGCGGTGACCTGCACGACGATCGTCGGTTCGTCCGACCCGACGAGCCCCGCCGCCGCGATCACCGGTATCGGGCTCGCGCTCGCACTCTGCCTCGTCCTCGGCCTCTGGAACGGCTTCCTCGTCTCCCTGCTCGGCATCCAACCGATCATCGCGACGCTGGTGCTCATGACGGCCGGCCGCGGCATCGCGATGCTCATCACCGACGGTCAGATCATCACGGTCCGCAACGGCTTCTACCGAGAGATCGGCGCCGGCTTCCTCCTCTTCCCGATCTCGATCCTCATCTCGCTGGCCGCGCTCGTCGCCGTCGCCCTCGTGACGCGTCGCACGGCACTGGGCCTGCTCATCGAGTCGGTCGGCATCAACCCCGAGGCCAGCCGCCTCGCGGGTCTTCGTTCACGCACCATCATCTGGACCGTCTACGTCTTCGCCGCCCTGTGCGCGGGCGTGGCGGGCCTCATGATCAGCTCCAACGTCAGCGCAGCCGACGCGAACAGCGCCGGGCTGTGGATCGAGATGGACGCGATCCTCGCGGTCGTCATCGGCGGCTCGTCGCTCGCCGGTGGCAAGTACTCCCTGTCCGGCACGCTCGTCGGCGCGCTCATCATCCAGACGCTGACGACGACGGTCTACTCGATGGGCATCGCACCGGAGGTGACGCTCGTCTTCAAGGCGCTCGTCGTCATCGCGGTCTGCCTGCTCCAGGCGCCCAAGGTCCGTGAGCGCTTCGGACGCCGTCGGCGCAGCCAGGGCCCGACCTCGCCGTCGTCGCCGTCCTCCCCGTCGTCCTCGGACTCGCTTGCGCCTGAGGAGGACCCGCACGCCACGACGGCCCACGAACCCGCCGCGGATGCGGCATCCCCCTCGAAGCAGAAGGTGGCCCAGTCATGACCACGACCACCCCCACCAAGCGCACGGTGCCCGGGCTGTCGAGCCTGCCCGGCATCCCCGGACGCGTCCTGCCCGTGATCGCGACGTTCGTCCTCTTCGTGCTCCTCTTCGGGGCCGGCTCCGTGCGCTACGAGGGCTTCACGTCGGGTCAGGTCTTCGCGAACCTCTTCATCGACAACGCCTTCCTCATCGTCCTGGCCGTCGGGATGACCTTCGTCATCCTCACGGGCGGCATCGACCTGTCGGTCGGGGCGGTCGTCGCACTCTCGACGATGGTGGCCGCCGCCGCCCTGCGCGCCGGGCTGCCGGCCCCCGTCGTCATCCTGCTCGTCCTCGCCATCGGCACCGGCCTCGGCGTCCTCATGGGTGTGGTCATCCACCACTTCGAGCTCCAGCCGTTCATCGTGACGCTCGCCGGCATGTTCATGGCCCGGGGCCTGTGCTTCGTCATCGGGGTCGAGTCGATCTCGATCAAGGACCCGTTCTTCCGGGCCATCGCGACGGGCACCATCGAGCTCCCCGGCGGCGTCGTCATCACGTGGAGCGTCGTCATCGCCCTGGCCATCGTCGCGGCGGCCGTCTGGGTGCTGCACCGCACGCGTTTCGGCCGCACCATCTACGCCATCGGAGGCAGCGAGAGCTCGGCCACCCTCATGGGGCTGCCGGTCGGCCGGGTCAAGGTGGCGGCGTACGCCATCAGCGGCCTGTGTGCGGCGGTCGCCGGGCTGCTCTTCTCCGTCTACATGCTCTCCGGCTACGGGCTGCACGCCGTCGGCATGGAGCTCGACGCCATCGCGTCGGTCGTCATCGGCGGCACGCTGCTCTCCGGCGGCGTCGGCTACGTCCTCGGCTCGCTGCTCGGCGTGCTCGTCCTGGGTGTCATCCAGACTCTGATCTCGTTCCAAGGCACGCTGAGCTCATGGTGGACAAAGATCGCGATCGGAACCCTGCTCCTGCTCTTCATCGTGATGCAGCGGCTGTTCATGAGGAGAACCCCATGAGCGACACCGTGTCACGTGCGCCCGTCATGCAGGACGTCGCCCGGCTGGCCGGCGTCTCGCACCAGACGGTCTCGCGCGTCATCAACGGTGCATCGAGCATCCGGCCCGAGACGCGCGAGCGCGTGCTCCAGGCCATCGAGCGGCTAGGCTACCGGCCCAACACCGCGGCGCGCACCCTCGTGCGTGGCCGGTCGGCGACGATCGGCATCATCACGACGGCCTCGACCCTCTTCGGGCCGACCAGCGTGCACCGCACGGTCAACACCGCCGCCCGCGAGGCCGGCTTCTTCGCCTCGTCCGTCTCGCTCGCCGAGATGACCCGGGAGGGTTTCGACGCCGCTGTCGACCACCTCGACCGACTGGCCGTCGAGGGCATCGTCGTCATCGCCGGCCACGACGAGGCTCTCGAGGTGGCCCGCTCGCGCAGCGCCCGGCTGCCCTTCGTCATCGTCGAGGGCGACCTGACCCGCGCGCGCCGCACCGTCGGGGTCGACAACGTCGCCGGCGCCCGCCTCGCGACCCGGCACCTCATCGACCTCGGCCACGTCGAGATCGCTCACGTCACCGGACCACTCGACTGGGCGGAGTCACGCGCCCGGGCCGAGGGCTGGCGAGCCGAGATGGTCGCCGCCGGGCACCGGCCGATGGAGCCGGTGTCGGGGGACTGGAGCGCCGGGAGCGGATACCGAGCGGGTCTCGCGCTGGCCGAGAACCCTGAGGTCACAGCGGTGTTCGCCGCCAACGACCAGATGGCGATCGGTGTGCTGCGTGCCCTGCACGAGGCCGGCCGGTCCGTGCCGGGCGACGTGAGCGTCGTCGGCTTCGACGATGTGCCCGAGGCGGAGTACCTCATCCCGCCGCTCACGACGGTCCGACAGGACTTCGCCGCGATCGGCCGCGCGGCGATCGCGATGCTCACCGACGCGATCTCCGGCGAGACCGACCAGGTCCCCAGCCTCATCGACCCCGAACTCATCGTCCGGGCGAGCAGCGCGCCGCCCGGCCAGACCAGGAGCGAAGCCCCATGACCCAGCCCGCGACTGCAGGCGACCGGCCGCAGTACGTCATCGGCGTCGACTACGGCACTCTCTCGGGGAGGGCCCTCGTCGTCCGCGTCTCCGACGGCGCCGAGCTCGGCTCGGCGGTCCACGAGTACAGCCACGCCGTCGTCACCGACCGGCTGCCGGGCGCGGCGACCGACGCCCCGGCGCTCCCGCCCGAGTGGGCGCTGCAGGTGCCGCAGGACTACCGCGACGTGCTGCGCCACGCCGTGCCCCAGGCCGTCGCCGCCGCGCGCATCGACCCCGCGGAGGTCATCGGCATCGCCACCGACTTCACCGCGTGCACCGTGCTTCCCACGACGGCCGACGGCGTGCCGCTCTGCGAGCTGCCCGAGTGGTCCGCCCGTCCGCACGCCTGGGTCAAGCTGTGGCGCCACCACGCCGCCCAGGGCCAGGCCGACCGGATCAACGCGCTGGCCGCCGAGCGCGGCGAGTCGTGGCTGCCGCGCTACGGCGGTCTGATCAGCTCCGAGTGGGAGTTCGCCAAGGCGCTGCAGGTCCTCGAGGAGGACCCCGAGGTGTATGCGGCAACGGAGCGCTGGGTGGAGGCCGCCGACTGGATCGTGTGGCAGCTGTGCGGCACCTACGCCCGCAACGCCTGCACGGCCGGCTACAAGGGCATCCGCCAGGACGGGGAGTACCCGTCGCGCGAGTTCCTGGCGGCGCTCAACCCCGACTTCGAGTCGTTCGTCGACGACAAGCTCGACCAGCCGATCGGTGAGCTCGGCTCCGTCGCAGGGCGGCTGACGGCCGAGGCGTCGGCGTGGACGGGCCTGCCCGAGGGCATCGCGGTCGCCGTCGGCAACGTCGACGCGCACGTGAGCGCTCCGGCCGCGCAGGCGACCGCGCCCGGGCAGATGGTTGCGATCATGGGCACGTCGACGTGCCACGTCATGAGCAGCGACGTGCTCCGCGAGGTGCCGGGCATGTGCGGTGTCGTCGACGGCGGCATCATCGACGGGCTCTACGGCTACGAGGCGGGTCAGTCCGGCGTCGGCGACATCTTCGGGTGGTTCACGCGCACCGGCTTCCCCGCGGACTACGCGGCGGAGGCGTCCCGTCGCGGGCTCTCCGCGCACGAGCTGCTGACCGAGAAGGCGGCGGCCCAGGCCGTGGGGGAGCACGGGCTCGTCGCCCTCGACTGGCACAGCGGGAACCGCTCCGTCCTCGTCGACCACGAGCTGTCGGGCGCCGTCGTGGGGCAGACGCTCGCCACGCGTCCCGAGGACGTCTACCGGGCCCTGCTCGAGGCGACGGCCTTCGGCACGCGCGTCATCCTCGAGACGTTCCGCGACAGCGGCGTGCCCGTGACCGAGCTCATCATCGCCGGCGGTCTCGCGAAGAACCGCCTCCTCATGCAGATCTACGCCGACGTGACCCGGCTGCCCCTCTCGGTCATCGGCTCCGCACAGGGACCCGCCCTGGGTTCGGCGATCCACGCCGCGGTCGCGGCCGGGGCCTACCCCGACGTCGCCACGGCTGCCACGAGCATGGGACGGGTCGAGCGCGCGGCGTTCGTGCCCGACGAGGCGGGCGCAGCGGCATACGACCCGCTGTTCGAGGAGTACCTGCGTCTGCACGACTACTTCGGGCGCGGCGCCAACGACGTCATGAAGCGTCTGAAGGCCCTGCGACGCAAGGCGATTGCCGAGAAGGCGGGCTCCGTCGACGCCACGGACACGACCACATCCGAGCAGGAGTCGACCGAAGGCGGTGAGGCGGCATGAGCGTGTCCGTCGATGTGAACGCAACCATCACGAAGCTGCGGCACGAGGTGTGCGCGCTGCACGCCGAGCTGACCCGCTACCAGCTCGTCATCTGGACGGCCGGCAACGTGTCCGCGCGCGTGCCCGGCCGCGACCTCATGGTCATCAAGCCCAGCGGCGTCTCGTATGACGACCTGACGCCGGAGAACATGGTGCTCTGCGACCTGCAGGGCCGCGTCGTCGAGGGCGACCTCGCGCCGTCGTCCGACACCGACGCACAGGCCTACGTCTACCGGCACATGCCGCACATCGGCGGCGTCGTGCACACCCACTCGACCTACGCCACCGCGTGGGCGTCACGCGGCGAGGCGATCCCGTGCGCGCTGACGATGATGGCCGACGAGTTCGGTGGGGAGATCCCGGTCGGGCCGTTCGCCCTGATCGGTGACGACTCGATCGGGCGCGGCATCGTCGACACCCTCACGGCGAGCCGGTCGGCCGCGGTGCTCATGCGCAACCACGGCGTCTTCACCATCGGCAAGAACGCCCGATCGGCTGTCAAGGCGGCCGTCATGTGCGAGGACGTCGCGCGCACCGTGCACATCGCCCGCCAGCTCGGCAACCCCATCCCCATCGACCAGGCCGACGTCGACTCGCTCTTCGACCGCTACCAGAACGCCTACGGCCAGCGCTGACCGGCGCTCGGGCTCAAGCCTGATCAGCCAGCTGCACTGCGCCACAACGGATCCCACGAAGGAGACCCATCATGACCGCGACCACCACCTCAACGACGGCCGGCGCCACTGCCGGTACCGCGCGAGAGGTCTGGTTCCTCACCGGCAGCCAGCACCTCTACGGCGAGGAGACGTTGCGGCAGGTGGCCGACCAGTCGCAGGCGATCGCGAAGGAGATCGACGCGAGCGGCGTGCTGCCCGCGCGGGTCGTCTGGAAGCCGATCCTCGCCGACGCGGCCGCCATCCACGCGGCGATCCTGGAGGCGAACGCCTCGCTGGGCTGCATCGGCGTCATCACGTGGATGCACACGTTCTCGCCGGCCAAGATGTGGATCACGGGACTCGATGCCCTGCGCAAGCCGATGCTGCACCTGCACACGCAGGCGGGGGCCGAGCTGCCGTGGTCGACCATCGACATGGACTTCATGAACCTCAACCAGGCCGCCCACGGTGACCGCGAGTTCGGGTTCGTCGGCGCCCGCCTCGGCGTGGCCCGCAAGGTCGTCGCCGGGCACGTGAGCAACCCCGCCGTGATCGAGCGGATCGGCGCGTGGGGCCGCGCGGCCGCCGGAGTGGCCGAGCTGCGCACGATGCGGCTGGCGCGGTTCGGCGACAACATGCGTGATGTCGCTGTCACCGAGGGCGACAAGGTCGAGGCCCAGCTGCGGTTCGGGGTGTCGGTCAACACGTACGGCGTCAACGAGCTCGTCGAGGTCGTGGACGCGGTGGCCGACGCCGAGATCGACACGCTGGTCGCCGAGTACGAGCAGACGTATGCCGTCGTCCCCGAGCTGCGTCGCGGCGGCGAGCGGCACGAGTCGCTGCGCTACGGCGCGCGCATCGAGGCGGGTTTGCGCGCGTTCCTGACCGACGGCGGCTTCCGGGCGTTCACGACGAACTTCGAGGACCTCGGCGGGCTGCGGCAGCTCCCGGGTCTGGCGGTGCAGCGGCTGATGGCCGATGGCTACGGCTTCGGCGGTGAGGGGGACTGGAAGACCTCGGTCCTGCTGCGCACCGCGAAGGCGATGGCCCAGGGCATGCCGGGCGGCACGAGCTTCATGGAGGACTACACGTACCACCTCGTGCCGGGCGAGGAGAAGATCCTCGGCGCGCACATGCTCGAGGTCTGCCCGACGATCGCGAGCCGGCAGCCGAGCCTCGAGATCCACCCGCTGGGCATCGGCGGCCGCGAGGACCCGGTGCGCCTGAAGTTCACGGCCGCCCCCGGGTCGGGCGTGGTCGTCGGCATGAGCGACCTCGGGGGCCGGTTCCGGCTGACCCTCAACGAGATCGACGTCGTCGAGCCCGACGAGGACCTGCCGCGGCTGCCCGTCGCCTGCGCCGTGTGGGAGCCGCGACCGAACCTCTCGACGTCGGCCGAGTCGTGGCTGCTGTCCGGCGGCCCGCACCACACGGTCCTGTCGACCGCGATCGGCACGGAGGAGTTCCGCGACCTCGCGGAGATGATCTCGACCGAGCTCGTCGTCATCGACGCCGACACGACACCGGAGAGCCTGCGCCAGGAGCTGCGCTGGAGCGCGGCCTACCACCGCCTCGCCGCACGCCTCTGACCCCACAGACCCCCGGCGGCGCGGGCGCCAACCGCGTACCGCCTGCGCCGCCGGGAGCATGCCGTCAGGTCAGACAACTCAAGACCTGGGCGCGGGTGCGGCAGGAGGGGACCGACATAGTCGGCCGCCGCACCCGAACGTTCCTCGCAGGGTCGATGACCCGGGCGAGGACCGCGACCCACCGCTGGCTCACGACGCCGGCACCACACGATCAGCCGGCCGAGCAGTGCAGGTTGACACCCGAAGGAAATGGAGAACACCCGTGATTCGCAGAACTGTTGCGGCGATTGCCGTGGGGGCACTGGCTGTGAGCCTGAGCGCCTGCGGTCGCCAGACCGAGCCTTCCGCGGCGGCCGGCGGAGCCACCGAGAAGGGCACGATCGGCGTCGCCATGCCGACGAAGACCTCCGAGCGGTGGATCAAGGACGGTGACTACATCAAGCAGCAGCTCGAGGCCGCGGGATACAAGGTCAACCTCCAGTACGCCAACGACGACATCCCGACCCAGGTCGGCCAGGTCAACGACATGGTGACCAAGAACAACAAGATCCTCGTCGTGGCCTCGATCGACGGCACCGCCCTCAAGGGTGCGCTCCAGGAGGCGAAGGACGCCGGGATCCCGGTCATCGCCTACGACCGGCTGCTGCGCGACACGAACGCGGTCGACTACTACACGACCTTCGACAACCTGAAGGTCGGAAAGCTGCAGGCCGAGTCTCTTCTCAAGGGCCTCGAGGCGAGCGGCGCCCCGAAGCCGTGGAACGTCGAGCTCTTCGCCGGGTCGCCCGACGACAACAACGCGACGTTCTTCTTCAACGGCGCCATGGAGGTGCTGAAGCCGAAGATCAACTCCGGCGACCTCGTCATCGCGTCCGGTGAGACGGACTTCAAGACGGTCGCGACGCTGCGCTGGGATGCGGCCGTGGCGAAGAAGCGGATGGAGAACCTCCTGACGAAGGCCTACTCGACCAAGGACGTCAACGGCGTGCTGTCGCCCTACGACGGCCTCTCGCGCGGCATCATCGCTGCACTCAAGGGCAGCGGCTACGGCTCCGGCGGCAAGAAGCTCCCGGTCGTCACGGGCCAGGATGCCGAGCTCGAGTCGGTCAAGGCGATCCTCGCCGGCGAGCAGTACTCGACGGTCTTCAAGAACACTCGCGACCTCGCCCAGGCGACCGTGAAGATGATCCAGGAGATCGACACGAAGAAGACCGTCACCGTCAACGACACGACGTCGTACAACAACGGCATCAAGAACGTCCCGACCCAGCTGCTGGAGCCGGTCGACGTCGACAAGGCCAACGTGACGGATGTGCTGGTCAAGGCGAAGTACTACACGGCCGACCAGCTGAAGTAGCCGAGCCCCGGCCCTTGGTGCGGCGGACGCCGACGCGGCCGCCGCACCAAGGGCCTTCTCGGACGAGAGAGAGACACGAGTGACCATGAACACGACGATGCTGTCGATGCGCTCCATCACCAAGGAGTTCCCCGGGGTGAAGGCGTTGTCCGACGTCAACCTCGAGGTGCAGCGCGGCGAGATCCACTCCATCTGCGGCGAGAACGGTGCCGGCAAGTCGACGCTGATGAAGGTGCTCTCCGGGGTCTACCCGCACGGGACGTACACCGGCGAGATCCACTTCGACGGGCGGCTGTGCGAGTTCAAGGGCATCCGCGAGAGCGAGGCCGCGGGCATCGTCATCATCCACCAGGAGCTGGCCCTCGTCCCGGAGCTGTCGATCCTCGAGAACCTCTTCCTCGGCAACGAGCAGGCCTCCGCAGGCAGGATCGACTGGCTGGTCGCGCGCCAGCGCGCGCTGGAGCTGTTCGCCCGGGTCGGGCTGCACGAGGACCCGGACACGCAGATCAAGAACATCGGCATCGGCAAGCAGCAGCTGGTCGAGATCGCCAAGGCGCTGGCGAAGGACGTCAAGCTGCTCATCCTCGACGAGCCGACGTCGGCCCTCAACGACACCGACTCCCGCCACCTGCTCGACCTGCTCCTCGGCCTCAAGGCCAAGGGCATCACCTCGATCATGATCAGCCACAAGCTCGCGGAGATCGAGGAGGTGTCGGACTCGATCACCATCATCCGTGACGGGCGCACCATCGAGACCCTCGACGTCCGACGGGGCGAGGTCAACGAGGACCGCATCATCCGCGGGATGGTCGGCCGCGACCTCGACCACCGGTTCCCGCCACACGAGTCGACCGTCGGAGACGTGCTGCTCGAGATCCGTGACTGGACCGTGGCCCACCCGCAGGACGCGTCACGCCTGATCGTCAAGGGTGCGAACCTCACGGTGCGCCGCGGAGAGATCGTCGGCCTCGCCGGCCTCATGGGCGCTGGGCGCACCGAGCTGGCCCGCAGCGTCTTCGGCGAGTCCTACGGTCACAAGCTCAGCGGCGAGCTGGTCAAGGAGGGAACGACGCTCCAGGCCAACACGGTCAGGCGGGCGATCGACGGCGGGCTGGCCTACGTCACGGAGGACCGCAAGAGCCTCGGACTCAACCTGCTCGACTCCATCCGGGTCTCGATCACGGCTGCCGGCCTGAAGTCGATCCGGGGCCGCGCCGGCGCGGTGGACGAGCGGCAGGAGGTCCTCGCCGCCGAGCGCTACCGCAAGAGCATGAACATCAAGACGCCGTCGATCGAGACGGGGGTCGCCAAGCTCTCCGGCGGGAACCAGCAGAAGGTGGTCCTCGGCAAGTGGATGTTCACCGAGCCCGACGTGCTGATCCTCGACGAGCCGACCCGGGGGATCGACGTCGGCGCCAAGTACGAGATCTACGAGATCATCAACCGTCTCGCCGACAGCGGACGCGGCGTCCTCGTGATCTCCTCCGAGCTGCCCGAGCTGCTCGGGCTCTGCGACCGCATCTACACGCTCAGTGCAGGGGTCATCACCGCGGATGTCCCGCGGGAACAGGCTAACCAGGAAGTACTCATGCGATACATGACCCAGCGAAAGGCTGACTGAGATGGCGATCGAGACCGCCCCCGCACCCGGCAGGCAGAGCGCCCCCGAAGACACCTCCATCGTCCGCGACATCCGCAACGCGCTCAGTGGCAACATCCGCCAGTACGGCATGATGATCGCCCTGCTGCTGCTCGTGGCGATGTTCCAGATCCTGACGGACGGACTCTTCCTCCAGCCGCGCAACGTCACGTCGCTGCTCGTGCAGAACGGCTACATCCTCATCCTCGCGATCGGCATGGTCATGGTGATCATCGCCGGTCACATCGACCTGTCGGTCGGTTCGGTGTGCGCCTTCGTGGGGGCGACGGTCGCACTGGCGATGGCGAAGTTCGACCTGCCCTGGCCAGCGGCCATCCTCCTCGGCCTGGCGCTCGGAATCCTCGTCGGCATCTGGCAGGGCTTCTGGGTCGCCTACGTCGGCATCCCGGCCTTCATCGTCACGCTCGCCGGCATGCTCCTCTTCCGTGGCCTCGACCTCATCATCCTCAACGCCGAGTCGATCCCCGTGCCGGAGAGCTTCCAGAAGATCGCCAACGGGTACATCCCGGAGATGGGCCCCGTGACGGGGTACCACAACCCGACGCTCGTGCTCACCCTCCTGGCGGTGGCGGTCATCGTCTACCTCGAGCTGCGCAAGCGCGCCGACCTGCGCAAGTACGGCATGGAGGTGCCGCGGATGGTGCTGAGCGTGCTGAAGCTCGTCGTCATCTGTGGCCTCTTGCTCGGCTTCGGTCTGCTCCTCGCCTCGTACAAGGGTGTGCCCGTCGTCGGTCTCATCCTCGGCGCCCTCGTGGTGCTCTACACCTACATCACCCAGCGCACGGTGCTCGGACGCCACATCTACGCCGTCGGCGGCAACTCGAACGCCGCCCGGCTCTCCGGGGTGGACACCCGCCGCATCGACCTCTTCGCGATGGTCAACATGGGCTTCCTGTCCGCGATCGCGGGCATGGTCTTCACGGCCTACCTCAACGCCGCGAACCCCAAGGACGGCGTGGGCTTCGAGCTCGACGCGATCGCCGCCGTGTTCGTCGGCGGCGCCGCCGTGGCGGGCGGTGTCGGCACCGTCACCGGCTCGATGGTCGGCGGGCTCGTGATGGGCGTGCTCAACCTCGGGCTGGCCAACCTCAGCGTCGACTCCAACTACGTCCAGATCATCAAGGGACTGGTCCTGCTGGGAGCGGTGGCCCTGGACGTCCTCTCCAAGTACCGAGGGCGCCCGAGCTTCATCGGCATGATCATCAACGGGATCAGCCGTGGACGCGGCACGCCCCCCGGACCCGCCAGCCCCACGCCGGTGCGAGCGGACGAGGCCGTCACCCCGACAGGTGTCGTGCATGTCGCTCGAACGCACCAGGACGACGTGCCCGAAGGCGTCCAGAAGCTGCCACCTCCCGACCGCGTCGAAGACGCCGAAGCGAGATGAGACGACACGAGCCAGACTGCTGCTCATGAGCATCGAGACGAACTGGGCCGGCAACCACACCTACCGCGCTCGCATCGAGAGCCCTCGGTCGGTCGACGAGCTCCAGGAGGTCGTGGCGCGTGAGACACGGGTGCGGGCCATCGGCTCCCGTCACTCGTTCACCGATCTCACCGACATCACGGACAGCGACGCCGGCGTGCTCGTCTCGCTCGCCGACATCCCGACCGCAGTGGAGATCGACGAGAGCACCCGCACGGCGCGTGTGACGGGCCGGGCGGCATACGGCGAGGTGGCGACCCAGCTGCACGCGGCCGGCTGGGCGCTGGGCAACCTCGCGTCGCTGCCGCACATCTCCGTCGCGGGTGCGGTCTCGACGGGGACGCACGGCTCGGGGGTCGAGAACGGTTCTCTCGCAACGTCCGTCGCGTCCCTCGACATCGTGGGTCCCGACGGCGAGATGCGTACGACCAGCCGTGGTGACGCCGACTTCCACGGAAGCGTCGTGGCGCTCGGTTCGCTCGGTGTCGTGACGGCCGCGACGCTCGACGTCGAGCCCACCTTCGACGTCCGCCAGGACGTCTACACCGGCCTGGCGTGGGACGCGCTGGTCGGCGACCTCGAGACGATCACGAAGAGCGCCTACAGCGTCAGCCTCTTCACCCGCTGGACCGATGCGGGGGTCGAGCAGGTGTGGCTCAAGAGCCGGGCTGGCGACGCGCCCACCGAGCTCTTCGGAGCGCTCGCGGCCACGACGACGATGCACATGCTCGAGGGTGGTGCGACCGAGTCGGTGACGCAGCAGGGAGGCGTGCCGGGTCCGTGGCTCGACCGCCTGCCGCACTTCCGGATGGAGTTCACGCCGAGCCGCGGCGAGGAGCTGCAGAGCGAGTACCTGCTGCCACGCGAGCACGCGCTCACCGCCATCGAGCGGCTCCGCGCCCTCGGCGAGCGGATGGCCCCGGTGCTGCAGGTGTGCGAGCTGCGCACCGTCGCGGCCGACGAGCACTGGCTCAGCAGCGCGTACGGCCACGACGTGCTCGGGGTGCACTTCACGTGGCTGCGCGACGTCGAGCGGGTGTATGCCGTCCTGCCCGCGATCGAGGCGGCGCTGCTGCCGCTCGGGGCGCGTCCACACTGGGGCAAGTGCTTCGTCGCGGAGGCCGTCGACCTGGCGCCGATGTACCCGCGGATGTCGGACTTCCGGGCCCTGCGCGACCGGGTGGACCCGGACCGCACGTTCGGCAACGCCTTCCTCGACCGCGTCCTCGGCTGACCACCGCCGTCGGCGGTGTCAGCGCAGCCCGCCCTCCCGCAGCGCCCCGGCGAACGACGTGATCTCGCCGAGCGCACCCGACAGGCATGCCTGGTAGGCGTGGTAGACGTCGGGCCGTCCACGCCACACCGTGCTCGACGGCGTGAGGTCGGGCGTCAGCTCATGGCGCCACGAGCCGTCCGCGGGGTCGACGAAGTGGTCGCGCGCGTGCTGCCACCAGCGGTCGTACCACGCCGCATACGTGGGGTCGCCCGTGGCGAGGTGGAGCGTGCGGGCGGCAGCGATCGCCTCGGTGACGACCCAGTGCAGCCGGTCGCGCACGACGGGGCGGCCCTCGAAGTCGGTTGTGTAGACGAAGCCCTCCTGCCCGTCGGCGTGCCAGCCCTCGTGCACGGCGACGTCGAAGAGGGACCGCGCGTCGTCGAGCAGCCACGCGGGCGCCTCCGCGCCGAGGGCTCGCCGCAGCTGCAGCGCCAGGCGCGACCACTCGAGCAGGTGCCCGGGGGTCACGCCGAAGGGGCGGAACGGGTCCGCAGGCAGGTCGCGGTTGTACTGGTGTCGCGGTCGCCAGCCGGCGTCGAAGTGCTCGGGCAGCCGGTAGTGCTCGTGCCGAGCGAAGCCGTGCACGACGCGCTCGGTGATCCGCAGCGCGTGGCTCAGCCACCGCGGGTCGCGGGTGACGTCCCAGGCTGCGAGGAGCGCCTCGAGCGAGTGCATGTTGGCGTTGACGCCGCGGTAGTCCTCGAGGACGGTCCAGCTGCGGTCCCAGACGTCGAGCGCCAGGCCCTCCGACTCGCTCCAGAACCGTTGCTCGAAGGTCTGCAGCGCCGCGTCGAGCAGGTCGTCGGCACCGGGCCGGCGGGCCGCTGACGCGCTCGAGGCGGCCAGGACGACGAACGCGTGCTCGTAGGCCCGCTTGTCGTCGACGTCGGGCGACCCGTCTGCGCGGACCGACGTGTACCAGCCGCCGTGCTCGGGGTCGTGGAGCAGGCCGCCGGGTGCGAACGTGGCCACGCCATGGTCGACGACCTCGGCGTATGCCGTGTCGTCCTCGAGCACGGCCAGGGCCGCGACGTGCGTCATCCGGGCCGTGATCCACACCTCGACGCCGCGCGACGGGTCGATCTGGCCGTCGTCGGTCAGCCAGCCGAAGCCGCCACCGGGTCGCTGTGCGTGGCGCAGCAACGCGGCGAGCCGGCGGCGCTGCTCCTCGAGCCAGGTGAGGTGGTCAGCGGACGGAGGGGGAGTGTCTGGCATGCTCCCCAGTCTGTCGAGGCTCCGGCCGGACCGTCTCGGGTGTCGTGGAACGAGACGCTCCCGGCGGTGCTCAGCCCCGGCGGAAGCGTGAGGCGTCCTTCTGCAGCGAGAGCCGGGTGAGGGTGAAGTCCGGGAGGATCGCGGCCCAGCGGCTCGTGACCTCCTGCTCGGCGGCGCGTACGACGTCGTCGAGCAGGACGCTCGCGCGCGGAGCGAGCCGGTCCTTGAGGAGCGGCACGGCCGGCAGCCGTACGAGCGGGCCGGTGGCGTCGGGAGGCCCGTCGACGAAGAGCAGGCCGATGTCGTGGAGGTCCTCGATGGACTCGAGGGCGTACCACGGGGTGTCGTGCCCGGGCAGGCCCGTGGGCGTCAGGGGGGCGTCGCGGACCTCCGCGACGTGGGCCACGCCGTGGTCGCGCAGCGTCTGGCGGGTCTGCTCGGCGTAGGCGGGGTCGTGGTCGAGCGACACGATGCGCGTCTCGAGCCCGAAGTGGTCGATGACGAGCGACATCCACAGCGTCGAGACGCCGCTGCCGCACTCGACGACGAGTGCCGGACGGCGGCTCAGGACCTCAGCGACGAGCGTGAGGACGAGGTCGGGGGAGGCGGCCCAGCCGCCCATGAAGGGGATGACGCCACGGACCGGCACGAGCGCGAAGAGGTTGGCGACGGCCTGGGTCTGGTGCATGGCCGTGAGCTCGTGCGGGTCGGTGAACATCTCGGGCGTCCGCGGTTCGGGGAGCCGGCGTGCCGTCTCGAGGGTCGAGGCCGACACGACGTGGAGCTCGCGCTCGAGGACCGCCAGTCGCTCGTCCAGGGCCTCGGTGCGCGCCTGCATCGACGACGTCGCGGCGGTGAGCTGCTTCTGCGCCTTGGCCCGGGCCGCGCGGTCCTTGTCGCGGTGGCGGCCGAGTGTGGCCTGAACCTTCTTCGTGCCGCGCTGTTGCAGCCAGGCCAGGGCCGCGACTCCGCCGAGCAGGACGAGGGTCACGAGCGTCACGGCGAAGCCCACGTAGCCGGTCGTCGTCACGAGCGCCACTACGACCGCGACCGTTACGGCAGCGACGGCGGCGACGGCGGCGACGGCGCCGAGGGCGAGCAGCCGGCTGCGCCGTGACGTGGATCCGGGGGGAGGCGCCGTCGGCGCCGCCGTGGGGGCGGGGGAGGCGGCGGGCTGGGGGGGAGTGCCGGAGGCCGGCGTCGCCGTGGGGTCAGGGGCCGCGCCCCGGTCCGCCGCCGGCGCGGACGGCGGTCCATCGCCGGATGCCGTCGACAGCACGGGCGCCGACGCCATGGCGTGGTTGCTCGTCACCGAAGAGGTGGCTCCCGCGGCCCCGGCGGCATCACCTCGACCCAGCTCGACGAGCCGGAAGCCATCGGCGTCCAGCCGACGCAGCGCATGCCAGCCGGCGACCGCCGGCTCGGAGGCACCGCTCGACTCGACGAGGAGCGTGGCGTCGTCGGCGAGGCGGGGGAGCAGCTCCGCCAGCGCCTGGTCAGCATCCGACCCGGCGAGCACGACGAGCCGCGAGGCGCGCGGCGCGCCAGGCGGCGAGACGCGGTCGGCCCCCGGGTGGGTCAGGTACGCGTCGGGGAAGTGCGCGGCGACCACGGCCGCGCGCGCTTCGTCATCCGACACCACGATCGCGGGGCCGGGCGGCCACTCCGAATCCGTCACGCGTGCACCCTAGAGTAATCCGGGCGGTGCTGTCCGGGTGGACGAGCCGCACCCTCGACCCGCGCCGGTGATCCGAGCCGGCAGACCCGTGGAGAGACTCGTGGACCGCACGTTCGACAGACCCGAAGTGTCCGTCATCGTCCCGACCGACCGCGGGTCGGCGTGGGTCGGCGCCTGCCTCCGCACGCTGGCCGACCAGACCCTCGAGCACGAGCGGTACGAGGTGGTCCTCGTGCAGCACGGTCCCGACGACGGCACCGTCGCTGCCGTGTCGCGCGCCCGCTCCAGCCACCCAGGGCTCCGGCTGCGGCACCTCACGCTCGACGCCTGCACCCGCGCCGCGGCCAAGAACGTCGGCCTCGCAGCCGCACTCGGGGACTGGGTGACCTTCGTCCACGACGACGACCGCGTCTCGCCGAACCTGCTGCGCGCACTCCGCGACCGGTGCGGCGACGGACGCGTCGCCGTCGCGTTCCACGTCGACACGCCGCCGAGCGGGCGCCCCGCCGTCTTCAGCGCGCCGAGGCTCGAGCGGCAGATCCCGTGCCAGGGCCAGCTCGTGCCCTTGGGTCGCGCCCCCTCCGCCCTCGGCAGCCTCGCGGCCACCATGCTCCCGGTCGACCTGGTCCGGCGGACGGGCTTCGACGCCGACCTGCCGACCGGCGAGGACGCCGTCCTCTGCGGCCGGATCCTCCTCGCCGGGGAGCCCGGGCTGTCGTTCTGCTCCACGGCCGACGACGCGGTGCACTACCGCTCGGTGGCGGCACGCGGCATACGCCAGGAGAGCCCCGGCGCCGTTCTCTCGGGCATCGAGCGGCTCCTCAGCCTGCCGCTCACGGACCGCACGGCGCTCGCCGCACGCGCGTGGATGGTGGTCGAGGAGACCGACCAGCTGAACCGCCACCTCCGGGCCCACCCGGAGGCGCACGGCGACGTCGTGGCCGAGCGACGCGCGCATGGCCTGTGGGCGGTGCAGCCCGCCCGGCTCAACCGCGGCGTGGCCCGCGACCTGGCGATCCTGCAGTATGCGGTCCCCGTCGTCGACACGTCGGCCAACGTCGCTGCCCGGCGGATCCGCGACGCCGGCGCGGTCGTCGACGTCCTCACGACCCAGCGCGACGACGAGCACGCCGTCGACCAGTCGTCGGACCTGGTGTGGTCCGAGTACGTCGACCAGGTGCGGACCGTCCCGACCAAGCCGGTGTGGTTCTGGTGGCCGGGTGTGACGGCCTTCGCGCGCCGCGGGGTCGAGCTGCTCGAGCGGCAGGGCCTCGCCGGCCGCTACCGCTCCGTCTACAGCCGCAGCACGCCCGTCGCGCCGCACGTCGTCGCGGCCCTCTACACGCTGCGACACCCCGGCGTGCGGTGGGTGGCGGAGTTCTCCGACCCGGTGCTGCACGACATCGACGGTTCGGTGCGCGAGAGCTCGGGACCTGCGGACCCGGCCCTGCTGGCCGAGTTCCGGGCCGCACTGGAAGCCCGCGGGGTCGTGCCACCCGCGTCGGACAACCTCTACCTGTGGAGCGTCACGCTGGCCTTCGCCCTTGCCGACGAGGTCGTGTTCACCAACGAGCACCAGCGCGACTACATGCTCGAGGACTTCCCCGACCCCGCTCTCGCTGCGCGGGCCCGGGAGGTCGCCGCCGTGCGGCCGCACCCGGTGCCGCCGGCCGAGCTCTACCGCCTCGTGCCGAGCGGCTACGACCTCGAGCCGGGGCGGGTCCACATCGGCTACTTCGGCGTCCTCTACGGCACTCGGACCCTCGGCGAGGTCCTCGAGGCCCTCCGGCGGCTCGACCCCTCGCTCCGAGACCGCCTCCGGCTGCACGTCTTCTCCCGCAGACCGGACGACCTCGCCGCCGACGTCGCCCGGGGCGGGCTCACCGGCGTCGTCGTCGCGCAGCCCTTCGTCGACTACCTCGAGTACCTCAGCCTCTGCACGCGCCTCGACGTCCTGCTCGTCAACGACGCCAGCACGAGCGAGACCCACTCGCGCAACCCGTACCTGCCGTCGAAGTACTCCGACTACGTCGGGTCGGGCACGGACGTCTGGGGCGTCGTCGAGCCCGGCAGCATCCTCAGCGGCCTGCCGATGGCCCACCGGAGCGAGATCGGGGACGTCGAAGGGGCACTCACCGTGCTCGAAGACCTTGCCCGACGGGCGACGTCGAGCGAGCCGGTTCGTTCTGCCCACGCCTGACGCGGGCGAGCATGCTCAGAAGTCGCCGGCGCGACCGCGCAGGCGGGTCAGCACGTCGACGAGCGAGCGCACGTCACGGGAGCCGAGGTCGGGCCGCTCGAAGACCTCCGCGTTGAGGGCCTTCGTCGCGCGTTCGGCGAGCTCGCGCCCGGCAGGCGTCAGGGCGACGAGCATGGCTCGTCGGTCCTCCGGGTGTGTCGAGCGGGTGACGAGCCCGGCGTCCTCGAGACGGTCGACGGCGTTCGTGACGCTCGTCGGATGCACCTGCAGGCGTGAACCGATGACCTTCATGGGCAGGGACCCTCGCTTGCTGAACCACAGCAGCATGAGCACCTCGTAGCGGGCGAACGTCACGCCGAGCGGCCTGAGCGTCGCCTCGACCCGGGCCAGGACGATCTGGTGGGCCCGCATGAGCGAGGTGATCGCGGCCATGCCGTCGGCCGCGGCATCCCAGCCCTGCTCCACCCACTGCTCGCGGGCGCGCGCGATCGGGTCGAAGCCGAGGCCCGCTCCTGCGGCGACGCCAGTGGCCGCGTTCGTCTCCGCACTCATGGCGCCATCGTAGGACCACGACGCGTTGACGTCCATTAGTAGGAAGTCCTAGTATTTTGGCGTCAACGTCGCACCCCGGAGGCCAGTCGTGACCGCGCAGTCGTCCCAGCAGCACCAGCCCGCCGAGCCCGCCATGCACCGGCCGAGGCACCACGTCCGGCTCGTCACGGCGAGCAGCCTCTTCGACGGGCATGACGCGTCGATCAACATCATGCGGCGCATCATGCAGACGCAGGGCGCCGAGGTCGTCCACCTCGGCCACAACCGCTCGGTCCAGGAGGTCGTCGACGCGGCCATCGAGGAGGACGTGCAGGGCGTCGCCGTGAGCTCGTACCAGGGCGGCCACGTCGAGTACTTCGAGTACCTCGTGCAGCTGCTCGAGGAGAACGGCGCCGGCCACGTCCGCGTCGTCGGCGGAGGAGGAGGCGTCATCGTCCCCGACGAGATCGCCCGGCTGCGCGACTCGGGGGTCACCATCTTCAGCCCGGAGGACGGCCAGCGCCTCGGTCTCGCCGGCATGATCAACCAGGTCGTCGCCGACTGCGACTTCGACCCGTGGGAGATCGGGGCACCGACGCTCGAGGCGGTCCTCGCCGGCGAGCGCGCAGCGGTCGCGCGTGCGATCACGGGCGCGCAGGAGGGCGACATCGACGAGGCGACCCTCGCCGCCGTCCGCGAGGCCGCCGCCCGCCGCCGGATGCCCGTCCTCGGCATCACCGGCACCGGCGGCTCCGGCAAGTCGAGCCTCACCGACGAGCTCGTCCGCAGGCTCCGCCTCGACCAGCAGGACAAGCTCCGTGTCGCCGTCCTCGCCGTCGACCCGACCCGCAGCCGCGGTGGCGGCGCCCTCCTGGGCGACCGCATCCGCATGAGCTCTCTCGACGGAGACCGCGTCTTCTTCCGCAGCCTCGCCACACGGGGCGGATCCCAGGTGCCGACGCACCTCGACGACGTCCTGTCCGTCGTCAAGGCCGCCGGCTTCGACCTCGTCGTGCTCGAGACGCCGGGCATCGGCCAGGGCGACGCCGCCATCGTCGACTACGCAGACGTCTCGCTCTACGTCATGACGCCCGAGTTCGGCGCGAGCAGCCAGCTCGAGAAGATCGACATGCTCGACCAGGCCGACGTCGTGGCCATCAACAAGTTCGAGCGCCGCGGCGCCGAGGACGCCCTGCGTGACGTCGGCCGCCAGATGGTCCGCAACCGCGAGGCCTTCGGCAAGAGCCCTGCCGACATGCCCGTCTACGGCACGTCGGCCGCCACCTTCAACGACGACGGCGTCACCGCGCTCTACCAGGAGCTGCGAAAGCTCCTCTCCGACAAGGGCATGCCCGTCGAGGAGGGCGTCCTGCCGCCCGTGGCGACCAAGCAGTCGACTCGCATCGCGACGATCGTCCCCGCGGCCCGGGTGCGCTACCTGGCCGAGATCAGCGAGACGGTCCGCGGCTACCACGACAAGACCGAGGCGTATGCCGCCGCCGCCGCGCGCGTGCAGCGGCTCGAGTCCGTGCGGGGCGAGCTCGCCGACGCCGGGGCATCCTCAGACGGCGTCGAGTCCCTTCTCGAGGCGGCCCGCAAGGACGTGCCGGCCGAGGTCGGCGAGGCCCTCGATGCGTGGCCGTCAGTCGTCGAGTCCTACTCCGGCGACGAGCAGGTCGTGCGCATCCGCGACAAGGAGATCCGCAACCCGCTGACGCGAGAGTCCTTGTCGGGCAACAAGATCCCGCGCGTCGCACTGCCGCGTTACCGCGACCACGGCGAGCTCGTCAGCTTCCTGCGCCGCGAGAACCTCCCCGGCTACTACCCGTTCACCGCCGGCGTCTTCCCGTTCAAGCGCGAGGGGGAGGACCCCGCCCGCATGTTCGCCGGAGAGGGCGACCCGTTCCGCACCAACCGCCGCTTCAAGCTGCTGTCCGCGGGGCAGCCGGCGACCCGCCTGTCGACCGCCTTCGACTCCGTGACCCTCTACGGCCGTGACCCCGACCCGCGCCCCGACGTCTACGGCAAGGTCGGCACGTCGGGGGTCTCCATCGCGACGCTCGACGACATGAAGGCCCTCTACGACGGGTTCGACCTCGTCTCGCCGACCACCTCGGTGTCGATGACGATCAACGGCCCCGCGCCGACGATCCTCGCCTTCTTCCTCAACACCGCGATCGACCAGCAGGTCGACGCCTTCACGGCGCGGGAGGGCCGCGAGCCCAGCGACGACGAGCGCGCCGAGCTCACGGCATACGCCCTCGCCAACGTCCGGGGCACGGTGCAGGCCGACATCCTCAAGGAGGACCAGGGCCAGAACACCTGCATCTTCAGCACCGAGTTCAGCCTGAAGATGATGGCCGACATCCAGCAGTGGTTCATCGAGCACCAGGTGCGCAACTTCTACTCGGTGAGCATCTCCGGCTACCACATCGCCGAGGCCGGGGCCAACCCCATCAGCCAGCTCGCCTTCACCCTGGCCAACGGGTTCACCTACGTCGAGAGCTACCTCGCGCGCGGCATGAAGATCGACGAGTTCGCGCCCAACCTCTCGTTCTTCTTCAGCAACGGCATGGACCCCGAGTACTCCGTGCTCGGCCGCGTCGCGCGCCGTATCTGGGCGGTCGCGATGAAGGAGAAGTACGGCGCCAACGACCGCAGCCAGAAGCTGAAGTACCACGTGCAGACGTCAGGCCGCTCGCTGCACGCGCAGGAGATGGACTTCAACGACATCCGCACGACGCTGCAGGCGCTCATCGCCATCTACGACAACGCGAACTCCTTGCACACCAACGCCTACGACGAGGCCGTGACGACGCCGTCGGAGGAGTCGGTGCGCCGCGCGCTCGCCATCCAGCTCATCATCAACCGTGAGTGGGGTCTCGCGATGAACGAGAACCCCCTCCAGGGCTCCTTCGTCATCGACGAGCTGACCGACCTCGTCGAGGCGGCCGTCCTCAAGGAGTTCGACCGCATCACCGAGCGCGGCGGCGTGCTCGGCGCGATGGAGACCGGCTACCAGCGTGGCCGCATCCAGGACGAGTCGATGCTCTACGAGCACCGCAAGCACGACGGCAGCCTTCCCATCATCGGCGTCAACACGTTCCGCAACCCGCACGAGGGCGAGACCCCGCGCAAGGTCGTGCTCGCGCGGGGCACCGAGGAGGAGAAGCAGAGCCAGCTCTCCCGCGTCCGCGCCTTCCGCAAGGAGCACGAGGTGGAGGCGAAGGCCGCGCTGGAGGAGCTGCGCGCCGTGGCGATCGAGGGCGGCAACGTCTTCGACGTCCTCATGCGCGCCGCTCGGGTCTGCTCGCTCCAGCAGGTCACCGAGGCCTTCTTCGAGGTCGGCGGCCAGTACCGTCGCAACGTCTGACCCGATCTCCACCGTCGAGAGGCCAGGACCTGCGGCCCCCTCACCGTCGAGAGGCCAGAAGTTGCTGCCCTGTCACCGTCGAGAGGCCAACACATGCGACCCGTGACGCTGGTCGACGACCTGGCGTATGCCGTGTCGTTGCCGACGCCGCCGCGCCGGGTCGTGTCTTTGGTGCCGTCGATCACCGAGGCGCTCGCGACGAGCTGCCCTGAGCGGCTCGTCGGCGCCACCGACTGGTGCACGCACCCGGAAGGCATGGCGGTGCGACGGGTCCGAGGCACGAAGAACCCCGACCTCAAGGCCGTCGCGGCCCTCGGGCCTGACCTCGTGGTGGCGAACAAGGAGGAGAACCGCGAGCTCGACGTGCGCCGGATGCGGGAGGCCGGGTTGGCGGTGTGGGTGACCGACATCGAGACGGTGCCGGGTGCCCTCGACTCACTCGGACGGCTGTTCGGTGAGGTGCTCGAGGTGGGCACACCCGCCTGGCTCGCGGCGGCTCGTGACGAGTGGGCGGGTCCCGTGCCCGAGCCGTCCCGCGAGGTCGCGGTCGCGATCTGGCGTGACCCGTGGATGGCCGTCGGCCGCGACACGTTCACAGGCGACGTCGTGGCCCGGCTCGGCTGGCGCAACGTCCTCGCCGACCACGCCGATCGCTATCCGCACGTCGAGCTGGCCGACCTCGACCGCGCGGGTCTCGTCGTCCTGCTGCCCGACGAGCCCTACGTCTTCACGGCCCACGATGGACCGGAGGCGTTCGCGCACGCCCGCACGGCACTCGTCAGCGGACGTCTGCTCACGTGGTACGGCCCCTCGCTCGTCGGCGCCAGGAAGGCCCTCACCGACGCCGTCGACGCCTGAGCACCGCGCAGGGAGTGGCCTCTCGACGGTGAGCACACCGCAGAACGTGGCCCTTCGACGGTCAGCACCCCGCAGAACATGGCCTCTTCGACGGTCCAAACCGTCGAGGGGGCAGTCTGCGCGGTCAGTCCTCGGCGACGACGAGCAGTCCGGCGAGCATGAGAGCCCTGGCGAGCTCGATCCCGACCATGTCGGCCCGGAGCACGCCGTCGTCGATGAGGGCGACGAGAGTGCCGACGTCGTGCGGCTCGACCGCCACGTGGGCGATCCGGCTGTGCAGCGTGACCGAGCCGTCCGAGTCCTGGACGAGCCGGGCTGCCACGTGGGGCCGCAGACGCAGCCCCGTGTCAGGAGTGAGCGCCTCGGCCGCGGCGACCTGCGCGAGGGGGCTGATCGGGGAGGGCCGCTGAGCGCCAGATGCTCGGACCTCGAGGGCGTCGACGACGTCTCCGGGCTCGATCTCGCGCATCGCCTGCACGAGCGCCTCGCGGACGATCTCGACGTCGGGGGCGAGAGCGGTTCGGTCGAAGCCGGACGGGGTCACGTCGAGGGACGCCCGCACCCGCTCGTCCCGGCTCGCCGTGGCGAGCGCGATCGAGACCAGCTCGTCGGCGACGTGGCGCCGGGTCCAGACGTGGATGCCGAGGGTCAGGTGGGTGCTGACGCCGCCGAGGGCGGTCGCCGAGTGCACCCAGCCACGCGGCAGGTACAGCACGTCGCCCGGATGCAGCGTGAACTCGTGCTCCGGGGGGTGCTGCGCCGCCTCCTCGACCTCGGCACGGTGGTCGGTCCACGGCTCGTCGCGCAGCGGGGCCGTGTGGACGGGCGGGTGCAGGCGCCAGCGTTTCTCACCGCCCATCTGCACCACGAAGACGTCGTGGACGTCGTAGTGGTCGCTGAAGCCGGTGTTCTGGCTCGGGGTGACGTAGGCGTTGGCCTGCACGGGGTGACCCAGCTCCTCGGCGAGCTGCTGGGTGAAGTCGATGAGCGGACCCCACGTGCGGTGCAGACCCTGCAGGACGATGGTGGAGCCGTCGGCGAAGAGGCGAAGCAGCTTGTCGTCACTGACCTGGTCGCCGACCGTCGCACCGACGCCGCCGCCCTGCGTGAACTCGCGGTCGCCGAGGGTGCGGCCGTTCCGGGCAACGCGCAGGAACGGCGCGCGCAGCCCGCGCCGCGACACGAGCTCGTCGACGGAGCCCTCCCCGAACAGGTCGAGGATCCCGCCGGGAAGGTCGTCCACACGCGTGAGCAGGGGCGTGCGTCCCCAGTGGTCACGCGCGAACGTGTCGGCGTCGACCGGCACGAGACGTCGTAACGCCGAGCGCCCACGCGGCTGCGTGGGCGCCCGGCCCGTCGTGCCAGCGGTCATCAGGCTCCGCCGTCTGCACCGCCGTCGTGGCTCTCCACGTCGGCTCCGCCGTCGGCGGGTCCCTCGGTGTCTGCTCCTCCGTCAGCTCCGCTGTCGTGGCTGCCCACGTCGGCTCCGCCGTCGGCCGGGCCCTCGGTCATCGGGTCGTCGCTGGTGTCGCCCACCGGGTCCAGCGGGTTGTCGCTCATGGCTTCTCCTCCAGAGGGTGCGAGGCGGCGCCGGACGACGCCGTCGCAGTTGACCTACCCGGTCGCCGGGCCTTCTGCACGCCCGGTCACGTCAGGTGGTCGAAGTCCCCGCGCGTCCAGGCTGCATGGCGGTCGGCGGAGCGGCGGACCACCGTCTTGGCGTCAGTTGGCACGACGGCGCCGAAGTTGTTGTAGAGGCGGTCGTAGTGCAGCCCCTCGAGCTGACGTGCGATGCGCTGGACGACGTTGCCCGACAGCGGGATCCGGTTCGGGTAGCTGCGCAGGAAGCTCACCGTCCGCCGGTCCGGGTTCGGGAAGACGGCGTCGCCGGCGAGCAGCACCCCGCGGCCGTCCGCACCGGCCTGCCACTCGACGACCGCCTGCCCGCGGAAGTGCCCGCCCACCCGGTGCAGCGTGAGGCCGGTCGCCACCTCGCGCCGTTCGTCGTACAGCTCGACGAGCGGGTCACGGCGTCGCACCCATTCGGCGTCGGGGGAGGCGACCAGGACCGGCACGTCGCCGAGTGCGCGCGCCCACTCCGTCTGCACGCCGTACATGTGCGGGTGGCTCGCGGCGACCGCGAGCGTCGGCCCGAGCGACCGCACGAAGGAGACGGCTGCGTCGTCGACGTAGCCGACGCAGTCGAAGAGCAGCACGCCCTCCGCAGTGCGCACGACCATGGTCTGCTGGCCGATGCCGACCGCAGGGTCGGCCCTCAGCCCCCAGAGGTCGTCCTCCACGGGGTCGATCGTGATCCGTGTGCCCGCCTCGCGAAGCTCACTGAGGGTGGTCCACCGTTGGCCCGACTCGGGCACCCACTGACGCTCGTCCTCGCACACGGCGCACTGCGCCGGCGGCTCCGCGAGGTCATCGGTCTCGACGGCACAGGTCGCACAGATCCAGATCACGGGGTCCAGACTGCCCGTCAGGAACGGGCTGCACCACCCGGTTTGGGGCAGGATGCAGGGGTGATCCTGCACCTGCGCGCCGCCGTCGAGCAGCTGTATGCCGCTCCGCCGGCTCAGTTCACCCCGCTGCGCTCTGAGCTGGTGGCGCAGGCGAAGTCGGCCGGCGAGAAGGAGCTTGCCGCCTCGATCGGTGCGCTGCGCAAGCCGACGGTCGCTGCGTGGGCGGTCAACCACTTCGTCCGCGGGCACGCCGACGAGCTCGAGGAGTTCAGGACCTTCGCGGAGCTCCTCCGCGAGGCGCAGCGCAGTCTCGACGCCGACCAGCTGCGCGTGCTCGGGCGTGAACGCTCCAAACGTGTCGACGCCCTCGCGGACCGCATCGCCGAGGTGGCCGCGGCCGAGGGGCAGAAGCTGGGTGCAGGCGTGGCGCAGGAGGTGCGAGACACCCTGACGGCGCTCATCGCCGACGAGGACGCGGAGGCCTCCGTTCTCACCGGTTCGCTCGTGCGGGCCCTGAGCTACTCCGGATTCGGTTCGGTCGACGTCGAGGACGTCGTGGCCCTCGGTACGGCCGGCGACGGCGACGAGTACGCCGACGAGGCCCGTCCCTCCCTGTCCGTCCTTCCCGGTGGGGGAGGCGACACCGTCGACCTCGAGGAGCGACGCCGGGCCAAGCGCACCGCGGAGCGCGCGAGGCTCCAGGCCGCGCTGGACGTCGCCCGAACCGAGCTGCGCACCGCCGACCGGCAGGTCGCCGTCCTCACGGCCCGGCACGAGGAGGTCACCGAGGGCATCGCCGACCTCGAGCGGCGGCTCGCCACGGCACGCGCCCGGCTGGAGAAGGTCACGGGCGAGCTCGACGAGGCGGCCGGCATACGTGATCGGCGCGAGCAGGAGGAGGCGGCGGCGCAGGAGGCTCTCGACGCCCACGACGCTGCCGACTGACGCGGGGGCCGCTCAGCCGCGGCGCAGCAGCCGCTGCAGCAGCGCCGGTCCCTGCTCCGGGTCGACCGCCGGCTCGCCGCCGGCCTCGGTCGGAGGTTCCTCGTCGTCGCCGTCCCCCTCCCGCTCGCCCGGCTGGAGCTGCGCGAGGTGGGGGAGCAGCTCGTACTTGTGCGCGTAGATGTCGAAGAGGGCCAGCATGAGCGCTGCGACGGGCACGGCGACGAAGGCGCCACCCACGCCGAAGAGCGAGGCACCGAAGAGCACCGAGCCGAACGACACCGCGGGGTGCACGTCGACCGCCTGGGCCGAGATCCGCGGCTCGATGGTGAGGTTCTCGACCTGCTGGTAGACGAGCGCGAAGGCCAGCATCGCGAGCCCCTGCCACGGCTGGTCGCCGACGAGCCCCACGAACACCGGCAACGCGATCGCGATGTAGGTGCCGACGTTGGGCACGAACTGCGCGACGATGCCCGTCCACACGCCGAGGGCCAGCCAGTACGGCATACCGATGATGAGCATGAACAGGCCGCTGAAGCCCCCGCAGATGCCGGCGAGCACGAGGCGTGCCGCCACGTACCCTCCGGTCTTGCGCACCGCGAGCTCCCAGGCGACGCCGACGACCTCCTGCTGGCGGGGCGGCACCAGCTGGGCGACCCAGCGGCGCAGCCGGGGGCCGTCGGCGGAGAAGTAGTAGGTGAAGAACGCAAAGGTGAGGCTGCCGAACGCCGCTCCGAGGACCGCGGCGACGACGCCGAAGAGGCCACCTGCGAGGTTCTGCGCGACCGACGCGAGTGCCGTGGTGCCGATGCCGAGCTGGTCGAGCAGCTTCCGGTAGTCGAGCGTGATGCCGAAGGTCTCGTTGGCCCAGGCGGCCAGGCTCTCGACGAGCGAGGGGACGGCTCGCACCAGCGTGGCGATCTGCTCGCCGAGGAGCTG
This sequence comes from Terrabacter sp. GCM10028922, assembly GCF_042666095.1. Classification (NCBI taxonomy): domain Bacteria; kingdom Bacillati; phylum Actinomycetota; class Actinomycetes; order Micrococcales; family Intrasporangiaceae; genus Terrabacter; species Terrabacter sp. GCM10028922. The sequence goes on along the minus strand of NZ_JBHTFG010000036.1, from coordinate 109,328 downwards.
TCCGAAGACGACGAGGAAGACTGCGAGGAAGACGACGGTGCCGAGCATGACGAGGGCGGTGGCGAACCCGCGTCGCATGCGTCTGCTGAGGCGGGCGACGGCAGGCTCCATCGCGATCGAGGCGATGACCGACATGACGAGCATGAAGATGACGTTGCCGGCGTCCGAGAGCACCCACTTGCCGATGGCCGCGAGCGCGACGACGGCGACGACGGTCCAACCTGCCCGCCACATGCTGCGCCGGTCGAAGTGCACGCGCACCTCCGTCGCGTCCACCTCCCGGTAGGGCTCGAACGGGCTCCGGGTGCTGCGTCCCGGCAGCGTCCTCGACGCCGGCACCGAGTCCGGGCTCGACGGGCTCGACGGGCTCGACGGGCTCGACGGGCTCGACGGGCCGGCGGCGGTCGCTGCTTCGGGGCGATCGGTCATGGCCCGATCCTGTCAGGCGCCGGGCACCCCACGAGGGGGCCCGCGGAGTGCTGGGTCGATTTCGTATCCGCGCCGCCGACCGTGTAGTCTCACCGTCGCACAACAGGTCGACCTTGGCCCGTCCGCGTGACGGTCTGCAGTGTCGGCCGCGCCCCAATAGCTCAGTCGGCAGAGCGTTTCCATGGTAAGGAAAAGGTCTAGGGTTCGATTCCCTATTGGGGCTCTGGTCGGTCGGGCCCCGGTCCGTCGCAGTCGCGGCGAGGTCGGGGAACGGCAGCCCATGGCGGGGTAGCTCAGCTGGTTAGAGCGCACGACTCATAATCGTGAGGTCGCGGGATCGAGCCCCGCTCCCGCTACCACTTCAGCGTGCACCCGCGCCGATTTCTCGAATCGTCCGGGTGTCGCGTAACCTTGGACGTCGCGCCTGCGTGTCACCCCGGGATGCCGCCCGGAACGCGTGACGCTCCGCGCGACACCCGTCGCAAGACGACCGAACACCAAAGAACGTTCCCGAAAGAGCAGGTTGCCGTGGCCAGCAAGAGCACCGACGTCCGTCCCAAGATCACGATGGCGTGCGTGGACTGCAAGGACCGCAACTACATCACGAAGAAGAACCGTCGGAACAACCCCGACCGTCTCGCGATGAACAAGTTCTGCCCCAAGTGCGGCAAGCACACGGAGCACCGCGAGACCCGCTGACCCAGCGCGATCCCCTGACCGCTCCCTCGGCCACCCGGCCGGGGGAGCGTCGTCGTTCCCGGACGCGTCGGGCCGGGGTCGGTGACGCTCGATAGGGTGCCCGTATGCCGGTGAACGCAGACTTCCAGGGCCGGGTCTACCCGCCCACCGAGACCTATCGGGTCAGTGCCGCCAAGATCCGCGAGTTCGCCGAGGCCGTCGGCTCGTCCGACCCGGTGCACGTCGACGCCGCCGTCGCCCGCGCGCGTGGCTATGCCGACGTCATCGCACCCCCGACGTTCGCGGTCCTCATCGCCCAGCAGTGCGACGCGCAGCTGGTCAACGACCCGGAGGCCGGCATCGACTTCTCCCGCGTCGTGCACGGCGAGCAGCGGTTCACCCACCACCGGCCCCTCACCGCTGGCGACGCCGTCGTCGGCACGCTCCACGTCGACGCGGTGCGTGAGGCGGGCGGGCACGCCATGGTCACGACCCGCACCGAGCTGGCCACCGAGACCGGCGAGGCCGTCTGCACGGCCACCTCGACCATCGTCATCCGAGGAGACGAGTGATGAGCACCCAGCCCACGGCCCCCGCGCCCGTGACGGTCCGAGCCTTCTCCGACGTGTCGGTCGGCGACGCACTGCCGTCGATTACCGTTCACGTCGACCGCGCCCGCCTCGTGCAGTATGCCGGTGCGTCGCTCGACCGCAACCGGATCCACTGGGACGAGCCGTTCGCCAAGAAGGTCGGGCTGCCCGATGTCATCGCACACGGCATGTTCACGATGGGTTCGGCCGTCACACTCGTGACCGACTGGGTCGGCGACGCCGGCCGCGTCGTCGAGTACGGCGTCCGTTTCACCCGGCCCGTCGTCGTCCCCTACGAGACGGGCGCCGACATCGAGGTCTCCGGCGTCGTCAAGGCGGCCGACCCGGAGACGAAGCGCGTCACCGTCGAGCTCACGGCGACCGCCGACGGCGCCAAGATCCTGGGCCGCGCGCTCGCCGTCGCCAGGCTCGACTGACCGGGCCGGTCCACCGCGTGCGCGAGCAACACGACGTTCCGCTGTCGACCTTCACGACGATGCGGGTGGGTGGCCCTGCTTCGCGGGTCGTCACCGTCGAGACCGCCGACGAGCTCGTCGACGCGGTCCGCGAGGTCGACGACGCCGACGAGCCCCTCCTTGTCCTGTCGGGCGGCTCCAACCTCGTGGTGTCCGACGACGGGTTCCAGGGCACCGTCGTGCGCATCGCCACGTCCGGCATCCACCCCGAGTCGGCCGACCTCTGCGGCGGGGTGATGGTCCGTGTCGCGGCCGGTGAGGTGTGGGACGACGTCGTCGCCCGGGCCGTAGACGAGGGCTGGGCGGGCATCGAGGCCCTGAGCGGCATCCCGGGGCTCACGGGCGCGACCCCGATCCAGAACGTCGGCGCCTACGGCCAGGACGTGTCGCAGACGGTCGCGCAGGTGCGCACGTGGGACCGCCAGGAGCAGGCCGTGCGCACCTTCATGAACGCCGACTGCGCCTTCACCTACCGCCACTCGCGGTTCAAGGGCCACTCTCGCTACGTCGTGCTCGACGTCCTCTTCCAGTTCGAGGTGGGCACCCTCAGCCGCCCCGTGGCGTATGCCGCCCTGGCGAAGGGTCTCGGTACCGAGCTGGGCACCCGGGTGCCCTTGTCGGACGCCCGAGCGGCCGTGCTCGAGCAGCGCCGGTCGCGCGGCATGGTGCTCGACGACGCCGACCCCGACACGTGGTCGTGCGGGTCGTTCTTCACCAACCCGATCCTCAGCCGGCACGAGTTCGACGACCTCGTCGAGCGGGTGGGGGAGCGACTCGGCTGGGAGGGCCCCACGCCGCCGCGCTTCCCCGAGCCCGACGGCCGCGTCAAGACGAGCGCGGCCTGGCTCATCGACCAGGCCGGCTTCGGCAAGGGCTTCGGACTGGGGGCCCCGGCTGCCCTGTCGACGAAGCACACGCTCGCCGTGACCAACCGTGGTGGAGCCACCACCTCCGACGTCCTCGCACTGGCGCGGCAGGTGCGCGACGGTGTCCGTGACGCGTTCGGCGTCACCCTGGTCAACGAGCCGGTGCTCGTCGGCGAGCGCCTCTGACAGCCTCGACGAAAGCGAGCGGCCCCGGACCCCAGTGGGTCCGGGGCCGCTCGGCATTGGCGGGGCTGTTGCCTACTTCGTGAGGACGACCGAGAAGGTCTTCGCCGTGATGCTCTTGTCGGTGGTGCTGACCTCGTACGCAGGTCGGTTGAAGGCCAGGCGCAGCGAGCTCGTCGTGCCCTTGTCGACCTTGAAGAACACCCAGCCGCGGTCGCGGTCGTCGCGCTTCGTCGTCTTGAGGGGGTCGGCTTTGAAGGCCTTGCCGAACTCGGACGTGACCGGGACGTTCTGCTTGGGGCTCGCGGCGATGAGGGTCAGCATCGACGGCTCGAGGGCGGCCGAGTAGCGCGAGCCTGCGTCGAACTCGACCTTGACGCCGACGATCTCGAAGGCCTCTGCGCCGACGGGCTGGTTCTTCGGGAACGGCAGGTTGCGCGAGACCCGGAGCGCGGTGATCGTGTGGCCGAGGTCAGGGTCCTTGATGACGGCCTTGATGGTGCGCGTCGAGAACTTGGCCGGGGGCGTGCTCGTGGGCGACGCCGTGGCCGTGGTGGTCTCGGACGTCGTCGTGGTCGTGCTCGTGGCAGGCGTCGTGCCGGCGGGAGCGGTCGGGTCGGCCGTCACGGGCGCCTCCCCGCTGCACGCCGCGAGCGCGACGACGGGGGCGACGAGGCCGACGACTGCGAGGCGTCGCAGACGGGCGCCGGTGGCGGTCGATGGGCGTGCGGAAGCGGGGGCAGAAGTTGTCATCTCCGGACCAGCATGACCGGGCGCACCGACCCTGAGCAAACCCGGTCCAGCGTCGGTGAGCGCCGCACCCTGTGCGCGCTGGCCCGTTTTGACCGGGTACCGCTGGGTTCCGGGTGTGGCCGGTGTCACGCCGGCGCGGCAGGCGTCGCGGCCGGCTTCTCCAGCCACGCGTCGACGTCCGCGAGGGCCGCCTTGCGCAGACGAGGCGGCATCCGGCTGCCCTCGAGGGAGCCTCTCGCGAGGCGGGCGAGGCCCTTGTCGTCGAAGCCGAGGTCACGGGCGGCGGCATACTGCGCCGCGAGGCGGGAGCCGAAGAGCAGGGGGTCGTCGGCGCCGAGGGCGACGGGCACGCCCGACTCGACGATGCGTCGCAGGGGCACGTCGGCAGGGTCGGCGTAGACACCGAGGGCCACGTTGCTGCCGGGGCACACCTCGAGGGTGACGCCGGCCTCGGCCACCGCGTCGAGCACCTGCGGGTCCTCGACGCACCGCACGCCGTGGCCGATCCGGTCCGGGTCGAGGTGCTCGAGGGTCTCCATGACCGACTGCGCACCGAGCAGCTCGCCGCCGTGCGGGACCAGTGCGAGCCCGGCGCGGCGCGCGATGTCGAACGCGGGTGCGAATTCGGCGACGAGCCCGCGGCGCTCGTCGTTGGAGAGCCCGAAGCCGACCACGGTGCCGGCCTCCTCGCCCGCGTGGTGAGCCGCGAGCCGGGCGAGCGTGCGCGCCTCGAGCGGGTGGCGCATCCGGCTGGCCGCGACGACGACGCCCACGCCGGTGCCACCTTCGGTCGACACTGCGCGCGCCTCGTCGAGGACGATCTCAAGCGCGGGGGTGATGCCGCCGACGAACGGAGCGTACGAGGTGGGGTCGACCTGGATCTCGAGCCAACGCGACCCCTCGGCCGCATCGTCCTGGGCGGCCTCACGCACGATGCGGCGCATGTCGGCCTCACCGCGCACGCACGACCGGGCCGCGTCGTAGAGGCGCTGGAAGCGGAACCAGCCACGCTCGTCGGTGGCCCGGGCCAGTTTCGGCGGCCAGCCCGAGACGAGGGCGTCGGGCAGCCGGATGCCGTGGGTCTCGGCGAGGTCACGCACGGTGCCGATGCGCATCGAACCGGTGAAGTGCAGGTGCAGGTGGGCCTTCGGCAGGTCCTGCACCGCACGCGTCATGCGGGCCAGTGTGTCACCCGACACGGCACGTCTCGCGCGCTCCACTGCTGAGCGCGCCAACGGGGCTCGGGGCGCGCGAAAGGTCACGCGGTCCCACTCGTTTCGCGCGCTCCACGCGGGAGCGCGCGAAACGGGCGGCCTCAGCGGTCAGTGGTCCTCGGGCTCGTCGGCGATCTCGTCGACGACGTGCATCGCGGCCTCCTCGGCCGAGGCACCTGCTCCGTCGACGCCCACGTCGCTGGCCCACGCCTGCTTCTCGTCGTCGTCGTGCGCGCCCTCGTCGTCGGCCACGAGGCGTCCGGCCCTCGCGTCGCCGACCTCGTTGTCGCCGAGCCAGTCGTCCTCGGCGTCGATCGAGTCGGGGTCGTCGCCGCCGACGCGGTCGCCGTCGAGCCCGCTCTCGTTGTCGGGCCGGCCGTAGGCGGAGTTCGGGTCGGTCTCCTCCTGGAGGATCCGCTGGTCGATCGTCTCGTCGATCGACTCCTCGTAGGCCGTCGTGCCGTGGGCGTCGACGCCCTGCGGGCGGTCGTTGGGGGAGTAGCCGCGGTCGAGGACGTCCTCCAGATCGCCGTCGTCGAGCGTGTCCTCGGGCTGCAGCTGGTCCTCGTCGTCGACGCTGTAGCTCGTCAGGTCGTCGTCGATGTTCTCGTTCGGCTCGTGGGGGTCGGTGGCACTCATCGCGCGGCTCCTTCGGTGGCGGGCTCTGCGGTCTCGGGCGACGGGACGTCGCCCCCTGCCCCTACCCCGGCGCCCCGGTCGGCCGTCACCTTCTCGGCGGCAGCGAGCGCCACGCACGTGGCGACGCCGGCCATCGCCGTGCGCACCTCGTCGAGCACCGGGAACGTCGGCGCGAGGCGGATGTTGCGGTCGCGGGGGTCCAAGCCGTGCGGGAACGACGCACCCGCCGGCGTCAGTGCGATGCCCGCCGCCTTGGCGAGCTCGACGACTCGTGACGCGGTGCCGTCGAGCACGTCGAGGTTGACGAAGTAGCCGCCCGTCGGGTGGCTCCACTCCGCGACGTCGAGTCCGTCGAGGCCCGCCGTCAGCGCCTCGTCGACGGCCGCGAACTTCGGCGCGATGATCTCGCGGTGACCCCGCATGTGGGCGCGCACGCCCTGCGCGTCCTTGAAGAACTCGACGTGGCGCAGGTGGTTGACCTTGTCGGGGCCGATGGACCCCATCGACAGGTGCTTGAGGTACCACCTGACGTTGGCCTCGCTCGCGGCCAGCACCGCCACGCCCGCGCCGGCGAAGGTGATCTTCGACGTCGAGGCGAACATGATCGGCCGGTTCGGGTGCCCCGAGGCTGCCGCGAGCGTCAGGATGTCCGCACTCTTCGCCTCGTCCTCGGTGAGGTGGTGGAACGCGTACGCGTTGTCCCAGAAGATCGTGAAGTCCGGTGCGGCCGCCGGCATGGCCGCGAGGCGGGCCGCGATCTCCTGCGACACCACGGCACCGGTCGGGTTCGCGTACGTCGGGACGATCCAGATGCCCTTGACGCTCGGGTCGTCCTTGACGAGCGCCTCGACGGCCGCCATGTCGGGGCCGTCGTCGTGCATGTCGACGGTGACCATCTCGATGCCGAACGACGCGAGCATGGAGAAGTGCCGGTCGTAGCCGGGCACCGGGCAGATGAAGCGGACCTTCTCCTCCTGCGACCACGGTCGCGGGGAGTCGACGCCTCCGAAGAGCAGGAAGTCGACGATCGTGGAGTACATCATCGTGAGGCTGGAGTTGCCGCCGGCGATGACCTGCGACGGCTCGACCCAGAGCAGCTCCGCGAAGATGGCCCGCAGCTCGGCCAGCCCCTCGAGGCCGCCGTAGTTGCGCACGTCGACCCCGGCGGCGTCCTTCGTCGACGACGGCAGGCTCAGCAGGTCGTCGGACAGGTCGAGCTGGGCTGCGGACGGCTTGCCTCGCGTCAGGTCGAGCTTGAGGCCGCGGTCCTGCAGGGCCGCGTAGGCTGACCGCTGCTCGGCGAGGAAGCCGGCCAGGTCGTCGTCGGACAGGGACGCGAGGGGGGTGCGCGGGTTCGTCACGACTCGATCCTGCCACTGCGGCGTGTCCCGGAGGGAGCCCGGTCCGTATGCCGGGTGGCGCCGACCGTGCGCCCCGCGTGGTGGGCGCGAGCAGGGGTCTGAGCGGGGGTGCGCCGCCGGTTCGCGCTGGGGTCCGATCGTCCCGTATGATCGTCGCTCGGACGGCTTCGCTGGCCATGCTGACGCATGCCGTCCCGCCGGAAACCACCCAACGGTCCCGGTGAAGGGCAATAGCTCAATTGGTAGAGCACTGGTCTCCAAAACCAGCGGTTGGGGGTTCGAGTCCCTCTTGCCCTGCGCATCCCAGTGATGTGGTCGTCGTGCAAGGCGGCACGCGGCTTCTGCCCTGACGTGGACACCACGTGTCCGGGGACGGCTGTCGCGGGCCTCGTACCCAGGCAGAAAGAAGGAATCGTGACGGAGACGAGCGCCAGGCGCGGGTCCGACCGGGCCGACAGGGCCAGCGGCGGCAACCCCGTGTCGCGGTTCTTCGGCGCGCTCAGCCTCTTCGTGCGCCAGATCCTCGACGAGCTGCGCAAGGTCGTGCGGCCGACGGGCCCCGAGCTCGTTCGCTACACCACGGTCGTCGTCGTGTTCGTCGTGATCATGATGGCTGTCGTGTCGGGGCTCGACTTCGGTCTGAGCAAGCTGATCGCGTGGGTCTTCACGGGCACCACGTTCTGACGCAGCGGCCGTCACACCGCGTCACGGGACGTCACCACCAGCCGCGACCGGCTGGTCCACAAGCAAGGAAGTAGGTCAGAGCGTGTCCGAGCAGTTCGCCCACGAGGGCGCCCCGAACGGCGAGAGCACCGAGAACGACGTCGTCGACCCCACGGTCGAGTCCGACGACCTCTCGGCGTCCGACGTCGCGGGAGCTGAGGACACCGAGGTCGACGCCGACATCGCCGCCACGAACGATGTGGACGACGTCGACGACCTCGATGCCGCTGACGAGACCGACGACGCCGACGAGGCCGACGACGACGACGCCGAGGTGGACGTCGACGCCGAGCTCGCCGAGGACGCCGCCCCGGCCGAGGGCAGCGGTGACCCCGTCGCCGACTTCAAGGCCGACCTGCGTTCGCGTTTCGGTGACTGGTACGTCATCCACTCCTACGCCGGCTACGAGAACCGCGTGAAGGCCAACCTCGAGACCCGCATCCAGACCCTCAACATGGAGGACTTCATCTTCGAGATCGAGGTCCCCATGGAGGAGGTCACCGAGATCAAGAACGGCCAGAAGAAGCAGGTCCGTCGCGTCCGGATGCCCGGGTACGTCCTGGTCCGCATGGACCTCACCGACGAGAGCTGGGGCGCGGTGCGCCACACGCCCGGCGTGACCGGCTTCGTCGGCAACGCCCACCAGCCCGTGCCGCTGTCGATCGACGAGGTCTTCACGATGCTCGCGCCGAGCTTCGAGGCTGCCGCCGCGGCGTCCGGCGGGGCCACGACCAAGACCGCCGCCCCGAAGGACGTCCGCGTCATCGACTTCGAGGTCGGCGAGTCCGTCACCGTCATGGAGGGGCCGTTCGAGACCCTTCCCGCCACGATCTCCGAGATCAACACCGACACGCAGAAGCTCAAGGTGCTCGTCTCGATCTTCGGCCGGGAGACCCCGGTCGAGCTCTCCTTCGCCCAGGTCGCCAAGATCTGACGAAGGTCCACACCCGTTCGGTGCGGCACCCCGCACCGGCATGCAACCGGGTCATCGCCCACGGCGTCGGCCCACAACGAAGAAGGTAGGCACCCATGCCCCCCAAGAAGAAGGTCTCCGGCTTCATCAAGCTGCAGATCCAGGCCGGTCAGGCCACGCCCGCCCCGCCCGTCGGCCCGGCCCTCGGCCAGCACGGCGTCAACATCATGGAGTTCGTCAAGGCGTACAACGCCGCGACGGAGGCCCAGCGCGGCAACGTCATCCCGGTCGAGATCACGGTCTACGAGGACCGCTCGTTCACCTTCGTCACGAAGACGCCCCCGGCCGCCGAGCTCATCAAGAAGGCCGCCGGCGTCGCCAAGGGCTCCGGTGAGCCGCACAAGACCAAGGTCGCCAAGCTCTCGCGCGACCAGGTCCTCGACATCGCCCGTCAGAAGATGGAAGACCTCAACGCCAACGACGAGGAGATGGCTGCCCGCATCATCGCCGGCACCGCTCGCTCGATGGGCATCGACACCGAGCTCTGAGCAGCACGGGTCACCGAAGCTTCGGGAGCCCGCCCTCGCAGGGGGCGGGCCGACCCGGAACCGGGCCGGACGGCATTCGTCGTCGGCCCCGTGGGAGACCAGCGCACGGTCGCACCACGACTCCACCAGGAAAGCAGGAGCAGTCATGAAGCGCAGCAAGAGCTACCGCGCAGCCGCCGAGCTCATCACGCCCGGCAAGGTCTACGCCCCCCTCGAGGCCGTCCGCGTCGCCAAGCAGACCGCGAAGGCCAAGTACGACGAGACCGTCGAGGTCGCCATGCGTCTCGGCGTCGACCCCCGCAAGGCCGACCAGGCCGTCCGCGGCACGGTCAACCTGCCGCACGGCACGGGCAAGACCGCCCGCGTCCTCGTCTTCGCCAACGGCGACAAGGCCGAGGCAGCCCGTGAGGCCGGTGCCGACCACGTCGGCTCCGACGACCTCCTCGAGAAGGTCCAGGGCGGCTGGCTCGACTTCGACGCCGTCGTCGCGACGCCCGACATGATGGGCAAGGTCGGCCGCCTGGGCAAGGTCCTCGGCCCCCGCGGTCTCATGCCGAACCCGAAGACCGGCACGGTCACGATGGACGTCGCCAAGGCCGTCTCCGACATCAAGGGCGGCAAGATCGAGTTCCGCGTCGACAAGCACGCGAACCTCCACTTCATCATCGGCAAGGCGTCCTTCGACGAGAAGTCCCTCGTCGAGAACTACGCCGCAGCCCTCGAGGAGATCCTGCGTCTCAAGCCGGCCAGCTCCAAGGGCCGCTACATCGAGAAGGCCACCGTCTCCACGACGATGGGCCCGGGCATCCCGCTCGACTTCTCCAAGACGCGCAACCTCCTCGCCGAGGATGACGCGACCGCCTGAGGTCGCCTCGCTCGTCGAGAGCCCGTCATCGTCTCGGTGGCGGGCTCTCGCCATGTCGGATGGCTCGATCCACGGCTCGATCCACGCGCCTCGGAGGGGTTCGGCGGGGGCCTGCGCCGGTACGGTCGGAGGATGAGCCGACACACCCGCAGCACCAGACGTTGGATCGTCGCAGGCGTGGCCGCAGGCCTCCCGCTCGCACTGCTCGCGCCGCAGGCCGGCGCCCAGCCCCCGGCCGCCCCGGCGGCACCGACCGTCGACACTGCTCGACACGGCACGACGACTGACCTGCCCAAGGTCCCGGTCATGGTGGGCTCCGGCGGGGCGGTGAGCTCGGTCGACCGTGACGCCTCACAGGTCGGGATCGACGTGCTGGCCCATGGGGGCAACGCCGCCGACGCCGCGGTCGCGACCGCGGCCGCCCTCGGTGTGACGGAGCCGTACAGCGCCGGCATCGGCGGCGGCGGGTTCCTCGTCTACTACGACGCGGCGAGCAAGAAGGTCTCGACGATCGACGGTCGCGAGACAGCGCCCGCGACGTTCACCGACCGGGCGTTCATCGACCCCGCGACGGGGCAGCCCTACGCGTTCGCCACGGCCGTCAACTCCGGCCTCTCCGTCGGCGTCCCCGGCACACCGGCCTTGTGGGACAAGGCGTTGCGCGACTTCGGCACCCTGTCGCTCAACGACGCCCTGAAGCCGGCCGAGAAGCTGGCGGCGAAGGGCTTCGTCGTCGACAAGACCTTCTCCGACCAGACAGCTGCGAACGCCACTCGCTTCAAGACGTTCCCGGAGACGGCACGGGTGTTCCTGCGCGACGGCGCCGCCCCGCCGGTCGGGTCCACGTTCACCAACCCCGACATGGCGACGGCCTACCGCACGCTGCGCACCCAGGGCGTGAAGTCGCTGTATGCCGGGTCGCTGGGTCGTGCGGTGGTCGCCGAGGCCCAGGCCCCGCACACCGACGGCACCAGTGTGCCGGCCGGCCAGATCACGATGGCCGACCTCGGCGCGTACCGGGCCCTGGCCAAGGACCCGATCCACTCGCAGTACAAGGGGTACGACGTCTACGGCATGCCGGTCCCGAGCTCAGGTGGCATCGCCGTCGCCGAGATCCTCAACCTCATGACGGCGTACGAGCAGCGCACCGGCATGTCCACGGCCGACGTCGACGAGGTCCAGTACCTCCACCGCTTCTCCGAAGCGTCAGCCACCGCCTTCGCCGACCGCAACCGCTACGTGGGCGACGTGGCCGGCGTCCCGGTCGGCGAGCTCGTCGACCCTGGCTTCGCGGCCGAGCGGGCCTGCTTCTTCGACCCGGCGGCGGCGCAGCCGCGGCCCATAGCGCCCGGTGTTCCCGATGGCGACTACACGTCGTGCCCGACCACCACGGTCGCCGAGAGGCAGCCCAACGACGGCCAGTCGACCACGCACCTGACGGTCGCCGACCGCTGGGGCAACGTCGCGGCCTACACGCTCACCATCGAGCAGACCGGTGGCTCGGGCATCACCGTGCCGGGCTACGGGTTCCTGCTCAACAACGAGCTGACCGACTTCAACTTCACGCCGACGCAGGGCGCCGCGCCCGACCCGAACCTGCCGGGGCCGAGCAAGCGGCCGCGGTCGTCGATGAGCCCGACGATCATCCTCGACGACGGTGCCCCGTTCCTCGCCGTGGGCTCGCCCGGCGGCGCGACGATCATCACCTCGGTGTCGCAGACGATCCTCGGCTACCTCGACCGCGACCTGAGCCTCGTGAACGCCATCGCGTCGCCGCGTCTCAGCTCCCGCAACGGCGCTTCCGAGCCGGCGGAGCCTGCCCTCCTGGCCAGCCCGGTCGCAGCGGGCCTGCGCGCGCTGGGCCACACGCTGTCCGACGGCGGCGAGATCGGCGCCGTGACGGCGATCCGGTCCTTCGGTGAGGGCCGGTTCGAGGCTGCCGCCGAGACCACCCGGCGGGGTGGGGGGTCGGCGATGGTGGTGTCGCCGGCGCCGTGAGAGGCGCCCTCGGCGACGCCCTGAGAGGCCCGGGAGTCGTGACGCGGCCCGGTCGATGGGGAGTGCTGCCCATCGACCGGGCCGTGGTCCGCTGAATAGGCTCGGGCGCGTGGCGGGACGTACCGGGTCGAACCGCACGGGCTGACAGGGGGAGCGCGTCGTGGCGATCTACCGCAAGGGCGCCGACACCGTGGCGCTGCGGCTGTCCGCGGACCGGTTGACCGGCCTGGGCCGCGAGCTCGAGGGCATCGGCCTCGAGTGCAACCGTGCAGTCGGCTCGCTCCGGGGTAGCTGGGGCGGCCGTGACCTCGACCATCTCGTCCAGCGGTGGCCGGGCACCGACCAGGGGCTGACGGCGTGCCGTGGGACCCTCGACTCGATGGCGGCGGCGCTGCGGCGCAACGCCGGCGCGCAGGACGCCGTGAGCGGCGAGGCGGGCGGTGGCTCGCCCTTCTCGCGCAACCCCACCGGGGGCGTCGGCAGCGGCGACGGCGGCGACCGGAACTCGCGCAACCCCGAGGACGGTCCCGGCCCGTACGAGGACATCGCGGACATCCCCATGGACGACGGGTCACTCGGCATGGACGACATCGAGCAGGGCCAGATCGGTGACTGCTGGGTCCTCGCAGCGCTCGGCCCGGTTGCCCAGGACGATCCCGCCTTCATCCGCGAGCACGTCCGCTACGACGCCGAGGCCGGCACCTACACGGTGACCCTCTACGACGACGGCGAGCCCGTCGACGTCGTCGTCGACGCGTCCGTCGTCGAGAACGGCGCCCGCGACCCTCAAGGCAACCCGAACTACGCGTCGATCTACGAGAAGGCGATGGCTTCGTTCCACGGCGGCAGCTACGACGACATCGACGGCGGCCACTCCGACGACGCGTTCGAGACGATCACGGGGCGTGACGCCGACAGCGGCGGCGAGTCGAGCTTCGACGACATCCAGGACCGCCTCGAGGGCGGCGACCTCATGGCCGTCGGCACCGAGGACGACGACGCGTTCTGGTGGTGGGAGGACGAGGTCGACGACAGCACGATCGTGCCGAACCACGCGTACATGGTCGACCGCATCGAGGAGCGTGACGGCCAGCGGATGATCCACCTCATCAACCCGTGGGGGCCTGACGGTGGCACGCTCGACGGCGAGCAGAAGGTCGGCGACGTCTGGCTCACGGAGGACGAGTACAAGGCGAACTTCGACAGCACGTACAGCGTGTCCGGCAAGGAGGGCTGATGAAGCAGGTCACGGCGGACCAGGGCAGCCAGCCGCGCTTCGGGCAGGTGCGTGTCGGCATCATGCGGGCCGGCGTCAAGCAGGGCGTGCGGACCGCGCGGCTCGCCGTGCGCACGCCCGACGAGTCGCGCATCGTGGACGTCGCCGAGGGATCGACCGTCGACGTGCCCGGCCACGGGTCGATCACCGTCACGGGCGTGCACCGCCGGCCCGTGCCGCAGGGGCGCGAGTCGGTCGACCTCGAGTGGCGCGACGAGGACGCGCGCGAAGCCGGGGAGTAGCAGCACGCGCGGAGGCGGCTCAGCAGTCGCCGCTGACCGGCACGCTGAGCCGTACGGTGCTGCGTCCCTTGGACTGGACCGCGACCCGGGCGTCCTGGTCGTCGGTCGCGGTGACCGCGACCCAGCCGCCGGGCAGCTGCTCGTCCCGGGCGTCCGCGAACCCGCGGTCCCCGAGGCTCGAGTCGAGGGCCTGGCGCAGCTCGGGCATCCTCGAGGACAGGTCGGTCGCGGTCTCGAACGATGCGGAGTACCACGTGCACCCGTCGTCCCCGCGCTGAGTCGTCTCGTCGCTGCCCCGTGTCCACCGGACGCCGAGCGCGTCGCCGGTCACCCCGGTCACGGCCTCGACCACCGGTCCGTATGCCGCCGCGGCACCGGAGGCGTCCAGCGACCGACCCGTGCAGCCCGCCGCCCCGATGCCGCAGACGGCGGCGAGCGCGACCCCTGCCGCGACGCGACGAACCTTCCCCGGGCGTGTCCGTGCTGTCATGCCCCGATTGTGGCAGTTGCCCCGGTCGGCGGTCGGCAGGTCCTGCCGCGGTGCGTGCGCGGAGCGCGCCGCAGTGAACCGCGCAAGTGCCGCATAACGGATGCCCGGTTTGTGTCGTTGAGCCGGGTACATCGGTCAGGGGATCGATGTCAGGGCATCGATGACAGGAGCAGGACCATGCGAACCAGGCAGAGGAAACTCGCCGCCGTCCTGGCGGCGGCCGCCATCTCGGGGCTGGGCGCGCCCCTTGCCGCTGCACCGGCCTCGGCAGCGGTGCTCCCGAAGGTCGCGTTCACGGCGCAGGCCTACGGCACCCAGGTCAACATCGGGGGTGTCGTGAGGTCCGGGCCCACCGCCCTCAGCTCGATCGGGTGCACGACGACCGCCCCCCGGTCGACGTCGGCAGCCGTCACCTCGGCGAACCTCCCCGTCGTCGGCTCGGTCGGCGCCGTCACGACGGCGGCGCGCACGAGCCAGTCGCTCTCGAGCAAGGCGAGCTTCTCCAGCGCCAAGGTCAAGGGCGTCAACCTCCTCGGTGGCCTCGTCCGCGCCGACGCGCTCGCCACGTCGAGCTCAGCCTCGGTCAACGGAGCGCGGCAGTACACCGGGGGCAACAGCGCCACACTGACCAACCTCGTCATCTCGGGTCGACCCGTGAGCGCGACAGCGGGGCCCAACACCCGCATCCGTGTCGGGGCAGCAGGGCAGACGCCCTTCGCGACCGCCGTCGTCAACAAGCAGGAGCGCGTCACCTCGAACGGTGAGCTTCGCGTGGCCACCGCTGCGGTGACGGTCATCATCGACGGCAGCAACAGCCTGGGCCTGCCCATCGGCTCGCGCATCGACGTCGCCCAGTCCCGCGCGTACCTCTCGGCACCCGTGACCGGCCTCGTCGGTGGCAAGGGGTTCGCGACGTCGGCCACCCTGCTCGACGGCCGCGTGGCATCCTCTCCGACGGCGCTGGTCTACGCGCGCTGCACGTCCGGTGACGGCGCGAGCAACGTCGCGGGCGTGACGCTCGCTGGCCTGTTGTCCACCGGCACGACGCAGACGACCTCGAGGTCGTCGGCCACGTCGACGTCGCGGTCCGTGACGGTCAAGAACACCGTCGCCTCGCCGAACGTGCTGCTCGGGCTCATCTCGGCGTCCGCGGTGACGGCCGAGACGTCGGTCTCCCAGACGGGCGCTCTGGCCCCGGTCGTGCGTGACTCGTCGCGCTTCCTCGCGCTCAGGGTCGCGGGCTTCCCGGCCATCACCGACACCGTGCGGCCCAACACCGTCGTCACGATCCCGCAGCTCGGCAAGGTCACCTTCCACAAGGTGACGAGGAGCTCGACCTCGATCGAGGTCGTCATGATCGAAGTGGTGCTGAACAGGTCCGTCGGCAGCCTTCCCACCGGCGCGGTGCTGCGGATCGGCTACTCGAACAGCAAGCTCGCCTGACGCGAGCCGCACGGCATCCGGCCAGGTGGCCGCGGGTCCCCACCGCCCGCGGCCACCGCTGTGCCCGGGCAGCCTGTCGGTACGGCAGAGGCGGACGTCAGGCGCGCTTGGCGGTCGGCCAGGGCCACGCGGTGCAGCCCTTGAGCCCGTAGGTCTGCTGCATCATGACGGGCGCGGGCCGGCCGGCGCCGCCGCAGTACGCGTGAGCGTGGCCGATCCCGTGGCCGACCTCGTGGTTGACGAGGTAGGTCCGGTAGCCGTCGACGTCGGTGCCGTACGCCGCGGCGCCGAGCACCCAGCGCCGCAGGTTGAGCGCGATGCGTCCACCGTTGTGACAGCTGACCTGGCCGCGCGTCTGCAGGGGTGCGCACAGCCTGTCGGTCGTGGTCGGGCTGGCCAGGGTGATGTGCAGGTCGATCGGGGCCCCCGCCGCGGCGTCGGCGGGCGAGACGTTGACGAAGCGCACGCCGTCCTTGGCCTGCCAGCCGCGCGGGTCCGTGAGCACCGAGCCGACCGACGTGGCGAGGTCTGCGGCACGGACGTCGAGGCCGCCCTCGAGCTCGACGGTGTAGCGCACGACGCGGCCCGTGGCCGGTGACGGCTTCAGCGCGGCGGCAGGCACCGCGACCACGGTGAACGCGCCCGAACCCTTCTCGATGACGGCGCCCGCAGCGTCGCGGCCGTCACCTGCGGTGTCAGCGTCGGCGGCCTTCGTCGCGCTGTCTGCCCTGCCGCCGCCCACGAGCGAGTCGGTCGAGGTCTCGGGCACGCGCTCGACCTCGTCGACCGACACGGCCGGCGCGATGCCCGCGGCGAGGGCCACGCGCGAGGCGCGCAGGACGCTCCCATCGGCGACGGGCTGCTCGGCGCCTGCCCACGACACGGACCACACGTCAGCCGCGACGCAGAGCATGACGGCCAGACCGGCCCACGTGCGCCGGCGTCGGATCGCCTGACGTTGCGACGGGGTCGGGGAGCGGACTGCAGAGCCACGCGCCATGGGTGCCACGCTAGGACACCTACCCGGTGAACGCAGGGAGCAGGCGCATGACGCGCGGGCGCTGACGTGCGTCCTCAGGTCGGCGTGACCGGTGCTCCGGTGCCTGCACTGCTCGATTTGGCCCGCACCCGCAGCGTCCCGTACTCTGGTCGACGACCAATGACCGCCGGTTTGGAGGGCGTGGGCAACCACGATCTCCCGAAGGTCCCGCACGATGCGGGCAGCCAGCGCAGGACACTCAGCCTCACGGCATACCGAGCGTATGCCGCTGCGAGCCCCGAGCGCCCTGCGCCGGGGCTCTTTTCGTGCAGGCCCTGCGGGCCCCTTCGCCGGCGGCCACCACGCAAGGGAAGGAGGCCCAGATGGCGAACGCCGAGAAGAGCGCAGCCATTGCCGAGATCGCGGACAAGTTCCGTGAGTCCGGCGCGGCCGTTCTCACCGAGTACCGCGGTCTGACCGTGGCACAGCTCTCGCAGCTGCGCAGCTCGATCCGGGAACACGCCACCTACGCCGTGGTCAAGAACACGCTCACGGAGCGCGCCGCGAAGGAGGCCGGTATCTCGGCCTTCGACGGCCACCTCCAGGGCCCGTCGGCCATCGCCTTCATCACCGGTGACCCGGTCGAGGCGGCCAAGGGTCTGCGTGACTTCGCCAAGGCTCACCCCCTCCTCGTGATCAAGGCTGGCGTCCTCGACGGCAAGTCCTTGAGCCCCGAGGAGATCACGAAGCTCGCGGACCTCGAGTCCCGCGAGGTTCTGCTGGCCAAGCTTGCGGGCGCCATGAAGGGCTCCCTCACCAAGGCTGCATACCTCTTCGTCGCTCCTCTGTCGCAGACGGCCCGTGTGGTCGACGCCCTGCGCCAGAAGGTCGAGGCGCAGGGTCCCGCCACGCCGGCTGCCGCCGACGAGGCTCCCGCCACGGAGGCCGCTGCGGCCGACGAGGCGACCACCGACGTCGCCGAGGGTGGCGACGAGAGCTGACTGCGCTCCCGCGCACCAGCTCGACTCAACAACACGCCACTCACGGCAATATCTAGGAAGGAAGCCACCATGGCGAAGCTCAGCACCGACGAGCTCCTTGACGCTTTCAAGGAGATGACCCTCATCGAGCTCTCCGAGTTCGTGAAGCAGTTCGAGGAGACCTTCGAGGTCACCGCTGCTGCCCCCGTTGCCGCCGCTCCCGCGGCCGGCGCCGGCGGCGCTGCCCCCGTCGAGGAGGAGGAGAAGGACTCGTTCGACGTCGTTCTCGTTGCCGCCGGCGAGAAGAAGATCCAGGTCATCAAGGAGGTCCGCGCGCTCACGAGCCTCGGCCTCAAGGAGGCCAAGGACCTCGTGGACGGCGCCCCGAAGCCCGTTCTCGAGAACGTCGACAAGGCTGCGGCCGAGAAGGCCAAGGAGCAGCTCGAGGGCGCCGGCGCCACCGTCGAGCTCAAGTGAGCCGTCCCGGCTAGACGCGAGTCAGCCGGGGCTCCAGCATCACCGCGAAGGCGGGTCCGACCACACGGTCGGGCCCGCCTTCCGCTGTTCCGTCTCAGCGGCGACGGGGCGGGGGTCGGGCGGCGACGGGCTGGGTCAGGACGCGTGCGCCAACGCGTCCCTGAGTGCGCCGAGGACGAGGGCGACGCGGTCGGGCCGCGCGTTGTGGCCCATGAGACCGATGCGCCAGACGGTGGCGGCGAACTCGCCGACGCCGGCGCCGATCTCGAGGTTGTGCCGTTCGAGGAGGTAGCCGCGCACGGCGGCGGAGTCGACACCCTCGGGTACGCGGACGGTCGTCAGCTCGGGCAGGCGGGCACCCTCGGCGGCGAAGAGCTCGAGGCCCATCTCGAGCAGGCCCTCCTGGAGCAGGCGGCCGGCCTCGGCGTGGCGGTCCCACACCTTCTCGAGCCCCTCGGCCGCGATGCGCTGCAGCCCCGCGTGCAGGCTCGCCACCATCGCGGTCGGTGCGGTGTGGTGGTAGGTGCGCTTGCCCGCCCCGGACGCCTCGCCGACGTAGCCGCCCAGCAGGCCGAGGTCGAGGTACCACGACGACGGCTTCTCGACGCGGCGTTCGAAGGCGCGGTCGCTGATCGTGAACGGGGCGAGCCCGGGCGCGACGCCGAGGCACTTCTGGGTGCCGGCGTAGCCGATGTCGATGCCCCACTCGTCGGCGCGCAGCTCGATGCCGCCGATGCTCGTGACCGCGTCGACGAGCAGCAGCGCGTCGCCCTTCGCGGCCCCGAGGGCGGCGATGTCGGAGCGGACACCTGTCGAGGTCTCGGCGTGCACGGCCGCGATGATCGAGGGCGCGGGGTGCGCCGCGACGACCCGCTCGGCATCGACGGGTGTGCCCCACTCGTGGTCGACTCGGACGACCTCGGCCCCGTGACGGCCGGCGACGTCCACCATGCGTTCGCCGAAGAGCCCGTTGACCGCGACGACGACGACGTCGCCCGGGGAGACGGTGTTGACGAACGCTGCCTCCATGCCGGCCGACCCGGTCGCCGACAGCGGTAGCGTGCGCCGGTTGTCGGTGCCCCACACGTGGCGGAGCAGCTCGCAGGTCTCGTCCATGACCTCGAGGAAGTCCGGGTCCAGGTGGCCGAGGAGCGGCGCGGCGAGGGCGAGCGTCGCCTCCGGGTAGGGGTTGCACGGACCCGGCCCGAAGAGGTGCCGCTCGGCGATCGGGCGAGGATTGGCCGTCACAGGGGTGGTCGTCATCAGAATCCGGCTCCAGGGTTGAGGATGTCCAACGGGTCGAGGGCGTTCTTGATGCGGTGGGTCAGGGCCATGACGTCCGGTCCGAGCTGCTCCGGCAGGGCCGCCCGCTTGAGGCGGCCGACGCCGTGCTCGCCGGTGATCGTGCCTCCGAGGGCGATGGCGAGACTCATGACCTCGGAGAACGCGAGCGCCGCGCGCTCCTTCGCGTCGGCGTCTCCGGGCGGGTACACGACGATCGGGTGGGTGTTGCCGTCGCCGGCGTGCGCGACGACCGGGATCTCGACGCCACGGATGCGGGCGATCTCGGCGATGCCGGTCAGCAGGTCCGGCAGCCGCGGCACGGGCACGCCGACGTCTTCGAGCATGATCGCGCCACGCCGCTCGATCGCGATGATCGCAGCGCGGCGGGCGGCGACGAAGAGCTCGCTCTCGGCGGCATCCGTCGTCGTGAAGCACTCGCGGGCGCCCCCGGCGCTGCACAGCCGCTCCATCTCGGCGACCTCCTCGCCGCGGGCGGCGCCGGGGGCGTCGGACTGGGCGATGAGCAGGGCGCCGGCCGTGCGGTCGAGGCCCATGCTGCGGTGGTCCTCTACGGCGTTGATCGAGGCCTGGTCCATGAGCTCCATCATCGAGGCGCGCAGCGTGGCACCGATGGCGACGACGACGCGGGCAGCGTCGGCCACGTCGTCGAAGGTGGCGACGAGCGTCGCGGGCGGGGCCTGTGCGGGAACCAGCCGGAGGATGGCGCGGGTGACGACACCGAGCGTGCCCTCGCTCCCGACGAAGAGCTTGACGAGAGAGAGGCCCGCGCTGTCCTTGACGCGCTGCCCACCGAGGCGCACGAGGGTGCCGTCCGCGAGCACGACGTCGAGGCCGAGCACGTAGTCGGTCGTGACGCCGTACTTGACGCAGCAGAGCCCGCCGGCGTTGGTCGCGACGTTGCCACCGATCGAGCAGATCTCGAACGACGAGGGGTCGGGTGGGTACCACAGCCCGTGCTCGGCCGCGGCCTGCTTGACCTCGACGTTGAGGGCACCGGGCTGGACGGTCACCGTGCGCGTCGCCGTGTCGACCTCGACCGCGCGCATCCGCTCGAGGCTCAGCACGAGGCACCCGTCGACCGCGTTCGAGCCGCCCGACAGCCCGCTGCCGGCACCTCGCGGGACGACGGGCACGCCGTGCTGAGCGGCCCACCGCACCGTGGCCTGCACGTCGGCCGCGCTCGCCGCGCGCACCACGGCGAGCGGCATACCGGCGCCGGCGTCAGCCGTGTAGTCGAAGCGGTACGCGGCGACGCCCTCGGGTTCGGTGAGGAGCGCGCCCGGCGTCAGCGCCTGCGTGAGCCCGGCCAGGTGGAGGTCCCGAGCGTCCTTGCTCACTGTCGTCACCGAACCACCGTAACCACGCCCGACCGGCGTCGCGCCCCCGGCCGCGCGCGAGCCCGGAGCATGCGCTCCGTGAGCTGCCCGACCTCGACGAGGCGGCGTGGCCGCGCCGGGTAGGTTTGCCGCATGGGATGGCTGTCTCGCACCTTCAGGCCCGCCGGTGAGACCGCGGCGACCACCGAGCCGGGGTCACCGGAGGAGCACCCGGTGCCGTCGGTGCCCATCAGCCCCGACGCTGCCTCGAGCGTGACCATTGCGACCGACCCTGGCGCGGTGACGGTGGGCGAGCCGACCCCGTCGGGGCCGGTGGGTCGTTACGGCCCGCTCGTCAGCGTCACCCGCTTCGAGGCGGCTCCTCCCGAGCTCGAGTGGCAGCTACCGCTCAACGGCGAGCTCTACCGGCTCATGCCGGGCTCGGACCGCCCCGACTACTCGCTCCTCGTGCTCGACAGACCGCTGCACTTCTATCCGCAGGAGGGCTTCGACCTGAACCGCGTCGACGCGGACCAACGGGTCGATGACCGCAAGGGACGCACCATGGTGCGGGTCCACGCGCTCCTGCTCTGCGCCCGCTACGTCGGGCAGCAGCTCCACCCCGGTATGACGGACCTGGCCGTCAACCTCGCCTACGTCATCGACAACTCGCTCGCGAGGGACGCCGAGGTCGACTTCGCGAAGATCGAGTTCGCCGCCATCGGCTCTCTCAGCGAAGGCCACCAGCCGCGCCAGGCGCCGGCCGCCCAGCGCGCGGACGCCGCCCCAACAGCCCCAACCGCCCCAGCCGCCGACGCCGCCCCAGCAGCCGACACCGCCCCAGCAGCCAACACCGCCCCCGCAGCCCCAGCGGCCGCGGCCGTTGCGCCGGCGGACGGGGAGGCCGACGGCCGCGCGGGCACACGCCCGACGGTCTCGGACCTGCTCGACGAGGTCGCGGCGACGCTGCGTCAGGGGGTCGCCGCCCAGCGGGGGGCACCCGTCGAGCGGCTCACGGCCGCGCTCACCCTCGACGCCGAGCACCGGCTCACCGGGTTGTCGGGCAACGCGGACGGCCAGGCTCCGGTGCCGACGCCAGAGACGTTCACTCGTCTCGGCGAGCTGCTCGCGGCCCTCGCGGGCCACGGCGAAGACGGGCGCGTCGCCGCCGTGACCCTCCGCGTCGACGGCGACGCGGTGAGCCACGAGGTCACCGGCACCCACTGAGCCGGCAGGTCAGTCGCCCGCGACCTCGCGGTAGCTGCGGACCAGCGAAGGGTCGACGAGGCGGCCGAGACTGATCTCCCACACGCCGGCGTCGAAGCTCTCGAAGACGAGCAGGCCCTGGGCGTCGGAGAACTCGACGAAGTCGCACGAGCCGTGCGACCCCGTGCCCGTGTCGCCCTCGGCGACGTAGGTCGCGGTGCCGGCCTCGAGCAGGGTCCACCGGCGGCCGTCCATGGTCATGCCGGCCCGGTCGGGCTCACCGAAGAGGTCGTACCGCGGCTTCCAGTGCACGACCGTGGCTCCGCCACGCGGGCGGATCGAGAGCCATTCGTTCGGGCCAGGGGTGCTCTCGATGCAGTGCTCGCCCCAGCGCGTGCCGCCCCAGTCGAAGCGCAGGGTGCCGATGACCCGGTGGCGGGTGCCCTCCACCTCGAGGACGGCCCCGGGCACGACCTGGGTCGGCCGGAGCTCTGCACGCATTCCCCCCTCCTCGTCCGCACGGTGGACCCAGCGTATCCACGCCGGCAGGCAGAGGTCCGCACAAGTGAACTGGCGCGTAACTTCCGCGTCGCGCACTCGTTTCCCCGTAGCCGAGTCGAGACGGTGGAGAGATGTAGGTGGATGCCACATGGGTGTGGAGATCACGGTCACGGGGCTGACCAAGACCTTCGGGTCGCAGACGATCTGGCGGGACGTGACCCTCACGCTTCCCGCGGGGGAGATCTCGGTCATGCTCGGCCCGTCGGGCACGGGCAAGTCGGTGTTCCTCAAGACCCTCGTCGGCCTGCTCAAGCCCGACGCCGGCTCGATCATCATCAACGGCCGTGACCTCACGCGCCTGCGCGAGTCGGATCTCTACGAGGTGCGCAAGCTGTTCGGCGTCCTGTTCCAGGACGGCGCCCTCTTCGGGTCGATGAACCTCTACGACAACATCGCGTTCCCCCTGCGGGAGCACACGAAGAAGACCGAGGCCGAGATCCGGCGCATCGTGGGCGAGAAGATCGAGCTCGTCGGGCTCCAGGGAGCCGAGGGCAAGCTGCCCGGCGAGATCTCCGGCGGGATGCGCAAGCGCGCCGGGCTCGCCCGCGCCCTCGTGCTCGACCCCGAGATCATCCTGTTCGACGAGCCCGACTCAGGCCTCGACCCGGTGCGCACTGCCTACCTCAACCAGCTCATCGTCGACCTCAACGCGCAGATCGAGGCGACCTTCCTCATCGTCACGCATGACATCAACACCGCGCGCACGGTTCCCGACAACATCGGCCTGCTGTACCACCGGCACCTCGCGATGTTCGGGCCGCGCGAGATGCTGCTCAGCTCCGAGGAGCCGGTGGTGCGCCAGTTCCTCAACGCCCAGCGGGTCGGCCCCATCGGCATGTCCGAGGAGAAGGACGCCGACGAGCTCGCCGCAGAGTCGGGTCAGGAGCTGCCGCCGCTGCCGCCGATCGCGCTCCAGCTGCCGACGAGCGACGGCTCGCTGCGGCGAACGGCGCGCCCTGCGGGTGCCTGGTGTCGCGACAACGGCGTGACGCCTCCGCCGGGATCCTTCGAGACCTCGACCGTGGCGGCGGGCGCGATCGCGTCGCCGAGCCGCAGCACCTCCCCGTATGCCGTCCCGTCCGAGCTCGTGGGCGAGGTGAGCTGACGTGGCCGCACCCCTCACCGGCGTCCTGCGCCAGTCGGGTTCGCTCTTCGCCCTGGCGCTGGACGTCTTCCGGGCCCTGCCCAAGCGGCCCTTCCAGGTCAAGGAGTTCATCCAGCAGGCGTGGTTCATCGCGAGCGTGACGATCCTGCCGACGGCCCTCGTGTCGATCCCGTTCGGCGCGGTCATCGCGCTGCAGCTCGGCACGTTGACGCGCCAGCTCGGCGCCCAGTCCTACACGGGCGCCGCCAGCGTGCTCGCCGTGCTGCGCGAGGCGAGCCCGATCGTCACGGCGCTGCTCATCGCAGGCGCCGGTGGGTCGGCCATCTGCGCGGACCTGGGCTCGCGCAAGATCCGCGAGGAGATCGACGCGATGGAGGTGCTCGGCATCAGCCCGATCCAGCGCCTCGTGGTGCCGCGGGTACTCGCCTCGATGCTCGTCGCGCTCCTGCTCAACGGCCTCGTCTCCGTCGTCGGAGTCGTCGGCGGCTACGTCTTCAACGTCATCGTCCAGGGCGGCACGCCGGGTGCCTACATCGCGAGCTTCACCGCGCTCGCGCAGCTGCCCGACCTCTGGACGGCGGAGATCAAGGCGCTGGTCTTCGGCGCCATCGCGGCCGTGGTCGCGGCCTACAAGGGACTCAACGCCGGGGGCGGTCCGAAGGGGGTCGGCGACGCCGTGAACCAGAGCGTCGTCATCACCTTCATGCTGCTGTTCGTCGTCAACTTCGTCATCACGGCCGTGTACTTCCAGGTCGTCCCCCAGAAGATCTAGGAGACGACAGTGACGACGAGGACCCAGAACCCCACGGGGGAGCGGCTGCTGCAGGTCGCGACCCGGCCCGCCCGCGCGCTCGACTCGCTCGGCGAGCAGATGCGCTTCTACGTGCGCTCGCTGGCGTGGAGCGGCCGCACGCTGCGCCGCTACAAGAAGGAGGTCGTCCGGCTCCTGGCCGAGGTCTCCCTCGGCACGGGCGCGCTCTCCGTCATCGGCGGCACGGTCGGCGTCATCGCCTTCCTCGCCTTCTTCACCGGCACCGAGGTCGGCCTGCAGGGCTACTCCTCGCTCGACCAGCTCGGCACGGGTGCCTTCACCGGGTTCTTCTCGGCCTACCTCAACACCCGCGAGATCGCACCGCTCGTCGCCGGCCTGGCGCTCGCGGCCACCGTCGGCTGCGGCTTCACCGCGCAGCTCGGCGCCATGCGCATCTCCGAGGAGGTCGACGCGCTCGAGGTCATGGGCATCCCGTCGCTGCCGTTCCTCGTCACGACGCGGATGATCGCCGGCTTCGTCGCCGTCATCCCGCTGTACGTCTTGGGCCTGCTCAGCTCGTACGCGGCCACGCGCTTCATCTCGACGACCTACTTCGGGCAGTCGGAGGGCACGTACGACCACTACTTCCATCTGTTCCTGCCACCCGGCGACGTGTTCTGGTCGTTCGTCAAGGTGATGGTGTTCGCGGTCGTCATCATCCTCATCCACTGCTACTACGGCTACACCGCCTCGGGTGGCCCCGCCGGTGTCGGCGTCGCCGTCGGCACAGCGGTACGCACCTCGATCGTCGCGATCAACATCGTCGACTTCTTCCTGTCGCTCGCCATCTGGGGTGCGACGACGAGCGTGAGGATCGCCGGATGAGCGAGACGAGCCCCGGGCCGCTCACCCAGCTGACGCGATGGCGCATCGGCGCGAAGGCGTACGGCATCGTCTTCCTCACCGTCGTGGCCCTGCTCGTCGGGCTCGCCGTCGCGTCCTTCCAGCAGCGGTTCACGCCCGTCGTCATGGTCACGCTCGAGACGAACCGCCTCGGCAGCCAGCTGCAGGAGAGCTCGGACGTCAAGCTGCGGGGGCTGCTCGTCGGCGAGGTGCGCACGGTCGAGGCGACCCCTGACGGCGCGCGCCTCGAGCTGGCCCTGCGTCCCGAGGACGTCGCCAGGATCCCGTCCAACGTCCGTGCGCGCCTGCTGCCCAAGACCCTGTTCGGGGAGCGCTACGTCGACCTCGTGACGGCGCCGACGAACGCGCGTCCGATCCGGGCCGGCGACGTCATCCCGCAGGACCGCAGCCGCGTCGCCATCGAGCTCGAGACCGTGCTCGAGAACCTCTACCCGCTGCTGCGCACGGTCCAGCCGGCCAAGCTCGCCACGACCCTGAACGCCCTGTCGACGACGCTCGACGGCCGTGGCGAGCAGATCGGTCGGAACCTCGTGCTCGTCGACCGCTACCTCAAGGCCCTCAACCCGAAGATGCCGACGATCCAGAAGGACATCTCGCTGCTCGCCGACGCGGCCGACCTCTACGACGGCATCGCGCCGGACTTCTTCCGGCTCACCGAGGCCGCCCGCGTCACGAACCGCACGATCGTCGAGAAGGACCAGCAGCTCGCGGCCTTCCTCGTCGGCACGGCCGGCTTCGCCAACGAGGCCGCGGGCTTCCTGCGCGACAACGAGCAGCGGATCATCCAGGTCGGTCAGGTCAGCAGGCCGACGCTCGGGCTCCTCGCCGAGTACTCGCCGATCTACCCCTGCGTCGCGTCGGGCCTCGTGAACTGGCTCCCGCGCGTCAATGCCGCCTTCTCCGGCAACACCTTCCACATCACCCTCGAGGTCGTGCCGCCGCGCCAGCCCTACCGGCCGGGGGAGGAGCCACGTTGGAACGAGAAGCGCGGCCCGGACTGCTTCGGCCTGCCCAGTCCCGACGGGTCGCAGTCGAACCCGTTCGCGGGCAACCACTTCGACGACGGCACCCACCCGGCCAGCGACGCGACACCCTTCTCGGCGCTGCCACAGGCCCTGCTGGGCCAGGCGCCCGCGGCGGACTCCGGCTCGGCCGGCACCGTCGAGGAGCAGAGGGTCGTCAGCGCGCTGCTGGCGGATGACGGGGACCCGGCGCCGGCCGGCGCGAGCGGCATCCAGACGCTCCTTGCGGGGCCGATGATGCGCGGCACGGTGGTGAGCATCCGATGAAGGTCAAGGGTTCGCTGGTCAAGCTCATCGTCTTCGCGGCCGTCACGCTGTTCGCGACGAGCATCCTCGCGCTGACGATCGCCAACATCCAGCTCGGCTCCAAGGCGACCTACACCGCCGTGGTGCGCGACGCGACCGGCGTCGTCGCCGGTCAGGACGTCCGCATCGCCGGCGTCCGCGTCGGTGAGGTGACCGACGTCCGGGTCGCCCGTGGCGCCACGTCCGACGGAGCCGACGCCGAGATCGAGTTCTCGGTGCTCAAGAGCTCGGTGCTCACGCAGGGCACCGAGGTGACGGTCAAGTACCGAAACCTCGTCGGCCAGCGCTATCTCGCGCTGAGCCAGGGCACGGGTGCCCCGGCGCCGCTGGCGGACGGGGCGACGATCCCGCTCTCGCGCACCCACCCGGCGCTCGACCTGACGGTGCTCTTCAACGGCTTCAAGCCGCTCTTCGCGGCCCTCTCGCCCAGCGACGTCAACGAGCTGTCGGGCCTGCTCATCCAGACCCTGCAGGGAGAGGGCGGAGACATCAACACGCTGCTCGCCAAGACGGCGAGCCTGACGTCGGCCATCGCCGACCGCGACGCCGTCATCGGGCGCACCGTCGACAACCTCAACGCCGTGCTCGGCACCGTCGACGCGCACGACCAGCAGCTGCTCTCGCTCATCGACCAGCTGCAGCGCTTCACGAGCGGCCTCGCGGCCGACCGGGAGACGATCGGCCGTTCGCTGTCGGGCATCAACACCCTGTCGGCCGAGACCGCCGACCTTCTCGTCTCGACGCGCCCGCTCGTCAAGGACGACATCGCCCAGCTGCGCACCCTCGCGACGACGGTCAACAAGCCCGCGAACGTCAAGGAGTTCGAGGACTTCATCACCAACGCCCCGAAGCGCATCACCAC
Organism: Terrabacter sp. GCM10028922; assembly: GCF_042666095.1. Classification (NCBI taxonomy): domain Bacteria; kingdom Bacillati; phylum Actinomycetota; class Actinomycetes; order Micrococcales; family Intrasporangiaceae; genus Terrabacter; species Terrabacter sp. GCM10028922. The sequence goes on along the minus strand of NZ_JBHTFG010000036.1, from coordinate 81,847 downwards.
CCTGACGCGCACGGCCACCTACGGGTCGTGGTTCAACTTCTACCTCTGCCGCTTCGACACCAGGAACCCGATCCTGCCCGGCGTCAGCCCGACCTACGACGTCGCGTCCGCGAGGTGCCCCTCATGAGCACGCCCTTCCGCGAGCGCAACCCCGTGCCGATCGGCGCGGTCGGTCTGGCCGTCCTCGCCCTGCTCCTCTACCTGGCGTTCAACGCTGCCAGCCTGCCCTTCATCGGCGGCGGCACGGCATACAGCGCGGCGTTCTCCGAGGCCGGGGGCATCCGCCCCGACGACGACGTGCGCATCGCCGGCGTCAAGGTCGGCAAGGTCACGGGCGTCGACCTGGAGGGCGACCACGTGCGCGTCGACTTCAGGGTCACCGAGGACGCGAGCTTCGGCCCCCAGACCGGTGCGTCGATCCGGATGAAGACGATCCTCGGCGAGAAGTACGTCGCGCTCGACCCCAAGGGCACCGGCCAGCTCGAGGCCGACGCGCAGATCCCCGTCTCGCGCACGGTGAGCTCCTACGACGTCATCAACGCCTTCCAGGACCTGACGACGACGACCGAGCGCATCGACACCGACCAGCTGGCGTCGTCGCTGACCGTCATCGCCACCGAGTTCCGGGACAGCCCCCAGTACGTCCGGGCCACTCTCGACGGACTGTCGCGCCTGTCGCGGACGATCGCCAGCCGCGACTCCGAGCTGGGCTCCCTGCTCCAGCGGGCCAACCACGTCACCGGGCTCGTGCGCAGCCGCAACCAGCAGGTCAGCACGCTCATCAAGGATGCCGACCTGCTCATGGTCGAGCTCGTGAAGCGCCGGGACGACATCCGGACGCTCTTTCGCAACACCTCGGCGCTCGCCAAGCAGCTGACCGGCCTGGCCCGCGACAACCGCGCGCAGCTGAAGCCCGCGCTGGCCGAGCTCGACAAGACGCTCGCCATGCTCCAGAAGCACGACGCCGACCTGCAGAAGACGATCCGTGCGATGGCACCCTTCACGCGCGTGTACGCCAACACGCTGGGCACCGGCCGCTGGTTCGACACGTGGGTCTCCAACCTCGTCGTGCCCGTGGGTGCGCCCGGTCTCGCCCTGCCCGGGACGCAGCTGCCCGACCTGCTCCTTCCAAGCACCTCCGGAGGTGGTCGCTGATGGCCGCGCCCCAGGCGTCCCGTATGCCGTTCGGCCGGCTCCACGGTCCTGCGACGCTCCTCGGCAAGCTCGTCACCGGCCTCGTCGTCGTCGCACTCGTGGCGGCAGGCATCGTCTTCTGGCCCCGCCAGGCCCAGACGAGCGTCAGCGCCGACTTCACCCGTGCGGTCGGGCTCTACCCGGGCTCCGACGTGCGCATCCTCGGCGTCAAGGTCGGCCAGGTCGACACCGTGACGCCGGAGGGCGACCACGTGCACGTGACCTTCAGCTACGACTCGAAGTACCGCGTCCCGGCGTCGGCGAAGGCGGCGATCGTCGCGCCGTCGCTCGTCTCGGACCGCTACGTGCAGCTGTTGCCGGTCTACGAGAACGGCCCGACCCTCGCGGCTGGCACGCGGATCCCCTTGCAGCGCACCGCCGTCCCGGTCGAGCTGGACCGTGTGTCGCAGAGCCTCGACGACCTCATGGTCGCCCTCGGCCCCGACGGCGCGAACAAGGACGGCGCCCTCGACGCGCTGCTCCGCACGTCGGCCGCCAACCTCGAGGGCAATGGCGAGCAGGTCAACGCCACGGTCCGCGACCTGTCGACGGCGCTCTCGACCCTCTCGGGCAGCCGCGACGACCTCTTCGGCACGGTGAAGAACCTCCAGTCCTTCACCTCGATGCTCGCCACGAACAACACGCAGGTGCGTCGGCTCAACTCCGACCTCGCCACCGTGGCGGTCCAGCTGAGCGAGGAGCGCGACAACCTCAAGGCCACCCTCGAGAGCCTCGGCGTGGCCGTCGACGAGGTCTCCGGCTTCGTGGCCGACAACCGCGCGCTGCTCAAGAGCAACCTCGACCGCGCCGTCACCGTCACCGATGCGTTCGCCAAGAACCGCCAGGCTCTCGCGCAGCTGCTCGAGAACGCGCCCGTCGCCTTGTCGAACCTCCAGAACGCGTACCACCCGCAGACCGGCACGCTCGACACCCGCAACAACGCCAAGGGTCTCGACGACCCGCTGCTGCTCGTGTGCTCGATCCTCACCGGCCCGACCCGCACCGGCAACACGAAGCTGTGCGACTCACTCAAGGACGCCGTGCTGCCCAAGCTCCCGACGCTGCCCTCGCTGCCGAGCGGCTCTGCGCTGCAAGGCACTCCGCAGCCCGACGGGCTCGTCAACCTCCGCGGTGCCGACCCGACCCTCGGCGGACTCCTCGGAGGCTCCCGATGACGTATACCGACCCACGGCGGGCCACGGCCGCCGTCCACCCCACGAGAAGGACCCGCGTGGTGACCATCGCGGTGAGCCTGCTGACGCTCGTCGGGGTCTCGGGCTGCAGCGCGTACGACCTGCCACTGCCTGGCGGCGCAGGCACGGGCGACGACTCCTACACGGTCACGGCGGAGTTCGCCGACGTGCTCGACCTCGTGCCGCAGTCGTCGGTCAAGGTCAACCAGGTCACCGTGGGCTCCGTCGAGGACATCCAGGTCACGGGGTGGACCGCGACCGTGCACCTGCGGCTCCCGCGTGGCGTCGTGCTCCCCGACAACGCGACGGCCGAGCTCAAGCAGACGTCGCTGCTCGGCGAGAAGTACGTCGCCCTCGCCGCGCCGACTGACGTGGCGCCCCAGGGCCGGCTCGGTCAGGGCGACCGCATCCCGCTCGCGCGCACGAGCCGCAACCCCGAGGTGGAGGAGGTCCTCGGCGCGATGTCCCTGCTGCTCAACGGTGGTGGCGTAGCCCAGCTCAAGACCATCGAGGCTGAGCTCAACAACGCTCTCCGAGGCCGCACGAGCAACGTCAGGGACCTCGTGAAGCAGCTCGGCACCTTCGTCGGGGGCCTCGACGCGCAGCGGTCCGAGATCGTCCGTGCCATCGACAGCATCGACCGGCTCTCGGGCACCCTCGCGAAGAACCAGGACAGGATCGGCAAGGCCCTCGACGAGCTGCCGAAGGGCCTGACGATCCTCGCCGACCAGCGTCGCCAGCTGACCGCGATGCTGACGGCGCTGCGCGACCTCGGCGAGGTCGGCACCCGCGTCATCCGCGGCTCGCGCGCCGACCTCGAGGCCAACCTTCGCGCCGTCAACCCGATCCTGCGCCAGCTCAACAAGGCTGGGGACGACCTGCCCAAGAGCTACCAGCTGCTGCTGACCTACCCGTTCCCGAACAACGCCCAGAACACCATCAGGGGCGACTTCACCAACCTCTGGGTGACCCTCGACACCGACGTCGACACCATCGCCGAGAACCTCGGCGTCGGCCGGCTGCCGGACCTGCCGCTGCCCTCGGTCCCGCTGCCCTCGGTCCCGCTGCCGTCGGTCCCGCTCCCCAGGGTGCCGCTGCCGTCGGTCCCGGGCGTCCCGGTGCCCACCGGACTGCCCACGACGCTGCCCGGTGGCGTGCTCGGCGCGCCCCAGTCGGGGTCGGCAGAGGCCGACGAGGCGTCGTGGTCCACGCTGTTCCCCACGGGAGGCTCCCGATGATCACCCGTACCGTGCGGCTCCAGCTCGCCGCCTTCGCGCTGCTGTCGGTCACGCTCGTGGCGATCCTCTCCGCCAACTACGTCGGGCTCACCGACAAGATCGCGGGTGGCACGTACCTCGTGTCGGCTGACCTCGCCCAGTCAGGTGGAATCTTCGTCGGTGCCGAGGTGACCTACCGCGGCGTCACCGTCGGCAAGGTCGAGGGGATGCGCCTGTCGGGCAACGGCGTGCTGGTCGATGCCCGTCTCGACCGCGGCACCCAGGTCCCGAAGGACACGACCGCCGTCGTCGAGAACCGCTCGGCGGTGGGGGAGCAGTACCTCGACCTCCAGCCGCGCACCGCCCGCGCGCCCTTCCTCGCCGCCGGCGACGTCATCCCGCGCGAGCGCACGACGTTCCCGATCCGCATCGACCAGCTGCTCCAGCACGTCGACAACACGGTCGCCTCGGTGCCACGCGACGCGCTGGTGACCACCGTCGACGAGCTCGCCGAGGCCTTCAAGGGCGGCGGCGCGGACCTCCAGCGGCTCATCGACTCGGGCGACGCGTTGACGATCGCCGCGTCCGAGGCGCTGCCGGAGACGACCAAGCTCATCGACGACGGCCGGATCGTGCTCGACACCCAGGTGCGCACCGGCGACGACATCCGCACGAGCGTCTCCGGCTTCGCTGACGTCGCCGACGCGCTCCGCGAGGCCGATCCCGACCTGCGGGTGGTGCTCGACCGGGGCTCCGTCGCCGTCACGCAGCTCGACGCCCTCATCTCCGAGAACAAGCAGAGTCTCGCGGCCCTGCTCGCCAACTTCATCACCATCGGCAACGTGACGACGGCACGGCTCGACGGCATCGAGCAGCTGCTCGTCACCTACCCGGATGTCGTCACGGGCGGCTACACCGTCATCCCCGGCGACGGCACCGCGCACTTCGGCCTCGTGCTCAACGCCGACGACCCCAAGGCGTGCGAGGTGGGCTACGAGGGCACGAGGAAGGTCGACCCCCACCAGACGCAGGGTCTTCCGCCCGTCAACCTCGATGCGCACTGCGCCGCCTCCCGCGGCTCGGGCGTCAACGTGCGTGGTGCCCAGAACGCCCCCAAGCCCACCCGGAGCAGCCAGGGCGGACAGAGCTTCCCCATGGCGTTCGGCCCCGTGCCGGTGGCTCTCGGCAACCGGGCCGTGACCTCCGGCAGCCCTGCCTCGTTGTCAGTGCAGTCCCCGGTCGTCCCGGCCGGCGACGACGAACGGACCGGCAACGGCACGAGCTGGCTCTGGATGATGCAGGAGGCGCTCCGCTAGCCGGTGATGGAAGGACACCCCTCGATGACGATGGTCACCACCCGCTCGGAGGCCGAGCGACCCCCACAGTCGCCAGACCCGACTGACGACGGTGCGGCGCGCGCCGCGACCGGTCCAGCCGGCGCGCCGCCCGACGCGACCCCGAGCCCCTCCGACGCGCCACGTGCGGACGTTAGGGGTGCCCGCACGTGGCGTCCCCGCCCGCGTCTCCTCTGGACGCTGACGGCCCTCTTCCTGCTCGCCGCGGTCGCGGTCACGGCCTCGCTGGGCCGGGCGACGTGGCAGCAGCAGCGCGCGGCCGACAGCCGCGCCGCGGCGCTCGCGGCCGGCCGGCAGATCGCCGTGAACTTCGTGACGATGAACGCCGCGACGTTCGACGCCGACACCAAGCGCGTCCTCGCAGAGTCCACCGGCTCGTTCCAGAAGGAGTACTCCTCCACGCTGGCGCAGCTCAAACCGGTCGTCACGGCCAACAAGACGGTCTCCACCGTCGAGCGCGCCGAGGCCTCGCTCGTGTCGGGCGACGACGACTCGGCCAAGGTGATCGTGGGAGTGGTCGCCCCGACGTCGAACGCCTCGACCCCGAAGGCCGAGAAGAAGACGTACCGGCTCCGCCTCGACCTCGTGAAGGTCGGCGACGCGTGGAAGGTGAGCAACCTTGACTTCGTCAGCTGACAACCCTCGCCCGGCCGTCGCATCCGGCAGCCCGCGCAAGCGCGTCGCCGGAGCCCGGCGCCGAGGCCGTCCCACGACCGACCAGACGCTCAGGCCCGTGGCGCCGCCGGCGACGGCGCTGTCACCGGATGCCGTCGAGACCGAACGGCCCGCCACCCTCGACGAGCACGTCGAGCCCACGGCGCGGACGGCCGCCACCCTCACGTCCGTGGACACTGGAGAGCAGCCGCAGCCCGAGCGGGCCGAACGGCGATCCGCAGGTCTCTGGTCCTCCGCGATCGGCGCGACGCTCGCGCTCGCGCTCCTGGCCGCCTCGCTCGTCTACGCCCTGCGCCCGGGCATGTCCGATACCGACCGCACGGCCGCGGCCGGGTCGGCCCGCACGACGCTCGAGAGCCTGCTCAGCTACAGCGGTGCCACGTTCGACCGCCACGTCAGCGAGGTCACGGCGCAGCTCACCTCGCCGTTCAAGGACCAGTTCACGAAGGTCGCGGCCACCGACATCAAGCCGATGGCCCTCAAGAACGAGGCGACGGTCCAGGCCAAGGTCTACGACGTGGGCGTCATGGACACGGCCGGTGACGGCGGCGAGGGCACGACCGTGCGCGTCATGGCCTTCGTCAACCAGGCCACGACGACCAAGGCCCAGCAGGCTCCGGCGATCGACCAGAACCGGGTCATCGCGACCATGCGCAAGGTCGGCGACCGCTGGCTCGTCAGCGACCTGTCGGCCTTCTGACGGGGGGAAGGTCCCGGGCGTCGTGGTCGACGTCCGGGACCGACGCCTCCGTCAAGGCTGTCGTGCCTTCTCGGAGGTCCACCGGGGCATGGGGCCGGCAGCGGCCGTGGGTCCCGGTGGGTTGGCATACTGCACGCTGTGAAGCTCATCCAGGCCAATGGCGTCCCTGATTCCCTCGCCCGCGTCGACGACCCGGAGGCTCCGCCGGTGCGGGTGGGCCTCGTCCAGCACCGGTGGGTCGATGACCCCGATGCGCTGGTCGACACGCTCCGTGACGGCATCCGCACGGCGGCCGATGCCGGGGCACGCATCGTCTTCCTGCCGGAGCTGACGCTGTCGCGATACCCCGCCGACACCCTGCCCGAAGGGACCCCCTCGGCCATCGCGGAGGACCTCGAGGCCGGCCCCACCGTCACCTTCGCCCGCGAGGCCGCACGAGACTTCGGTGTCCACGTCCACGCGTCGCTCTACGAGCGGTCCGACGCCGGTGACGGGCTCGGCTTCAACACCGCCGTCGTCGTGGCCCCGAGCGGAGAGCTCGTCGCGCGTACCCGCAAGACCCACATCCCGGTGACGGCCGGCTACTACGAGGACAAGTACTTCCGTCCCGGTCCGTCCGAGGACGCCTATCCCGTTGTGGCACTGGACGACCCGTCCCTGCGGCTGGGCCTCCCGACGTGCTGGGACGAGTGGTTCCCCGAGGTGGCCCGCCTCTACTCGCTCGGCGGGGCGGAGGTGCTCTGCTACCCCACGGCCATCGGCTCCGAGCCCGACCACCCCGGCTTCGACACCCAGCCGTTGTGGCAGCAGGTCATCGTCGGCAACGGCATCGCCAACGGCCTCTTCATGGTCGTGCCCAACCGGTTCGGCACCGAGGGCCTCATCACCTTCTACGGCAGCTCGTTCATCTCCGACCCCTACGGCCGCATCCTCGTGCAGGCGCCTCGCGACGAGGCCGCCGTCCTCGTCGCAGACCTCGACGTGGCTCAGCGTCGCGACTGGCTCGACCTCTTCCCGTTCCTCGCGACGCGTCGCCCCGACTCGTATGCCGCCCTGACGGCCCCCGTGCGCGACGAGCACCGTCGTGAGGTCGACCAGTGACCGACGCCGCCCCGGCGCCCTCGGGCGTGCTGGCGGGCAGGTCGGCGGGCGAGGCGGTCTGGCGGATGCCGGCCGAGACGGCCCCGCACGACTGCACCTGGATGGCGTGGCCCAGCCAGGGGTACACGCTGGGCGACACCCAGGCCGAGGTCGAGACGGCTCGCAGCACGTGGGCCGCGGTCGCCAACGCGATCGTCCCGTTCGAACCGGTGCGGATGGTCGTCGTGCCCGACGACCTCGACGTCGCGCGCGCGCTGCTGCACCCTGACGTCGAGCTCGTGCCGGCCGCCCTCGACGACGCGTGGATGCGCGACATCGGCCCGACGTTCGTTCGCTCTGCCGACGGCACGCGCCTCGGGGCCGTCGACTGGGTCTTCAACGGCTGGGGCGCGCAGGCCTGGGCCAGCTGGGAGCACGACGCGCGCATCGGGTCCTACCTCGGCGGGCTCGCCGGCGCCGAGGTCATCGACTCGAGGCTCGTGAACGAGGGGGGCGGCATCCACGTCGACGGGCTCGGCACGGTGCTGCTCACCGAGACCGTGCAGCTCGACCCCGGCCGCAACCCCGGCCTGACCCGTGCCGACGTCGAGGCCGAGCTTGCCCGCACGATCGGCGCGACGGCGTTCGTCTGGCTGCCGCGCGGTCTGACGCGCGACTACGACGAGTTCGGCACGCGGGGCCACGTCGACATCGTCGCGACGATGCCGAGCCCCGGGATCGTGCTGCTGCACGACCAGCAGGACCCCGCGCACCCCGACCATGCTGTGAGCCGGGAGCTGCGAGAGCTGCTCCAGGACGCTCATGATGCGCGCGGCCAGCGGCTCGAGGTCGTCGGCGTGCCCGCCCCTCGCACCCTGGCCGACGCTGAGGGCCCCGTCGACTGGTCGTACATCAACCACCTCGTCGTCAACGACGCCGTCATCGCCTGCACGTTCGGGGACGAGCAGGACGACGCGTCCCTCGGGGTGCTGGCCGACGCCTACCCCGGCCGCACCGTCGTCGGCGTCGACGCCAGGCCGCTCTTCGACCGCGGCGGCGGCATCCACTGCATCACCCAGCAGCAGCCCTCCCTCTGAGACCCCTCTCGCCACCCCCAACCCCACACCCCCGAGTCGAGTGGGCACTTCGCACCCGCCGGACCCCCCGGACCAGTCGAGTGGGCACTTCGCACCCGGGTGAAAGTGCCCACTCGACGTGGTGGGGTGGCCCTGTGGCGGAAGGTCAGGCCTGGGGGAGCCGTCGGTGGATGTCCTCGCTCATGCGGACGACCGAGAGGTAGAACTCCAGCGTCATGCGAATGACCGCGAGGTAGATGACCAGGAAGATCGGGCCGAGGATGAGCGCCGTGAGGCCGCTGCCGAAGCCCCGCGCGAAGCCGACGAAGACGAAGATGAGCCAGCTGGCCGTGAGCGCGACGGTCGCGAGCAGGTAGACGAAGCGCACGAGGATCGGCGTGACGAAGTTGGTGAAGCTGAAGTCGAAGAGGGCGCCGAGGAACCCGGCGCCCTCCTTCGCGGGGTCGGGGATGCTCGACATGCCGGTGGGCCCTCCGGTCGATGCGGGCGGTGGCGGCGGCGTGCTGCCGCCCGAAATGGACGAGGGCGAGGACGGGGACGGGGACGGGGGCGAGGCCGAGGGCGAGGGCGAGGAAGGCTGGCCCGTCGGCATCGGCGTCGTCGGGTGGCTGCCCGCGGGCTGGTTGAAGGAGGGCTGCTCGGGCGGGTTGGGGTCGGACATGGCTTCCTTCTGGACGGTCGCGTCGGCGGATCTCTGACGGTCGCCAATGCTAGGGCTGGGCATGCGTACGGACGGCTCGACCGGGCGTGCCTGCGACGCGTCGTCGCAGGTCAACGCGGTACGTGGACGCGACGCCCGGCGTGTCGCCGGGCGTCGAAGGGAGCGCTCACGACGCGGCCGGAGGCAGTCCTCGGAAGCGGTCGCGACGCGCCTCGCAGGGCAGGGGTCTTGACGCCGGGCCCGCGGAGGGCCATATTCGTCGCGTTCGCATCGCGAGCTCCCGGTCCGGGGGGCGTGGCAGGTCACGCCGAGGTCCACAGGTCGTCAACGACTGGTGGCCGCTCGGCAGACGATCTCCGTCTCTTGACCCGGCTGGACACTCCTGCCCTTTGACGGTAGGCTAGGCCTTTGCGCTGCCCATGCCCACCCTTCGCGACCTCGGTCAAGCCACTCACCATGCCATCCGGCATCCGGCTCGACCTCGGGACCCGCGAGCGGAGCCATGCGGCAACGCGGATCTGAAGATTCGAAAAAGGCCCGTGGAAGGACCCTCCTTGGCTGCCTCGCGTACTGCGACGAACATGTCCACCGCACAGACCCCTTCGGGACGTCTGTCCTTCGCGAAGATTCGCGAACCGCTCGAGGTCCCTGACCTCCTGGCCCTTCAGACGGAGAGCTTCGACTGGCTGCTCGGCAACGAGCGCTGGCAGGCTCGCGTCGCCGCGGCCAAGGCCGAGGGACGCACCGACGTCCCGGACCGGTCCGGGCTCGAGGAGATCTTCGAGGAGATCTCCCCGATCGAGGACTTCAGCGGCTCCATGTCGCTGTCGTTCCGCGACCACCGCTTCGAGGAGACCCGCAAGTCCATCGAGTCGTGCAAGGAGCGCGACCAGACCTACGACGCGCCGCTCTTCGTCACGGCTGAGTTCATGAACGCCCAGACGGGTGAGATCAAGAGCCAGACCGTGTTCATGGGTGACTTCCCGCTCATGACCGAGCGCGGCACGTTCATCATCAACGGCACCGAGCGTGTCGTCGTCTCCCAGCTCGTCCGCAGCCCGGGCGTCTACTTCGAGCGCACGCCCGACAAGACGTCCGACAAGGACATCTACACGGCCAAGATCATCCCGAGCCGTGGTGCCTGGCTCGAGTTCGAGATCGACAAGCGCGACATGGTGGGCGTCCGCGTCGACCGCAAGCGCAAGCAGTCGGTCACGGTGCTCCTCAAGGCCCTCGGCTGGACCGAGGCCCAGATCCTCGAGGAGTTCGGCGAGTTCGAGTCGATGCGTCTGACCCTCGAGAAGGACCACACGCAGGGCCAGGACGACGCGCTGCTCGACATCTACCGCAAGCTGCGCCCGGGCGAGCCGCCGACGAAGGAGGCCGCGCAGACGCTGCTCGACAACCTCTACTTCAACGGCAAGCGCTACGACCTCGCCAAGGTCGGCCGCTACAAGGTCAACAAGAAGCTCGGCCTCGACGCCTCGATCAACGACTCGACCCTGTCGATCGACGACATCGTCAAGACCATCAAGTTCATCGTCACGCTCCACGACGGCCAGGACTCGATGAAGGGTGTCAAGAACGGCGACGAGATCGACGTCCGCGTCGAGGTCGACGACATCGACCACTTCGGCAACCGCCGCCTGCGCTCCGTCGGCGAGCTCATCCAGAACCAGGTCCGCACCGGTCTGTCGCGCATGGAGCGCGTCGTCCGCGAGCGCATGACCACGCAGGACGTCGAGGCCATCACGCCGCAGACCCTGATCAACATCCGCCCCGTGGTGGCGTCGATCAAGGAGTTCTTCGGGACCTCGCAGCTCTCGCAGTTCATGGACCAGAACAACCCGCTCGCGGGTCTGACGCACAAGCGTCGTCTGTCCGCGCTCGGCCCGGGTGGCATCTCCCGTGACCGCGCCCAGATGGAGGTCCGTGACGTCCACCCGTCGCACTACGGCCGCATGTGCCCGATCGAGACGCCGGAAGGCCCGAACATCGGCCTCATCGGCTCGCTCGCGTCCTACGGCCGCATCAACGCGTTCGGCTTCATCGAGACGCCGTACCGCAAGGTCGAGAACGGCCACGTCACCGACGAGATCCACTACCTGTCGGCCGACGAGGAGGACCGCTACGTCGTCGCGCAGGCCAACGCCCCGCTCGACAAGAAGAACGACTACGTCGAGGATCGCGTCCTCGTGCGCACCAAGGGCGGCGAGGTCGAGCTCGTCCCCGGCGCCGACGTCGACTACATGGACGTCTCGCCGCGCCAGATGGTGTCGGCCGCGACCGCGATGATCCCGTTCCTCGAGCACGACGACGCCAACCGTGCCCTCATGGGCGCCAACATGCAGCGTCAGGCGGTCCCGCTCGTCAAGAGCGAGGCCCCGCTCGTCGGCACCGGCATGGAGTACCGCGCCGCCGTCGACTCCGGTGACGTCGTCCGTGCCGAGAAGGCCGGCGTCGTCCAGGAGGTGTCGGCTGACCTCGTCACCGTCGCCAACGACGACGGCACGTACCAGACGTACCGCATCGCCAAGTTCGCGCGCTCCAACCAGGGCACGAGCTACAACCAGGTCGTCCTCGTCAACGAGGGCGACCGTCTCGAGGCCGGTGGCGTCATCGCCGACGGTCCCGCGACCGACGGTGGCGAGATGGCGCTCGGGCGCAACCTGCTCGTGGCGTTCATGTCGTGGGAGGGCCACAACTACGAGGACGCGATCATCCTCAGCCAGCGTCTGGTCCAGGACGACGTCCTCTCCTCGATCCACATCGAGGAGCACGAGGTCGACGCCCGCGACACGAAGCTCGGCCCCGAGGAGATCACCCGGGACATCCCGAACGTCTCCGAGGAGGTCCTCGCCGACCTCGACGAGCGCGGCATCATCCGCGTCGGCGCCGAGGTCCGTGACGGCGACCTGCTCGTCGGCAAGGTCACGCCCAAGGGCGAGACCGAGCTGACCCCGGAGGAGCGCCTGCTCCGTGCGATCTTCGGCGAGAAGGCGCGCGAGGTGCGCGACACCTCGCTCAAGGTGCCCCACGGCGAGACCGGCACGGTCATCGGCGTCAAGGAGTTCCGCGCCGACCTCGGCGACGACCTCCCCCCGGGCGTCAACCAGCTCGTCCGCGTCTACGTGGCCAACAAGCGCAAGATCACCGACGGTGACAAGCTCGCCGGTCGCCACGGCAACAAGGGCGTCATCTCGAAGATCCTCCCGGTCGAGGACATGCCGTTCCTCGAGGACGGCACGCCGGTCGACGTCGTGCTCAACCCGCACGGTGTGCCGCGTCGTATGAACCTCGGCCAGATCCTCGAGCTGCACCTAGGCTGGGCCGCCTCGCGCGGCTGGAAGATCGAGGGCAACCCCGAGTGGGCTGCCGAGATCGCGCCCGACGCGCACGAGGCCCCGCCCGGCTCGCGCGTGGCGACGCCGGTCTTCGACGGTGCGTCCGAGGACGTCGTGACGGGTCTGCTCGACTCGACGCTCAAGACGCGTGACGACGTGCGCCTCATCGACGCCTCGGGCAAGACGCGCCTCTTCGACGGCCGCTCCGGCGAGCCGTTCCCGGAGCCCGTCGCGGTCGGCTACATGTACATCCTCAAGCTGCACCACCTCGTCGACGACAAGATCCACGCTCGCTCGACGGGTCCCTACTCGATGATCACCCAGCAGCCGCTCGGCGGTAAGGCCCAGTTCGGTGGCCAGCGCTTCGGTGAGATGGAGGTCTGGGCGCTCGAGGCGTACGGCGCTGCCTACACGCTCCAGGAGCTGCTGACGATCAAGTCGGACGACGTCCCTGGCCGCGTCAAGGTCTACGAGGCGATCGTCAAGGGCGAGAACATCCCGGACTCGGGCATCCCGGAGTCGTTCAAGGTCCTCCTCAAGGAGATGCAGTCCCTGTGTCTCAACGTCGAGGTCCTGAGCTCCGACGGCACGACGATCGAGATGAAGGAGTCCGACGAGGAGGTCTTCCGCGCTGCGGAGGAGCTCGGCATCGACCTGAGCCGGCGTGAGCCGTCCAGCGTCGAAGAGGTCTGAGAAGGCCACCACACGACAGGCGGTGCGTATGCCGCTGGGCCAGCTCAGCGGCATACGCCACCGATGTCTTCGAATCCCACTCAGACCAAAGACTTAACGAGAGTTACGAGAGAAGGAACCACGTGCTCGACGTCAACTTCTTCGACGAGCTGCGCATCGGCCTCGCCACCGCGGAATCCATCCGCCAGTGGAGCCACGGCGAGGTCAAGAAGCCCGAGACCATCAACTACCGCACCCTCAAGCCGGAGAAGGAGGGCCTCTTCTGCGAGCGCATCTTCGGCCCGACCCGGGACTGGGAGTGCAACTGCGGCAAGTACAAGCGCGTCCGCTTCAAGGGCATCATCTGCGAGCGCTGTGGCGTCGAGGTCACGCGCGCCAAGGTGCGCCGCGAGCGGATGGGCCACATCGAGCTCGCCGCGCCCGTCACCCACATCTGGTACTTCAAGGGCGTCCCGTCGCGCCTCGGGTACCTGCTCGACCTCGCCCCGAAGGACCTAGAGAAGGTCATCTACTTCGCGGCCTACATGATCACGTCCGTCGACGAGGACCAGCGCCACGCTGACCTGCCGTCGCTCGAGGCGCAGATCCAGGTCGAGAAGAAGGAGATCGAGAACCGCCGCGACGCCGACGTCGAGGCCCGCGCCCAGACGCTCGAGCGCAACATCGCCGAGCTCGAGGCCGAGGGCGCCAAGGCCGACGCCAAGCGCAAGATCCGCGACCAGGCCGAGCGCGAGATGAACAACATCCGCAAGCGCGCCGACCAGCTGGTCGAGCGCCTCGAGCAGGTCTGGGACCGGTTCAAGAACCTCAAGGTCCAGGACCTCGAGGGCGACGAGATCCTCTACCGCGAGATGCGTGACCGCTTCGGTCTGTACTTCGAGGGCGGCATGGGCGCCGCGGCGATCCAGAAGCGGCTCGAGTCCTTCGACCTCGACGCCGAGGCCGACCTCCTCCAGGAGATCATCGCGACCGGCAAGGGCCAGAAGAAGACCCGCGCCATCAAGCGCCTCAAGGTCGTCAACGCGTTCCAGATGACGACGAACCACCCGTCGGGCATGGTCCTCGACGCGATCCCGGTCATCCCGCCGGACCTGCGTCCGATGGTGCAGCTCGACGGTGGCCGCTTCGCGACGTCGGACCTCAACGACCTCTACCGTCGCGTCATCAACCGCAACAACCGCCTGAAGCGCCTGCTCGACCTCGGTGCGCCCGAGATCATCGTCAACAACGAGAAGCGCATGCTCCAGGAGGCCGTCGACAGCCTCTTCGACAACGGCCGTCGTGGTCGCCCGGTCACGGGTCCCGGCAACCGTCCGCTCAAGTCGCTCTCCGACATGCTCAAGGGCAAGCAGGGCCGGTTCCGCCAGAACCTCCTCGGCAAGCGCGTCGACTACTCCGGCCGTTCGGTCATCGTCGTCGGCCCGCAGCTGAAGCTGCACCAGTGCGGTCTGCCCAAGCAGATGGCGCTCGAGCTGTTCAAGCCCTTCGTGATGAAGCGCCTGGTCGACCTCGACCACGCGCAGAACATCAAGTCGGCCAAGCGCATGGTCGAGCGGGCCCGCCCGGTCGTGTGGGACGTCCTCGAAGAGGTCATCACGGAGCACCCGGTGCTGCTCAACCGCGCACCCACGCTGCACCGTCTCGGCATCCAGGCGTTCGAGCCGCAGCTCGTCGAGGGCAAGGCCATCCAGATCCACCCGCTCGTCTGCTCGGCGTTCAACGCCGACTTCGACGGTGACCAGATGGCCGTCCACGTGCCGCTCTCAGCGGAGGCGCAGGCCGAGGCCCGCATCCTCATGCTGTCGAGCAACAACATCCTCAAGCCGGCTGACGGTCGCCCCGTCACCATGCCGACGCAGGACATGATCACCGGCATCTACCACCTGACCGACGCGGTCGACGGTGGCGGCATCGGTGCGGGTCGCGCGTTCTCGTCCCCGTCTGAGGCCCGCATGGCCTTCGACCGTGGCGAGATCCAGCTCGGCTCAGCGATCAAGCTGCGCCTCGCCGACGCGGTGCCCCCGACCGGCTACGAGCTGCCCGAGGGTGTCGAGGCCGGCAAGGACGGCATCGTCCCGAGCATCACGCTCGAGACGACGCTCGGCCGCGCGATCTTCAACGACACGCTGCCGGTCGACTACCCGTTCGAGAACCGCCCGGTCGACCGCAAGCGGCTCTCGGCGATCGTCAACGACCTCGCCGAGCGCTACTCCAAGGTCCAGGTCGCTGCCTCGCTCGACGCCCTGAAGGAGGCCGGTTTCCACTGGTCGACGCGCTCGGGCTGCACCGTCGCGATCTCCGACGTCACGACGCCGGACAACAAGACGGCCATCCTCGAGGGCTACGAGACGAAGGCCGCCAAGGTCCAGACCCAGTACGAGCGTGGTCTGATCACCGACGACGAGCGCCGCCAGGAGCTCGTCGAGATCTGGACGCAGGCCTCGAACCAGGTCGCCAAGGAGATGGAGACCAACTTCCCGCGCACGAACCCCATCTACCGGATGGTGTCCTCGGGTGCTGGTGGTAACTGGTTCCAGATCCGTCAGATCGCCGGTATGCGTGGCCTCATGGCCAACCCGAAGGGCGAGATCATCCCGCGTCCGATCAAGGCGAACTTCCGTGAGGGCCTCACGGTGCTCGAGTTCTTCATCTCGACGCACGGTGCCCGCAAGGGTCTGGCCGACACGGCGCTTCGTACCGCCGACTCGGGCTACCTGACGCGTCGTCTCGTCGACGTGTCGCAGGACGTCATCATCCGTGAGGACGACTGCGGCACCGACCGTGGCCTCAAGCTGCCGATCGCCCAGGTCAACGAGACCACGGGCACGCGTGCGCCGAGCGAGGTCGTCGAGGCCTCGGTCTACGCCCGCACGCTGGCCGAGGACGTCGTCGTCGACGGTGAGACGCTCGCCGTCGCCGGCATCGACCTCGGTGACGTCGTCATCGACGCGCTCTACGCGGCCGGTGTCGACGAGGTGCGGATCCGTTCGGTGCTCACGTGCGACAGCAAGGTCGGCACCTGCGCGGCCTGCTACGGGCGTTCGCTGGCGACGGGCAAGCTCGTCGACATCGGCGAGGCCGTCGGCATCATCGCGGCCCAGTCGATCGGTGAGCCCGGCACGCAGCTGACGATGCGTACCTTCCACACCGGTGGTGCGGCCGCGGCCGACGACATCACCCAGGGTCTGCCGCGTGTCGTCGAGCTCTTCGAGGCGCGCACACCCAAGGGTGTCGCCCCGATCGCCGAGGCCACCGGCCGCGTCGAGATCGAGGACACCGACAAGGCGCGTCGCGTCCTGCTCACGCCCGACGACGGCTCCGAGCAGCACGCCTACCCGGTCAGCAAGCGCTCGCGCCTGCTGGTCGCCGACGGTGACCACGTGACCGTGGGCGACAAGCTCGTCCAGGGCGCGATCGACCCCAAGCAGGTCCTTCGCATCCTCGGCCCGCGTGCCGCTCAGAAGCACCTCGTCGACGAGGTGCAGCGGGTCTACCGCCAGCAGGGTGTGTCGATCCACGACAAGCACATCGAGGTCATCGTGCGGCAGATGCTGCGGCGCGTGACGATCATCGAGGCCGGCGACGCGGACCTCCTCCCGGGCGAGCTCGCCGAGCGCGGCCGCTTCGAGGACGAGAACCGTCGCGTCATGGCCGAGGGTGGCCGCCCGGCCGCCGGTCGTCCCGAGCTGATGGGTATCACCAAGGCCTCGCTGGCGACCGAGTCGTGGCTGTCGGCTGCGTCCTTCCAGGAGACGACCCGCGTGCTCACGCAGGCCGCCATGGAGGCCAAGTCCGACCCGCTGCTCGGCCTCAAGGAGAACGTCATCCTCGGAAAGCTCATCCCTGCCGGCACGGGCCTGCCCCGCTACCGGAACATCAAGGTCGAGCCCACCGAGGAGGCCAAGGCTGCGATGTACTCGCTGCCGAGCTACGACGCCTACGACTACGCAGGCTTCGGTTCGGGCACCGGCGAGGCCATCCGTCTCGACGACGAGGCTCTCGGTCTCGACAAGTTCTGACCGGGCGAACCGGTCACGGGCCTTCGGGCCGGTGACCACCGAGTATGCCGCTGGGCCGGCCCCCCGACAGGGGGGTCGGCCCAGCGGCGTTCCGGCGCCACCGGTAGCCAGCGAGACCGGACAAAACGGACTACTCTCGCCGCAGGGTGGCCGACCGACGACGTCAGGGCCCGTCGGCGACACCCGCCCGGGAGGTCGTCATGGTCGGTGCCCCTCGTCCGCTCAAGGTCGTCCGCGGGACCCGCGGGCCGCGCAGCCGGCCGGTGCGCTGGCCCTTCCTCGTGGCGATCGCGATGCTCGCGGTGGCGGCGCTCGTCGCCGCGGCCCCGCCTGGTTCGGGCGCGACGGTGTACGACCCGCGCGACGCAGCGCTGCGCCGCGAGGTCAGCAAGGTCATGTCCGACCCCAGCGTGACCGCGTCGACAGCGCGCGTCGGGGCAGTCGTCGCCGACGCGTCGACGCGTCGCCAGGTCTACGTTCGCTACGCGAACACGCCGCTCGCGCCGGCGTCGGCACAGAAGACGTTCACGGCGGCGGCCGCGATGTACCACCTGGGCACCGGCTACCGCTGGAGCACCGATGTCTACTCGGCGCCCTTGCAGGCCGGGGGAGTCGTCCCGGGGCGGCTCTACCTCAAGGGCCGCGGCGACCCGACCCTGCTCGAGCGTGATCTGACGGCGATGGTGAGCGGCCTGCGCGCGAAGGGTGTCACGCGGGTCGCGGGCGACGTCGTCGCCGACGCGTCGTACTTCGACGACGTGCGGTACAGCCCGTACTGGTCGACGTCGTACGCGTCGAGCTACTACGCCGCACAGGTCTCGGCCCTGACCCTGTCGCCCGACACCGACTATGACGCGGGCACCGTCATCGTCGCCGCGACCCCGTCCACGTCGACTGCGCTCGCACCCCGGATCACGTTGACGCCGCCCACGGCGTCTACGCACGTCACTGTCGTCAACAAGGCGCGCACGTCAGCGGCGGGCACGGCGACGACGATCGCCGTGAGCCGCAAGGCGGGCACGAACATCGTCACCGTCACGGGGCAGGTTCCGGTCAAGCACGCCGCCGCGAAGAAGTGGGTGACGGTCAACGATCCCGCGCTTCTCGCCGGCCGCGCCTTCCGGGCGCGCCTCGTCGCCGCGGGCATCCGCGTCGACGGCACCGCCGTGCGCGGTACCACGCCGTCGGGCCAGGTCCTGCTCACCCGGCACAGCTCGATGACCCTGGGCCGGCTGCTCGTGCCGTTCCTCAAGCTGAGCAACAACTCCCACGGCGAGGCAATCGCGAAGACCCTCGGCGCACGGGCGACCGGCAAGGGCACGTGGGCGAGCGGCACGGCCGTGCTCCGGGCGTATGCCGCCCGCATCGGCATCTCCACGACGGGCATGCGCTTCGTGGACGGCTCGGGCCTGGCCCGCGCCAACCGGCTGACCCCGAACCAGCTCGCCGGCCTCCTCGACAAGGTGCAGCGCACCTCCTGGTGGGCCACCTTCCGCGGCGCCCTGCCGGTCGCGGGCACCGACCCGGTCCGATGGACGGGGGGCACGCTCGCCAAGCGCATGCGCGGGACCGCCGCCGCCGGCAACCTGCGGGCCAAGAACGGCAACCTCACGGGCGTCACGTCCCTGGCCGGCTACGTCACCGGGGCGGACGGCCGGCGCTACGTCTTCGTCGTCATGAGCACCTTCAGCGGGACGTCACCGCGACCCGTCGAGGACCGGCTGGGCGTGCTGCTCGCGGGCTGGCGCATGGCCAACCGCTGAGTCCTGCGAGGTCGTCCGCTCGATAGGGTGGTCGCATGACCGAGCCCACGGCCGCCGTGCCGAACGCGTCCGACCCCGCCGACCACGCCCAGGCCGACGCCCTTTCCGCCACCACGGCCACGGGGGAGCGCGGCGTGGGCGAGGGCGGTCCGACGCCGACGATCATCGTCCTCACGGAAGAGGCCCTCCGGTCCGTCGACGTCGACAAGATCGTCGGGCTGCACGAGGACGAGCAGCCGACGTACCGCGTGCTCGTCCCGGCCGACACCCAGCGCAACCTGCTCAGCTCCTTTCTCAACCACCTGAGCCTCTTCGAGATGCGTGAGGCCCTCGAGTCCCTTCGCCCGGTCGACCGCCGGACCGCGCGCAGCGATGCCGACACCGCCCTCACCGCGACCCTGGCGCAGTTCGAGCGCCACGAGGTCGTCGCGACCGGGGAGATCACGGCCGACGACCCCATGCCCGCGCTCGTCGAGGAGGTCGCGCGGCTCGGCGCGCGCGAGGTCGTCGTCGTCACCGAGCCGCACGCCGTCGAGGACACCTTCCACCGGGACTGGGCCTCCCGGGCGCGCGAGTCCCTGGGCGTCCCGGTGCTGCACATGTATGCCGGCGACTGGCGCCTCGGCTGACGGTGCCAGGCGAGGGTGCCGGGCGAGCTGGGACCAGCGCGGCGGCATACCGCACGGGCGCCTCAGGCGGCGCTCGAACCGATTTGGTCGGCGTGCCGCACCCCGGTACGCTTGAACACTGTGTCTGAGGCACGTCCTCAGCCATGCGCGATGACGGCCACGGTGCCCTGTCCGCCCGCTCCCGTGGGCACGACATCACTGCGGTCCAGAGCACACCTCCCGCCGGGCAACCCGACCAGACCGAGCGCCACACGGCACTCGTGACGGACGGGGAGTGCAGGGGGGAGAACCGGTCCCGACACGCCCGACCTCGGGGGTCGCGGACCGAACAGCCAAGGAGTCGTCCTCCCGGTCGACTGACAACGAGCAACGTTATGGAGTAACCAGGTTGCCTACCATCAACCAGCTGGTCCGCAAGGGCCGCCAGGACAAGGCCAGCAAGGCCAAGACCCCGGCGCTCAAGGGCTCGCCCCAGCGTCGCGGTGTCTGCACCCGCGTCTACACCACCACCCCCAAGAAGCCGAACTCTGCCCTGCGCAAGGTCGCCCGTGTGCGCCTCTCCAGCGGCATCGAGGTCACGGCCTACATCCCCGGCGTCGGCCACAACCTGCAGGAGCACTCCATCGTGCTCGTGCGCGGTGGCCGTGTGAAGGACCTCCCGGGTGTGCGTTACAAGATCGTCCGCGGCACGCTCGACACCCAGGGTGTCAAGAACCGCAAGCAGGCTCGTAGCCGCTACGGCGCGAAGAAGGAGAAGAGCTGATGCCTCGTAAGGGACCCGCTCCGAAGCGCCCGCTCGTCGTCGACCCGGTCTACGCCAGCCCGCTCGTCACGCAGCTCGTCAACAAGATCCTCCTCGACGGCAAGAAGTCGATCGCCGAGACGATCGTCTACGGCGCCCTCGAGGGCTGCCGCCAGAAGACCGGCACCGACCCCGTCGCCACGCTCAAGCGTGCGCTCGACAACGTCAAGCCGGCCATGGAGGTCAAGAGCCGTCGCGTCGGTGGCGCGACCTACCAGGTGCCGATCGAGGTCAAGCCGGGCCGCAGCACGACGCTGGCCCTGCGCTGGCTCGTCGGTTACTCCCGCCAGCGCCGCGAGAAGACGATGACCGAGCGCCTCATGAACGAGATCCTCGACGCGAGCAACGGCCTCGGTGCCGCTGTGAAGCGCCGCGAGGACACCCACAAGATGGCCGAGTCCAACAAGGCCTTCGCGCACTACCGCTGGTGACCAGCGGTCCGGCCGGTATGCCGGGGAGCGCGCTCCACGGCATACCGGCGGGCACGCGCCCGCCCGTCACTCGACGCGGCCCCCGGCGCCCCACGATTTTCACACCACGACGAATGAGACGAGAAACCTGACGTGGCACTCGACGTCCTGACGGACCTCAAGAAGGTCCGCAACATCGGCATCATGGCGCACATCGACGCTGGCAAGACCACGGTGACGGAGCGCATCCTGTTCTACACCGGTGTCAACCACAAGATCGGTGAGACCCACGACGGCGCGTCGACGACCGACTGGATGGAGCAGGAGAAGGAGCGCGGCATCACGATCACGTCTGCCGCCGTGACCTCCTTCTGGGAGGGCACCCAGGTCAACATCATCGACACCCCCGGACACGTCGACTTCACGGTCGAGGTCGAGCGCTCCCTGCGCGTCCTCGACGGTGCCGTCGCGGTGTTCGACGGCAAGGAGGGTGTCGAGCCCCAGTCCGAGACCGTGTGGCGCCAGGCCGACAAGTACGACGTGCCGCGCATCTGCTTCGTCAACAAGATGGACAAGCTCGGCGCCGACTTCTACTTCACGGTGCAGACGATCAAGGACCGCCTCGGTGCGGAGCCGCTCGTCATGCAGCTGCCGATCGGTGCCGAGAACGACTTCCTCGGCGTCATCGACCTCATCTACATGCGCGCCCTCGTGTGGCCCGGCGACGCCAAGGGCGATGTCACGATGGGTGCGAAGTACGAGATCGCGGAGATCCCCGCCGACCTCCAGGCGAAGGCCGAGGAGTACCGCACGGCTCTCGTCGAGCGCGTGGCGGAGGCCGACGACGACCTCATGGAGAAGTACCTCGGCGGCGAGGAGCTCACCGTCGACGAGCTCAAGGCCGGCATCCGCAAGCTCACCGTGAACTCCGAGCTGTACCCGGTGTTCTGCGGCTCCGCGTTCAAGAACCGCGGTGTGCAGCCGATGCTCGACGCTGTCGTCGACTACCTCCCGTCGCCCCTCGACGTCCCCCCGATGATCGGCCACAAGCCGGGCAACGAGGAGGTCGAGCTGACGCGCGCACCCTCGACGGACGAGCCGTTCTCGGCCCTCGCCTTCAAGGTCGCCACGCACCCGTTCTTCGGCACGCTGACCTTCATCCGCGTCTACTCGGGCCACATCAGCTCGGGCACCGGTGTCATCAACTCGACGAAGGGCAAGAAGGAGCGCATCGGGAAGCTCTTCCAGATGCACGCCAACAAGGAGAACCCCGTCGACGAGGCCATGGCCGGCCACATCTACGCGGCCATCGGCCTGAAGGACACGACGACGGGCGACACCCTGTCCGACATCAACGAGCAGATCGTGCTCGAGTCGATGACGTTCCCCGACCCGGTCATCCAGGTCGCGATCGAGCCGAAGACGAAGGGTGACCAGGAGAAGCTCTCCACGGCCATCCAGAAGCTCTCGGCCGAGGACCCGACCTTCCAG
Source organism: Terrabacter sp. GCM10028922 (assembly GCF_042666095.1). Taxonomy (NCBI): domain Bacteria; kingdom Bacillati; phylum Actinomycetota; class Actinomycetes; order Micrococcales; family Intrasporangiaceae; genus Terrabacter; species Terrabacter sp. GCM10028922. Next base: position 59,524 of record NZ_JBHTFG010000036.1, on the reverse strand, counting down.
GTCCACCTCGACGAGGACACCGGCCAGACGATCATCGCCGGCATGGGCGAGCTCCACCTCGACATCCTCGTCGACCGCATGAAGCGCGAGTTCAAGGTCGAGGCCAACGTCGGCAAGCCGCAGGTGGCCTACCGCGAGACGATCCGCCGCTCGGTCGAGAAGTACGACTACACGCACAAGAAGCAGACCGGTGGCTCCGGCCAGTTCGCGAAGGTCCAGGTGTCCTTCGAGCCGCTGGGCGAGACCGAGGACGGCTCGATGTACGAGTTCGTCAACGCCGTCACCGGTGGTCGCGTTCCGCGTGAGTACATCCCGTCGGTCGACGCCGGCATCCAGGACGCCATGCAGTACGGCGTGCTCGCCGGCTACCCGCTCGTCGGCATCAAGGCGACGCTCAACGACGGCGCCTACCACGACGTCGACTCCTCGGAGATGGCGTTCAAGATCGCCGGCTCGATGGTCCTCAAGGAGGCCATCAAGAAGGCGGACCCGGTTCTGCTCGAGCCGATGATGGCCGTCGAGGTCCGTACGCCCGAGGACTACATGGGCGACGTCATCGGCGACATCAACTCCCGTCGTGGCCAGATCCAGGGCATGGAGGACATCAGCGGCGCCAAGGTCGTCAAGGGCCTGGTCCCGCTGTCCGAGATGTTCGGCTACGTCGGCGACCTGCGCTCCAAGACGCAGGGCCGTGCGAGCTTCTCCATGGAGTTCGACTCCTACGCAGAGGTCCCCAAGGCTGTTGCCGAGGAGATCATCAAGAAGACCCGCGGGGAGTGACTGCGGGACATCCCGTAGTCTCTTTCATCGGAATCCACCCCACAGCGCCACGTCCTGCCCTGGTCGTACGGCGTAACACAAGAAAGTCCTGAGGAGGACCACAGTGGCGAAGGCAAAGTTCGAGCGGACCAAGCCGCACGTCAACATCGGCACCATCGGTCACATTGACCACGGCAAGACGACGCTGACGGCTGCGATTTCCAAGGTTCTGCACGACAAGTACCCGGACCTGAACCCCCAGTTCGCGTTCGAGGACATCGACAAGGCTCCTGAGGAGCGCCAGCGCGGCATCACGATCTCGATCGCGCACATCGAGTACCAGACCGAGGGTCGTCACTACGCGCACGTCGACTGCCCGGGTCACGCTGACTACGTCAAGAACATGATCACCGGTGCGGCCCAGATGGACGGCGCGATCCTCGTGGTCGCCGCCACCGACGGCCCCATGCCGCAGACGAAGGAGCACGTCCTCCTGGCCCGCCAGGTCGGCGTCCCCTACATCGTCGTGGCGCTCAACAAGGCCGACATGGTCGACGACGAGGAGATCCTCGAGCTCGTCGAGATGGAGGTCCGTGAGCTCCTGTCGCAGTACGAGTTCCCGGGCGACGACCTGCCCGTCGTCAAGGTCTCGGCGCTGAAGGCGCTCGAGGGCGACGCCGAGTGGGGTCAGTCGGTCCTCGACCTCATGGACGCCGTCGACACCTCCATCCCGGAGCCCGAGCGCGATGTCGACAAGCCGTTCCTCATGCCCGTCGAGGACGTCTTCACGATCACCGGTCGTGGCACCGTCGTCACCGGTCGTATCGAGCGCGGCATCCTCAAGGTCAACGAGGAGATCGAGATCGTCGGCATCCACACCGGTCCGCCGGCCAAGACGACCGTCACGGGCGTCGAGATGTTCCGCAAGCTGCTCGACGAGGGTCGCGCCGGCGAGAACGTCGGTCTGCTCCTTCGTGGCACGAAGCGCGAGGACGTCGAGCGCGGGCAGGTCATCTGCAAGCCGGGCTCGATCACCCCGCACACGGACTTCGAGGCTCAGGTCTACATCCTGTCGAAGGACGAGGGCGGCCGTCACACGCCGTTCTACGACAACTACCGTCCGCAGTTCTACTTCCGTACGACGGACGTGACGGGTGTCGTGCACCTGCCCGAGGGCACCGAGATGGTCATGCCCGGCGACAACACCGACATGACGGTCGAGCTCATCCAGCCGATCGCCATGGAGGACGGCCTCAAGTTCGCCATCCGTGAGGGTGGCCGCACGGTCGGCGCCGGTCGCGTCACGAAGATCATCAAGTGATCTGACGCTGCACCGCAGCACTCTGGAAGGGCCCGTTCCGCTTCGGCGGGGCGGGCCCTTCCGCACGCTCGGAGGAGTGGGCACGTCCCAGGCGTACGCCGTGTGGCGCAGGCCTGCGCCCGCGCCCCTGATCGCCCCTGACCTACACACGCAGCCTGCTACGTCACTGCTGCGTGGGGTGGAGCAGCGACGTAGCGCTGAGGGTGGTCGCGCGTGGGCGGTGGGGTGCGGCGGCTACGTCACTGTTGCGTGGGGTGGAGCAGTGACGTAGCGCGTGGGGTGGTCGCTCGCGGGCGGTGGGGTGCGGCGGCTACGTCACTGTTGCGTGGGGTGGAGCAGTGACGTAGCGCTGAGGGTGGTCGTCCGCGGGCGGTGGGGTGCGGCGGCTACGTCACTGTTGCGCGGGGTGGAGCAGTGACGTAGCGCAGGTGCCGGGCAGGTGCGGCGCTACTGCCCGAGGGCCACGAGCACGACGGTGTCGGAGTCGGCGGCGAGGTACGCCTTGGCGCGGAAGCTGCCCTGGGCGAACTTGGCGTCGAGGGCCTCCGAGCGCAGCAACTGTCCCGAGGGGATCGCGGCGCGCACGCCGTCCTCGACGTCGGGAGACTCGGTGGTCGGCTGCGGGGACGTCGAGCGCAGGGCGCTGGCGGCGTCCGGGGTGAGCTCGACGACGGCGTCGATCCAGTACGTCGACGGGCCGGGCGCCTCGCCACCCAGCGTGCCTGACATCCAGGTCGCCGACACCGGCGTCCCCAGGGCGCCGAACCGCTTCGTCAGCGGCTCGAGGTCGGTGCGCACGTCGCCGGTGCCGGTCTTGGTCGCAGTGCTCACGGTGCTCCTCGTGCGGTCGTTGCTGGGGGTGGGCTCGGTGCTGCAGCCTGCGGCGGCCATGACGGGGACCGTCACGGACAGCAGGGCGGCGATCGCTGCTGCGGCGCGGCGGGTCCTCATCGGCTGCTCCCTCGCTCGTCCGCCCGGTCCTCACGACCGAGGCCGGGCGTGCGCTCGACGTCGCCGCTGCCGACGTCGACGTTGGGTGGCGGCGACCCGACGGGCCACGTGATGGTACGGGTGACGTCACCGCTCGACGCGAACGGCTTGGCCCAGCCGATCTCGGTGAAGCGTCCGTTCTCGTTGTCCCCGGCGCCGGTCGCGATGTCGGACTGCTCGGGGTTGAAGTTGTAGTAGTCCTCGGCGTGCACGGTCACCGTCATCGAGACCTGGCCGTCCTTCACGGTGACGTCGGCGCTGCTCCACTGCTGGTAGCCGCCGATCGTCTTCTGCCAGTTCTCGGTCTTGGGGTACGCCGTCGCGGCGTGGGCGTCACCCGTCATGCTGAAGTGGGTGTTGCCGTTGCGCACCATCTCGTCGACGGCCGCCGCAGTGCGAGCGACCTCACCGTTGACGTTGGCGGCGATGGACGGGTCCTCCTTGTATCCCTCTTCGTAGTCGAAGCGGATCGGCTCACCGTTGTTGTCCCAGTAGTGGTCGTACAGCGCGGTCGCGTCGTCGAGGTCGGAGCGCACCGCGCGTCCGCCCTCGAGCTTGGCCATCCACTCGAGCTTGGAGAGGTGGTCGCGCCAGTTCGACTCCTTGGAGTCGTACTCGAAGCCCTCGTCCCACTGGATGTCGGGCTTCTTCGGCTCGCCGAAGTCGTAGCCGTCGACGGGGCCGCCCGTGCCTGTCGTGGCCGGCGGCGGGGGAGTGGTCGGCGTCGGCGCGGGACCGGGCGAGGGAGACGGTTCCGGGCTGAACGACATCGGTACGGCCGCAGCGAGCGGGCCCGCTCCGCCGGCCCCCGATCCACCGTTGCCGCCGCTGCCACCGTGGCCGCCGCCCTGACCGCTCGCGGAGCGCTGCCGTGCGGCGTTCTCGCGCAGCTTGGCCCCGAGGCCGTTCAGGGCGCGCTCGAGGGCGTCGATGCTCGGTGCGGACGAGCGCCAGTCGCCGCGGAACGTGTCGAAGTCGCCGCCGCCCCAGGCCGCGCCGAGCGAGCCGAACGCGTGGTCGACCGCGGTGCGCGTGGCCCGGCACTCGCCGGCGAACCTGTCGAGCTGCCCGGCGGCCCGCTCCAGGGCGTCCGGATCGGCGCCCTTCCTGTACACGACCACGTCTGCTGCCCTTCCCCGAGCTGTCACGTTCGTGGCGGCCGAGGCTTGGCCGCCACCCAAACCCTAGGCATGCGCGCCGCACGCGGCCAATGGGGAGCACTCCCCGGGCCCCGAGGGACGCCGGATAGGGTCGGGGGCCATGGCGCACTCGTTCGACACCGACACCGAAGCCCAGGGTCTCATCGACTACGTCGACGCCAGCCCGACGCCGTTCCACGCGTGCGAGCAGGCCGCGTCCCGGCTGGCTGCCGAGGGCTTCACCGAGGTCGTCGAGGCGGAGGCGTGGCCCACCGCGCCCGGCCGCCACTACCTCGTGCGCGGCGGCTCGCTCATCGCGTGGGACACGACCGGCGCGCACGGCAGCGGTGCCGGTCCCGCCGCTGGCTTCCGCGTGGTCGGCGCGCACACCGACAGCCCGAACCTGCGGATCAAGCCGAACCCCGACCACTCCCGCGCCGGATGGCAGCTGCTCGGCATCGAGCCGTACGGCGGGCTCATCCTCAGCTCGTGGCTCGACCGTGACCTCGGGCTCGCCGGCCGTGTCGCCGTGCGCGTCGCAGGGGGCGTCGAGTCGCGTACCTTCCACGGGCGCGAGGCGCTGCTGCGGGTCGCGCAGCTCGCCATCCACCTCGACCGCACCCAGAACGACGCCCTGACCCTCAACCGGCAGCAGCACATGGAGCCGCTCTGGGGCGTCGGCGACGAGCCGGGCGACTTCGTCGGCTACCTCGCCGAGCAGGTGGGCGTCGACCGCGAGGACGTCCTCTCGTGGGACGTCATGACGCACCCCGTCCAGCCGTCGGCGCGCCTGGGCCGCTCCCGCGAGCTGATCGCCGCACCGCGCATCGACAACCTCGCGACGTCGTACGCAGGTGTGCGAGCCCTGCTCGATGCTGTGGCCACCGAGCCGAGCCACGTCCCCGTCCTCGTCCTCTTCGACCACGAGGAGATCGGCAGCACGTCGGAGCGCGGGGCGACGTCGACCCTGCTGCCGTCAGTGCTCGAACGGATCGTCATCGCCGGTGGCGGCTCGCGCGACGACTACTGGCGTGCCCTGGCCGCGACCGTCATCGCGTCGGGGGACATGGGGCACGCCACCCACCCCAACTACGCCGACCGGCACGAGCCGCTCCACCAGATCCGCGTCAACGGCGGACCGGTCCTCAAGGTCAACACCAACCTGCGTTACGCCACCGACTCCGTCGGCGCCGCCGCATTCCGCCTCGCGTGTGAGCAGGCGGGCGTGCCGATGCAGACCTTCGTCACCCGCAGCGACCTGCCGTGCGGCTCGACGGTCGGACCGGTCACCTCGTCGTTGACCGGTGCCACCACCGTCGACTTCGGAGCCGCCGCCCTGTCGATGCACAGCACGCGTGAGCTGATGGGTGCCGACGACCCGGCGATGTATGCCGGCGCGTTGAGCGCCTTCCTCGCCCCCGCGTGAGGGCGCGGGCCACCCGCCCGCCACACGGCATACACGCTCGGGGCATGGAAGGATGGGCACGTGGACGCTCCACCGCTCGACGTGCCTGACCGGCCGACCCTCGTCTACGACGCGGACTGCGGGTTCTGCACGCGCAGTGCCCAGTTCGCCAAGCGGTGGGTCGACCGGCGCGACCGGTTCGACGTGCGGCCCTGGCAGGAGCTCGATCTCGCGGCCGTCGGCCTCTCGCCGGAGGACTGTGACGATGCGGCACAGTTCCTGACGGCCGACGGCTCGATTCGCTCAGGACACCGGGCCATCGCGAGCGCGGCGACCCACGGGGCGCCGCCCTGGCGACCCGTCGGCTACCTGCTCATGGCTCCCGGCGTCTCCCGCGTCGCGGCGCGCGCCTACCACTGGGTCGCCGAGCACCGCTACCAGCTTCCGGGCGGCACCGCGGCGTGCGCGCGGGACCAGCAGGACCGGCCCCCGGGCGACCGGTGAGCCCCACGCGGCGCGCCAGGGACCCCGGGCCTGCGACGCCGCGCCGCCCCGATTTGATAGTGCCCCGCAGGCTCTGGCACACTTACCAGGTTGCTTGACGCGCGTCGCTGACCCATGTCGGTGTCGCCACCCCTTGAGAGCCTCCTGACGGGGACTCGCTCGGACTCCTCTCGGAGGCCCGAGGGAAGCGCAAGCCACCCGGTTCGGCCGGGCAATCCACGACGAGAGTCGCACTGAAGTGTGCGACTTTCACCGCGAAGCGGGCGCGACACGCCCGACCTCGGGGGTCGGATGCCAAGGGAACCGGCAGTCATAAGCGAGAGAGAGACGTTACTTCAGATGGCGGGACAGAAGATCCGCATCCGGCTGAAGTCGTACGACCACGAGGTCATCGACAACTCGGCCCGGAAGATCGTTGACACAGTGACGCGCGCCGGCGCGACCGTGGTGGGCCCGGTTCCGCTGCCGACGGAGAAGAACGTCTTCGTCGTCATCCGGTCGCCCCACAAGTACAAGGACAGCCGCGAGCACTTCGAGATGCGCACGCACAAGCGCCTCATCGACATCATCGACCCGACGCCCAAGGCCGTCGACTCGCTGATGCGTCTCGACCTGCCGGCGGACGTCAACATCGAGATCAAGCTCTGAGGCGGTAGTTGACATGACTGTTGCTCAGAAGAACGTCAAGGGCGTGCTCGGCGAGAAGCTCGGCATGACCCAGGTGTGGGACGCCGACAACCGGCTCATCCCCGTGACCGTCGTCAAGGCCGGCCCCTGCGTCGTCACGCAGGTGCGCGCCGACGAGACCGACGGCTACTCCGCGGTCCAGATCGCCTTCGGCGCGATCGACCCGCGCAAGGTGAACAAGCCGATGTCGGGCCACTTCGAGAAGGCCGGCGTCACGCCGCGCCGTCACCTCGTCGAGCTGCGCACCGCCGACGCCGGCGACTACGAGCTCGGCCAGGAGATCACGGCCGAGTCGTTCGAGGCCGGCCAGCGCGTCGACGCGACCGGCACGACCAAGGGCAAGGGCTTCGCCGGTGTCATGAAGCGTCACGGCTTCCACGGCGTCTCCTCCTCGCACGGCGCCCACCGCAACCACCGCAAGCCGGGCTCCATCGGCGGCTGCTCGACCCCGGGCCGTGTCTTCAAGGGCATGCGCATGGCCGGTCGCATGGGTGGCGTTCGCCAGACGACCCAGAACCTCCAGATCCACGCCGTTGACGCCGAGAAGGGCCTGCTGCTCATCAAGGGTGCCGTTCCCGGCCCCCGCGGTGGCATCGTCCTGATCCGCACGGCTGCGAAGGGTGCATGATCCAGATGGCCACGAAGACCCCCAAGCTTCCCGCTGACATCTTCGACGTCCAGACCAACGTCCCGCTGATCCACCAGGTCGTGGTGGCGCAGCTCGCGGCCGCCCGTCAGGGCACGCACTCGACGAAGACCCGCGGCGAGGTCCGCGGCGGTGGGCGCAAGCCGTACCGCCAGAAGGGCACCGGCCGCGCTCGTCAGGGCTCGACCCGCGCCCCGCAGTTCGCCGGCGGTGGCGTCGTCCACGGCCCGCAGCCGCGTGACTACTCGCAGCGCACGCCCAAGAAGATGAAGGTGGCCGCCCTGCGCGGCGCCCTGTCCGACCGGGCCCGCTTCGACCGCATCCACGTCGTCGACTCCATCGTCTCGGGCGACGTGCCCTCGGCGAAGGACGCAGCCGTGCTGCTCGCCGGTCTGACCGAGCGCCCGAACCTGCTCGTCGTGCTCGAGCGCGGTGACGAGGTGGCGTTCAAGTCGGTGCGCAACCTGCAGAACGTGCATGTGCTGGTCGCCGACCAGCTCAACACGTACGACGTGCTCTGTGCCGACGACATCGTCTTCACCCAGGCCGCCCTCGACGCGTTCGTCGCTGGCCCGGTCAAGGCCGACAAGGAGGCCTCCAAGTGAGCATCCACGCCAAGGACCCCCGCGACATCCTGATCGCGCCGGTCGTCTCCGAGAAGTCGTACGGGCTGCTCGACGAGGGCAAGTACACCTTCATCGTCGACCCCCGCGCGAACAAGACGGAGATCAAGATCGCCATCGAGCAGATCTTCAACGTCAAGGTCGACAAGGTGCACACCCTGAACCGTCAGGGCAAGAGCCGTCGCACCCGTTTCGGCATCGGCAAGCGCAAGGACACCAAGCGTGCGATCGTCTCCCTCCGCGAGGGCTCGATCGACATCTTCGGTGCGGGCGCCTGAGATCGACGAAGAACAAGGACTGAACCAACATGGGTATCCGTAAGTACAAGCCGACCACACCGGGCCGTCGCGGCTCGTCGGTCGCCGACTTCGTCGAGATCACGCGTTCCACCCCGGAGAAGTCGCTCGTCCGGCCGCTTCCCAAGACGGGTGGTCGCAACAACGCAGGCCGCATCACCACCCGCCACATCGGTGGCGGTCACAAGCGTGCGTACCGCGTCATCGACTTCCGTCGCCACGACAAGGACGGCGTCCCTGCCAAGGTCGCTCACATCGAGTACGACCCCAACCGCACGGCGCGCATCGCGCTCGTCCAGTACGCCGACGGCGAGAAGCGCTACATCCTGGCGCCGAACCGCCTCAAGCAGGGCGACCCGATCGAGAACGGCCCCGGGGCCGACATCAAGCCGGGCAACAGCCTGCCGCTGCGCAACATCCCGGTCGGCACGGTCGTGCACGCCATCGAGCTCAAGCCGGGTGGCGGCGCCAAGATCGCCCGCTCCGCCGGTGCGCGCGTCCAGCTCGTCGCCAAGGACGGCCCCTTCGCCCAGCTGCGTATGCCGTCCGGTGAGATCCGCAACGTCGACGTCCGCTGCCGCGCGACCGTCGGCGAGGTGGGCAACGCCGAGCAGAGCAACATCAACTGGGGCAAGGCCGGCCGCATGCGCTGGAAGGGCAAGCGCCCGACCGTCCGCGGTGTGGCCATGAACCCGGTCGACCACCCGCACGGTGGTGGTGAGGGCAAGACGTCCGGTGGACGTCACCCCGTCAGCCCGTGGGGTCAGGCCGAGGGCCGGACCCGCAAGGGACACAAGGAAAGCGACAAGCTCATCGTGCGTCGCCGCCGTACTGGCAAGAAGCGCTGATAAGGAGCCTTTGGAATGCCTCGTAGCCTGAAGAAGGGCCCCTTCATCGACGACCACCTTCAGAAGAAGGTGGACGCCCAGAACGAAGCGGGCACCAAGACCGTCATCAAGACCTGGTCGCGCCGTTCGGTCATCAGCCCGGACATGCTCGGTCACACCTTCGCCGTCCACGACGGCCGCAAGCACGTCCCGGTGTTCGTCACCGAGTCGATGGTCGGCCACAAGCTCGGCGAGTTCGCGCCGACCCGCACGTTCAAGGGTCACGTGAAGGACGACAAGAAGGGTCGTCGTCGCTGATGGCCACCGAATCCAAGGAAGAAGTCATGGAAGCCAAGGCTTCGGCTCGGCACGTCCGGGTCAGCCCGCAGAAGGCTCGCCGTGTCGTGGACCTGATCCGCGGCAAGGCCGCCACCGACGCCGTCACGGTGCTCACGTTCGCGCCGCAGTCCGCCTCGGAGCCCGTGAAGAAGGTGCTCGAGAGCGCGATCGCCAACGCCCGCGTCAAGGCCGACCGCGAGTCGGTCGCGTTCGACGAGCGCAACCTCGTCATCTCGGCGGCGTTCGTTGACGAGGGCCCGACGATGAAGCGTTTCCGTCCGCGTGCCCAGGGCCGCGCCGGTCGCATCAACAAGCGCACGAGCCACATCACCGTGGTCGTCACGCAGCCCGAGGCTGCAAACACCAACCGCGTGAAGGGAGCCCGCTGATGGGTCAGAAGGTCAACCCCCATGGCTTCCGTCTGGGCATCACCACCGACCACAAGAGCCGCTGGTTCGCCGACTCGACCAAGTCGGGTCAGCGCTACCGCGACTACGTCAAGGAAGATGTCTCGATCCGTCGCCTGATGGAGACGGGCATGGAGCGCGCCGGCATCGCCAAGGTCGAGATCGAGCGCACCCGTGACCGCGTCCGCGTCGACATCCACACGGCCCGCCCGGGCATCGTCATCGGCCGCCGCGGCGCCGAGGCCGACCGCATCCGCGGCGAGCTCGAGAAGCTCACGGGCAAGCAGGTCCAGCTGAACATCCTCGAGGTGAAGAACCCCGAGGTCGACGCGCAGCTGGTCGCCCAGGGCATCGCCGAGCAGCTCTCGGCTCGCGTGTCGTTCCGTCGCGCCATGCGCAAGGGCATGCAGTCCGCCCAGCGCGCCGGCGCGAAGGGCATCCGCGTGCAGGTCTCCGGTCGCCTCAACGGCGCCGAGATGAGCCGCACCGAGTTCTACCGCGAGGGTCGTGTCCCGCTGCACACGCTGCGTGCGCAGATCGACTACGGCTTCTACGAGGCCCGCACCACGTTCGGCCGCATCGGCGTCAAGGTGTGGATCTACAAGGGCGACATGACGGCCAAGGAGCTCGCTGCCCAGCAGGCTGCGGCTCCGCGCCCGTCGCGTGGTCCGCGTCGTGACGGCGGTGACCGTCCGAACCGCGCCCGTCGTGGTGACCGCAACGAGACCGCCGCTGCTCCGGCAGTGAACGAGACCGCTGCTGCCGAGGCCCCCGCCGCGGCAAGCACCGAGAATGAGCAGGCCTGACCATGTTGATTCCCCGTCGAGTCAAGCACCGCAAGCAGCACCACCCGAACCGCCACGGCGCGGCCAAGGGTGGCACGGCGATCGCTTTCGGTGACTACGGCATCCAGGCCCTCGAGCCGGCCTACGTGACCAACCGCCAGATCGAGTCCGCTCGTATCGCGATGACCCGCTACATGAAGCGTGGCGGAAAGGTGTGGATCAACATCTACCCCGACCGTCCGCTGACCAAGAAGCCCGCCGAGACCCGCATGGGTTCCGGTAAGGGCTCGCCGGAGTGGTGGATCGCCAACGTCAAGCCGGGCCGCGTCATGTTCGAGATCTCGGGCGTGACCGAGCCGGTGGCGCGTGAGGCCATGCGTCTCGCGATGCACAAGCTCCCCATGAAGTGCCGCTTCGTTCAGCGTGAGGGTGGTGACATCTGATGGCAGTCGGAACCAAGGACCTGGCTCCCGAGCAGCTGCGTGGTCTGGACGACGCGAAGCTCGCGGACGAGCTGAAGAAGGCCAAGGAAGAGCTGTTCAACCTGCGTTTCCAGTCGGCCACCGGCCAGCTGGACAACCACGGGCGTCTGCGCGCAGTCAAGAAGGACATCGCGCGGATCTACACCGAGATGCGTGAGCGCGAGCTCGGCATCGGTTCGGCCCCCGCCGCTCCCAAGGCGGAGGAAAAGGCCGAGCAGGTCGAGAAGAAGGCTGCCAAGGCCGACAAGAAGGCTGACAAGGCCGAGAAGGCTGACAAGGCCGAGAAGAAGGCCAAGAAGGCTGACAAGGCGCAGGAGGCTGACGCATGAGCGAGCAGGAGAAGGTCGTGAGCGACCAGGCGAACGAGCGCAACTACCGCAAGACCCGTCAGGGCTACGTGGTGAGCGACAAGATGGACAAGACCGTCGTCGTCGAGGTCGAGGACCGCGTCAAGCACGCCCTCTACAGCAAGGTCATCCGCCGCACCAGCAAGGTCAAGGCGCACGACGAGCAGAACGCTGCCGGCGTCGGCGACCGCGTGCTCATCATGGAGACGCGTCCGCTCTCCGCGACGAAGCACTGGCGTGTCGTCGAGATCCTCGAGAAGGCCAAGTAAGCCACCCCCCATTTCCGTTCGGCAAGGCTCATCCGGGCAACCGGTGAGAACCAGCACGACGACAGGAGTTAGACAGTGATTCAGCAGGAGTCGCGGCTGCGCGTCGCCGACAACACCGGTGCCAAGGAACTCCTTTGCATCCGTGTTCTCGGTGGCTCGGGCCGTCGCTACGCCGGCATCGGCGACACCATCGTCGCCACCGTCAAGGACGCGATCCCCGGCGGCAACGTGAAGAAGGGTGACGTCGTCAAGGCCGTCATCGTCCGCACCGTCAAGGAGCGTCGCCGCGCCGACGGTTCCTACATCAAGTTCGACGAGAACGCTGCGGTGATCCTCAAGGCCGACGGCGACCCGCGTGGTACCCGTATCTTCGGCCCGGTGGGTCGTGAGCTGCGCGAGAAGAAGTTCATGAAGATCATCTCTCTCGCGCCGGAGGTGCTGTGAACATGGCGAAGGCAAAGATGAAGATCAAGAAGGGTGACCTCGTCCAGGTCATCTCCGGCCGCAGCCAGAAGAACGGCGGCGACCGGGGCAAGCAGGGCAAGGTCATCGCGGTCTACCCGGAGACCCAGCGCGTGCTCGTCGAGGGCATCAACCGCGTCACCAAGCACGTCAAGGCCGGCGCGACCGCCCGTGGCACCCGCACCGGTGGCCTGACCCACACCGAGGCCGCGATCCACGTCAGCAACGTTGCGATCGTCGACCCCGAGTCGAAGAAGCCGACCCGCGTCAGGACGCGAGTCGAGACCGTCGAGCGCAATGGCCGCCAGAAGGCGGCTCGCGTCCGTGTCGCGGTCAAGTCGGACAAGGACCTCTGAGATGACCGAGAACACAGCGACCATCACCGCGGCGAAGCCACGCCTGAAGCAGCGCTACCAGGACGAGATCAAGGGCTCGCTGCTCGAGCAGTTCGGCTACGCGAACGTCATGCAGGTGCCCGGCGTCGTCAAGGTCGTCGTCAACATGGGTGTCGGCGACGCTGCCAAGGACAGCAAGCTCATCGAGGGCGCCGTGCGCGACCTCACGGCCATCACCGGTCAGAAGCCGGTCGTGACCAAGGCTCGCAAGTCCATCGCCCAGTTCAAGCTGCGTGAGGGCATGCCGATCGGCGCGCACACGACGCTCCGCGGTGACCGCATGTGGGAGTTTCTCGACCGTCTCGTGACGATCGCCCTCCCGCGCATCCGCGACTTCCGTGGCCTCTCGCCGAAGCAGTTCGACGGCAACGGCAACTACACGTTCGGCCTGACCGAGCAGTCGATGTTCCACGAGATCGACCAGGACCGGATCGACCGCGTGCGAGGCATGGACATCACCGTGGTCACCACGGCGACCAACGATGACGAGGGTCGCGCGCTGCTCAAGCAGCTCGGCTTCCCCTTCAAGGAGAACTGACATGGCCAAGACCGCGCTCGTTAACAAGGCGAACCGGAAGCCGAAGTTCAAGGTCCGCGCGTACACCCGTTGCCAGAAGTGCGGTCGCCCGCACTCGGTGTACCGCAAGTTCGGCCTCTGCCGCATCTGCCTTCGCGAGATGGCTCACGCGGGCGAGCTGCCGGGCGTGACCAAGAGCTCCTGGTAACCGGCTCCCCGAGTCCAGAGCAACCCCAAGACCAACACACCTCTGACACCGTAGGTCGGCCACACGACGGCCCAGCCGTCGCAGGGCAGATAGCCCCGGTCGAAACCCCGGTGAGGAAGGGCGGAGAGCCCACATGACCATGACTGACCCGATTGCGGACATGCTGACCCGCGTCCGGAACGCCAACTCGGCGCACCACGACGTCGTCTCCATGCCGTACTCGAAGCTGAAGAAGAACATCGCCGAGATCCTCCAGTCCGAGGGCTACATCGCCTCGTGGAAGATCGAGGAGGCCGAGGTCGGCCAGACGCTGACCATCGACCTCAAATACGGCCCGAACCGCGAGCGCTCGATCGCCGGCGTGCGTCGCGTGAGCAAGCCCGGTCTGCGCGTCTACGCCAAGTCGACGAACCTGCCCAAGGTTCTCGGTGGCCTCGGTGTCGCGATCCTGTCGACCTCGACCGGTCTCCTGACCGACAAGCAGGCACACGAGAAGGGCGTGGGTGGGGAAGTCCTCGCCTACGTCTGGTAAGGAGACACTGACATGTCGCGAATCGGACGACTCCCTGTCTCCATCCCCTCGGGTGTCGACGTCAAGGTCGAGGGCCAGGACGTCATCGTCAAGGGCCCCAAGGGTGAGCTCTCCCTGACCGTCGTGCAGCCGATCACGGTCGAGCTGGCCGAGGGCAACCTCGAGGTCAAGCGCCCCGACGACGAGCGTGACTCGCGCTCGCGCCACGGCCTGACCCGCTCGCTCATCAACAACATGGTCCTCGGGGTCACCGAGGGCTACGAGAAGAAGATGGAGATCCACGGCACGGGTTACCGTGTCGCCGCGAAGGGCTCGAACCTCGAGTTCTCGCTCGGATACTCGCACCCGATCACGATCGAGGCTCCCGCCGGCATCAACTTCGCCGTCGAGAACCCGACCCGCTTCTCGGTGCAGGGCATCGACAAGCAGCTCGTCGGTGAGGTCGCTGCCAACATCCGCAAGCTGCGCAAGCCCGACCCGTACAAGGGCAAGGGCGTTCGCTACGCGGGCGAGCAGATCCGTCGCAAGGTTGGAAAGGCCGGTAAGTAAGCCATGGCAATGATCATCAAGCGCGGCAGGTCCAAGGCTGCCGCCCGCATCCGTCGCCAGGTGCGCGGTCGCAAGAAGATCGCCGGCACCGCGGCCCGTCCCCGCCTCGTCGTGTCGCGCTCGAGCCGTCACCTCTTCGTCCAGGTCGTCGACGACACGGTCGGCAAGACCGTGGCCTCGGCCTCGACGATGGAGGCCGACCTGCGCGCGTTCGACGGCGACAAGACGGCCAAGGCCAAGAAGGTCGGCGAGCTCGTGGCTGCCCGCGCCAAGGACGCCGGTGTCGAGGCCGTCGTGTTCGACCGTGGTGGCAACAAGTACCACGGCCGCGTCGCGGCGATCGCCGAGGGCGCCCGTGAAGGTGGGCTGTCCCTGTGACCAACCACTTCGTGACCGCAATTGTTGAGATGAGGAACATCTGATGCCCGGACAGCAGCGTCGAGGCACCGGCCCCGCCGGTGGCGGCGAGCGCGCCGACCGTGGCGATCGCCGTGACAACCGCGGCGGCCGCGACAACCGCGACAGCCGTGACGACAAGAACCAGTACGTCGAGCGCGTCGTGACCATCAACCGTGTCGCCAAGGTCGTCAAGGGTGGTCGTCGCTTCAGCTTCACCGCTCTCGTCGTCGTCGGTGACGGTGACGGCACGGTGGGCGTCGGCTACGGCAAGGCCAAGGAAGTTCCCGCGGCCATCGCCAAGGGTGTCGAGGAGGCCAAGAAGAACTTCTTCAAGGTCCCGCGCATCCAGGGCACCATCCCGCACCCCGTCCAGGGTGAGGCCGCGGCCGGTGTCGTCATGCTCCGCCCCGCTGCCCCCGGTACCGGTGTCATCGCCGGTGGCCCGGTGCGTGCGGTGCTCGAGTGCGCCGGCATCCACGACGTCCTCAGCAAGTCGCTGGGCTCCGACAACGCCATCAACATCGTGCACGCCACGGCCCAGGCCCTGCGTGACCTCGAGCGCCCCGAGTCGGTCGCTGCGCGTCGTGGCAAGACCCTCGAGGAGGTCGCCCCGGCGGCCATGCTCCGGGCTCGCGCCGCGGGTATCGCCGAGGCCCAGGCCCAGAAGGCTGGTGCGTGATGGCTCGTCTCAAGGTGACCCAGACCCGTTCCGAGATCGGCGGCAAGCAGAACCAGCGTGACACGCTGCGCAGCCTCGGTCTGAAGCGCATTGGCGACGTCGTCGTCAAGGAGGACCGTCCCGAGATCCGCGGGATGGTCAAGACGGTCACGCACCTCGTGACCGTCGAGGAGGTTGACTGACCATGGCCGACAAGAACGTCGAGGCCGCCAAGAAGTCGGGCGAGTCCGCCCTCAAGGTCCACCACCTGCGTCCGGCCCCCGGAGCCAAGACCGCCAAGACCCGCGTCGGTCGTGGTGAGGGCTCCAAGGGCAAGACCGCCGGTCGTGGCACCAAGGGCACGAAGGCCCGTTACCAGGTCCCGGAGCGGTTCGAGGGCGGCTCGATGCCGATGCACATGCGCCTCCCGAAGCTCCGCGGCTTCAAGAACCCGTTCCGCACCGAGTACCAGGTCGTCAACCTGGACCGCCTGCAGCTCCTCTTCCCGGAGGGCGGTCAGGTGTCCGTCGAGGACCTCGTCGCCAAGGGCGCCGTCCGCGACGGTTTCCCGGTGAAGGTGCTCGGCACGGGCGAGATCTCCGTCAAGGTGGAGGTCGAGGCGCACAAGTTCTCGGCGTCCGCCAAGGAGAAGATCGAGGCCGCAGGCGGCTCGGTCACGGCCCTCACCGACTGAGTGAACAGGCCCGAGTGACCATCACACACCTCGTGTGAGCAGCGCCCCGAGCGCCACCCCGCGAGCCGACGTGACGTCGGCCATGGCGGAGGGAGGCTCGGGGCGCTGCGCCTTTGCGTTAACCTTCCACGGATTGCATGAATGACGCCGCGCCACCGCGCGGCCCCCCAGGAGGACCCAGTGCTCGCCGCCTTCGTACGCGCGTTCCGAACCCCGGACCTGCGCAAGAAGCTGCTCTTCACGCTCGGCATCATCGTGCTGTTCCGACTCGGCTCGCACGTGCCGACGCCGGGCATCAGCTACGGCCTGGTGCAGAACTGCCTCGAGGCCGGCAAGGCCGCGGGCGGCAGCGACCAGAGCGGGTTCCTCAACCTCGCCAACCTCTTCAGCGGAGGCGCGCTGCTGCAGCTGTCGGTGTTCGCGCTGGGGATCATGCCGTACATCACGGCGAGCATCATCATCCAGCTGCTCACGGTCGTGATCCCACGCTTCGAGGCGCTCAAGGAGGAGGGCCAGTCGGGGCAGAGCAAACTGACGCAGTACACGCGCTACCTGACGATCGGTCTCGCCATCCTCCAGTCGGCGACGCTCGTCACCTTCGCGCGCAACCCCTCAAGCCTCTTCGGCGGCCAGTGCGACTCGATCATGACGGACCAGTCGATGGTGACGATCCTCATCATGGTCCTGACGATGACCGCAGGCACGGGCCTGATCATGTGGTTCGGCGAGCTCATCACCGACAAGGGCGTCGGCAACGGCATGTCCCTCATGATCTTCACGTCGATCGCCGCGGGCTTCCCGGCCTCGCTGTGGGGCATCAAGGAGAACAAGGGCTGGGGCACCTTCCTCGGCATCATCCTGCTGGGGATGTTCGTCATCGCTGCGGTCGTCTTCGTCGAGCAGTCCCAGCGCCGCATCCCGGTGCAGTACGCCAAGCGCATGGTCGGCCGTCGCATGTACGGCGGCACGTCCACCTACATCCCGCTCAAGGTCAACATGGCCGGCGTCATCCCGGTCATCTTCGCCAGCTCGCTGCTCGCCCTGCCGGGCCTGATCGCGCAGTTCAACACGCGCGCGGACGGAAACAACCCCGCCTGGGTGCAGTGGGTCCAGGACAACCTCGTCCGCGGTGACCACCCCATCTACATGGCGATCTACGTCGCCCTCATCCTCTTCTTCACGTTCTTCTACGTCTCCATCACGTTCAACCCGACCGAGGTCGCAGAGAACATGAAGAAGTACGGCGGCTTCATCCCGGGTATCCGGGCCGGGCGACCCACGGCCGAGTACCTCAACTACGTCCTGACCCGAATCACCGTGCCGGGTGCCATCTACCTCGCCATCGTCTCGCTCATCCCGCTCGTCGCCCTCGTGCTCGTCGGCGCCAACCAGAACTTCCCGTTCGGTGGCACCTCGATCCTC
Organism: Terrabacter sp. GCM10028922; assembly: GCF_042666095.1. NCBI lineage: Bacteria > Bacillati > Actinomycetota > Actinomycetes > Micrococcales > Intrasporangiaceae > Terrabacter > Terrabacter sp. GCM10028922. Next base: position 41,862 of record NZ_JBHTFG010000036.1, on the reverse strand, counting down.
ATCGTCGTCGGTGTGGGCCTCGAGACGGTCAAGCAGATCGAGGCGCAGCTCCAGCAGCGTCACTACGAAGGGTTCCTCCGCTAAATGCGACTGATCATCCTCGGCCCGCCCGGTGCCGGTAAGGGCACGCAGGCGGCCCGGATCGCCGAGCGCCTCGGCATCCCGGCCATCTCGACCGGCGACATCTTCCGCGCCAACATCAAGGACCAGACCGAGCTCGGTCGACGGGTCCAGGGCATCCTCGCGTCCGGGGGCTACGTGCCCGACGAGGTCACCAACGAGATCGTCGAGGACCGCCTGACGTGGGCCGACGCCACGCACGGCTTCCTCCTCGACGGCTATCCCCGCACCGCCGGCCAGGTCGACGCGCTCGACGCCATGCTCGCCCGCCACGGACACGCCCTCGACGCCGTCCTCGAGCTCGAGGTGGACGAGGACGCCATCGTCGACCGGCTGCTCAAGCGCGCCGAGACCGAGGGCCGCGCCGACGACACCGAAGAGGTCATCCGCGAGCGCCAGGCGATCTACCGCAAGGAGACCGCACCGCTGGCGCAGCACTACGAGCTCGTCGGCCTGCTCGTCAAGGTCGACGGCATGGGTGCCGTCGACGAGGTCACCGACCGCGTCATCGCGGCCCTGCCGCAGCACGCCTGACAGGGCGAGGACGTCAGCACCATGTTCGGACGCCGCAATCGGCTCCAGGGCCGCACCGACGAGCAGCTCCTCCTCATGCGTGAGGCGGGGCTGCTCGTCGGGCGCACGCTCGAGATGCTCGCGAGCGAGGTGCGACCTGGCGTCACGACGCTCGAGCTCGACCGCCTCGCCGAGGAGTTCATCCGCAGCAACGGCGGCATCCCGAACTTCCAGCTCGTCCCGGGTTACAGCCACACGCTCTGCACGAGCGTCAACGACGAGGTCGTCCACGGCATCCCCGGCCCGCGGGTCCTCGAGGTGGGCGACATCGTCTCCATCGACTGCGGCGCCGAGGTGTCGGGCTGGAACGGCGACGCGGCCTTCACCGCCGTCGTCGGAGGCCCCGAGGCAGGACGCCCTGAGGACCTGGCGCTCATCGCCGCCACCGAGGCGAGTCTCTACGCCGGCATCGCGGCGATGGAGGTAGCCGGCCGCCTGTATGCCGTCGGCGACGCCGTCGAGGCGAGCATCGAGGCCGCGGCCGAGCGCGACGGCCACGTCTACGGCGTCATCGACGAGTACGTCGGTCACGGCATCGGCACCCAGATGCACATGGACCCGCAGATCCCGAACTACGCCGTGCGCGAGACCGGGCCCAAGCTCGTCGCCGGCTTCACCGGCGCCATCGAGCCGATGATCACTCTCGGCTCCACCGACACGAAGGTGCTCGCCGACGACTGGACGGTCGTCACCGCCGACGGGTCGCGCGCCGCGCACTGGGAGCACTCCGTCGCGGTCCGCGAGGGCGGCCTGTGGATCCTCACCGCCATCGACGGCGGCAAGGCGGCCCTCGAGGCCAATGGCGCGGCATACGCCCCCCTCGACGCGTCCGGCTGACGCGCAGCTGACCGACTCCCCCACACGCGCCCGTCGGGCGCGTAGCCTCACGCTCGTGAGCCTTCCCCGAAGCACGCCGTCGGCGCAGGACGTTGACGCCGCCGGCCTCCTCGCGTTCGTCGACGCAGTCGAGCACGACCACCTCGGGCTGCACAGCCTCATGGTGGTCCGGCACGGTCACGTCGTGGCCGAGGGCTGGTGGAGGCCGTATTCCACCGACCGTGTCCACCTCGCGTACTCCCTCTCGAAGACGCTCACGGCGACGGCCGTCGGCTTCCTCGTTCAGGAAGGACGCCTCTCGCTCGACGACCGCGTGCTCGACCACTTCCCGGACCTCGACCGTGAGGCCGTCGCGCCCGGCTGGGAGGACGTCCGGGTGCGGCACTGCCTGTCCATGACCGTCGGTCACGAGCAGGACGCGTGGGGCCACGTGTTCGACCGGATGAGTGGCAGCGACTTCGGAGAGTCCCGCGACTGGGTGCCGCGCGTCTTCGCGACCGAGCCGACGCACGAGCCCGGCACGGTCTTCGCGTACAACCAGGTCGCGACCTACCTGCTCGCCGTCGTCGTGCGCGACCTGACGGGCGCCGGGATCGCCGACGTGCTGCGGCCGCGACTGCTCACGCCCCTGAGTTTGGCGCCCGACATCCCGTGGCATCGTGACCCGTTGGGTCGCGAGCTCGGTTTCACGGGAGCGCACCTCACGACCGAGGCCATCGCGTCCGTCGCCCAGCTCTACCTCGACCGCGGACGGTGGCAGGGCCACCAGCTGCTCTCGGAGACGTGGGTCGACGAGGCGACGCGCGCCTTCGGCCCGCGCAACGAGGACCCGGGCGCCGACGAGGACTGGACCCGTGGCTACGGCTACTCGTTCTGGATGCAGCGGTTCGGCTTCCGCGGCGACGGTGCCTACGGCCAGTTCCTCATCGTCCTGCCCGAGCACGACTCGGTCGTGGCGGTCACGGCCGAGCAGACGCGCATGCAGTCGACGCTCGACCTGCTGTGGGCCCACGTCGTCCCGGCCATCGGTGCGGGGTCTGCGTCGGACGCCGCGGACCACGAGCTGGCCGAGCGTCTCGCGGGGCTCGAGATCCCGGCGATGTGGGGCGACGCGCTCGGCCCCGAGTACGCCGAGTTCAACCGCTCCGACGCCTCGGACCTCTCGTCCGACTACACCGCCGTCTCGGTGACCCGCGACGGAGCCGAGTACGTGCTCGGCCTCGCCCGCCGAGGCGAGTGGGTACGCGTTCCGGTCGGGGTCGGCGCGTGGCGCGAGGGTGAGCTCGTGGCCGGGGGAGCGGTCCTGCCGGTCGTGGCGAGCGGGGGCTGGGTCGACGAGGACACCTTCCGCGCCGAGGTGATCGCGATCGAGACGCCGCACCGCATCCGCGTCGAGGCCCGCATGCGCAGCGCGGACGCAGACGTGACGTGGCGGATGGTGCCGCTCACGGGTTACGACCCCGTCTGGCTGGCAACTCGCTGGGAGCCGGTGCCCGCTCGCTGACTCTTGTCGGATGCCCTAGCGTCCGAGGGTGCCGGCGCGCCCGCCGACGTGCACGACGAGGCGCTCGGCGACGACGCGGGCGTTGGCCTGCAGCACGTCGAGGGGCACACGCGGGAGGTTCTCCTCCCAGTCGATGAGGGGCGAGCCGCGGAACTGCAGGATGCGCGCCGGCCGCCCGAGGAAGAACAGGTGGGCGTGCGCGCCGCCGTCGCCGTACTTCGCGAGCTGGAACCGGCCGACCGAGGGGACGTGCTCGACGGCGTCCCCGATGGCCACGATGAGCTGACCCATCTCGGCCGCGAGCGCGGTCGGTAGGCTCGGCACGTCGTGGTGCTCGACGGGCGAGAGCATGAGCATGACCGGCAGCCCGGTCTTCCGGCTGAGCGTGAGACGCCAGCGCGGGTTGCTCCACACGAGCGTCCCGTCGTCCTCGCCCGGCCCCTGAGCGCACGCGCAGTCGGAGCTCGACTCGCCCCGCCGCGGCGGCTCCGCATCGGCGAGCGGCTGGATCGGCTTGAGCTGCAAGGAGCTCGGCTCATAGGGGTAGATGTCCCACCCGGGCATCTCCTCGACGGCCACGGGGAGGCGGCCGTCGTGGCCGGTCGCGGCGACGATCCTCGCGTAGTAGTCCTCGACGCTCTCGGCCTCGGCCGGTGGTGCGCTGACCGTGTCGGTGCGGTCCGGGGGAGCGTCGGGGGTGGACGGGGGAGACGGGGCGGCGCCGGGCTCGGTCACCCGGCCAGTATGCCGCGCCACCCCACGCGTAGCGCGCGGACCTCGGGCGGAGACGTCACCCGGAGACGCCGCCCTGGGACGTCACTGCGAGGGCTGGGGCGCCGAGCAGCCGATGCGCGGGTTGACGCCGACGTAGTTGAGCGGCCCGGCGACGATCGTCACGGCGATCGTCGCGAGGCGGCTGCAGCTCGGGTCGGACGACCCGAAGTAGCCGCGTTGGAACCCGGCGACGACACCGATGAGGAGCCACAGGAGCACGACGATCGTGACGATCCCGTTCCGGCTGCGAACGATCATGGCTGGCCTTCCGTGCACGGGCCGCCTGGCGGACAGCAGGAGGAGGAGTCGTCGAAACGGCACACTGGGACTACTGAGCACGTACCCATCTCGTACGTCGCCACGAACACGCCAACGATGGGAGCATCGGCGCATGGGGACGATCGGGGAGTACCTGGCGGGCTTGGCGCCCGAGCAGCGCGACGCCCTGCAACGGGTCGTCGACGTGGCGGTTCGCGCGGCGCCCGACGCGGAGGAGGGCACGAGCTACGGCATGCCGGCGCTGCGGCTGGGCGGCCGGCCCCTGCTCGGCATCACGGCCGCGGCCAAGCACCTGTCGGTGTTTCCCTTCAGCCCCGCGGTCGTGGAGGCCGTGACCCCCGACCTCGAGGGTTTCTCGTTCAGCAAGGGCACGATCCGTTTCACCGTCGAACGGCCGATCCCCGATGCTGTCGTCGAGCGGCTCGTCGAGCTGCGGCGTGCCGAGCTCGACGCCTGACCGCGACGGCTGACCCGGACGCTGCGGGGGAGCGATCGGGCGCCCGGCGTCGATTTCGGGAACCGCGCGATCTGGCGTAGTCTTGTGCGTTGGGTGTCGTGTGCCTCGACGCCCGACTTTTGCCTGTGCCCCGTGCACGGCACCAGGCACGCCCCAAGGCCGGCTCAGTCCGGGTCGGCCACCAACAGATAGACGGAGGATATGGCCAAGAAGGACGGTGTCATCGAGATCGAGGGCACGATCGTCGAGGCTCTCCCGAACGCGATGTTCCGGGTGGAGCTGACCAACGGTCACAAGGTGCTCGCCCACATCTCGGGCAAGATGCGCCAGCACTACATCAGGATCCTCCCCGAGGACCGCGTGGTGGTGGAGCTCTCGCCCTATGACCTGACCCGCGGTCGGATCGTCTTCCGCTACCGCTGAGCACCAGGGTCGGCCGGCACGAGTCCGCGAGAGCGAGCGCGTCCGGCCGGGACGAGTGCGAGGCACCAACTCCCGACACACCACCAAGCGCCTGGTCGACACGAGCCCGCCCGCGGGCCCGCGAAGCTCAGGCGCGTGATCTGAAGACAGCAGGCAGATGAAGGTTCAGCCGAGCGTCAAGAAGATCTGCGACAAGTGCAAGGTGATCCGCCGCAACGGTCGGGTCATGGTGATCTGCGAGAACCTGCGCCACAAGCAGCGCCAGGGCTGAGCAGAGCCACCACCCTCGCCGTCGACAGACTTCGACAGCACGCAAAGAAATTGAATAAAGCAGCACCCGGCCCCTGATGACCGACCGTCGTGTCGGCGCAGGACGTCACCCCCGGCACGGAGGCCGGGGACCGGTGGCCCGTCCTTCTGAGTGGCGGGCCCAGACCCCGGACCGGTGCCTGCTCCAGACCTCCGCGAAACAGAATCCAGGAGAACCACCAACATGGCTCGTCTTGTTGGAGTCGACCTTCCGCGCGACAAGCGCGTCGAGGTCGCACTGACCTACATCTTCGGTGTCGGTCGCACCCGTTCCAAGGAGGCGCTGGTTGCCACCGGCGTCGACCCCAACACCCGCGTCAAGGACCTCGGTGAGACCGAGCTCGTTGCGCTTCGTGACTTCCTCGAGGGCAACTACCGCCTCGAGGGTGACCTTCGCCGTGAGGTGCAGGCCGACATCCGCCGCAAGGTCGAGATCGGTTCCTACGAAGGCCTTCGTCACCGTCGTGGTCTGCCCGTGCGCGGTCAGCGCACCAAGACCAACGCGCGCACCCGCAAGGGCCCGAAGCGCACCGTGGCCGGCAAGAAGAAGGCCAAGTGACGCTGATCGCCTCGCGATCACGTCTCACCGACATTCAGTTCTGACGTAGGAGAAACATGCCTCCCAAGGCTCGTGCGACGAAGGTTCGTCGCAAGGAGAAGAAGAACGTCGCCCACGGGCACGCTCACATCAAGAGCACGTTCAACAACACCATCATCTCGATCACGGACCCCACGGGTGCTGTGATCGCGTGGGCCTCTGCCGGCCAGGTCGGCTTCAAGGGCTCGCGCAAGTCCACCCCGTTCGCTGCCCAGATGGCGGCCGAGGCTGCGGCCCGCCGCGCGATGGAGCACGGCATGCGCAAGGTCGACGTCTTCGTGAAGGGCCCGGGCTCGGGTCGCGAGACGGCGATCCGTTCGCTCACCGCCACCGGCCTCGAGGTCGGCGCGATCAGCGACGTCACGCCCACGCCGCACAACGGTGTCCGCCCGCCCAAGCGCCGTCGCGTTTGATTTCGGCGACGAAGATACAGCGCGAGAGAGACCGATAAATTATGGCTCGTTACACCGGCCCGATCACCAAGAAGTCCCGCCGCCTCAAGATGGACCTCGTCGGCGGCGACAAGAACTTCGAGCTCCGTCCCTTCCCGCCCGGCCAGCACGGCCGTCGCCGGATCCAGGAGAAGGAGTACCTCACCCAGCTCCAGGAGAAGCAGCGCGCCCGCTTCACCTACGGCGTCATGGAGAAGCAGTTCGTCCGGTACTACAAGGAGGCGGCCCGCCGCCCCGGCAAGACCGGTGAGAACCTGCTCCAGATCCTCGAGTCGCGTCTCGACAACGTGGTCTACCGCGCAGGCCTGGCCCGCACGCGTCGCCACGCCCGTCAGCTCGTGACCCACGGTCACTTCGAGGTCAACGGCGTGCGCGTCGACGTCCCGAGCTACCGCGTCGAGCAGTACGACATCATCACGGTCCGCAAGCAGTCGGTCGAGACCTTCCCGTTCGAGCTGGCCCGCCAGACGTTCGGCGAGCGTCCCGTCCCGGCCTGGATGCAGGTCGTCGACGGATCGCTGCAGGTCCTCATCCACCAGCTCCCGGTGCGTGCGCAGATCGACTCGCAGCTCACCGAGCAGCTCATCGTCGAGCTCTACTCGAAGAACTGATGCACGACGGCGTATGCCGTCCGGCCCGGCCGGACGGCACACGCCGGGATTGCGCGTGGGGTCGGCTCGCAGACAGAGCCGAGCCGGCCCGCCCGGATCGCGACCGGGCAGTTTCACGAGGCGTCATATGGCGGTCGCCCGTGGGAAGGAACTGAACAGTGCTCATCGCACAGCGTCCCGTGCTCTCCGAAGAGGTCGTGGTCGACAACCGCAGCCGCTTCGCCATCGAGCCGCTCGAGCCCGGCTTCGGCTACACGCTCGGCAACTCCCTTCGCCGCACCCTGCTCTCGAGCATCCCGGGCGCGGCGGTCACCTCCATCCGCATCGACGGCGTGCTCCACGAGTTCACGACCGTTCCGGGCGTGAAGGAGGACGTCACCGAGATGATCCTCAACATCAAGGGCCTCGTCGTCTCCTCGGAGCACGACGAGCCGGTCGTCATGTACCTGCGCAAGCAGGGCCCGGGTGCGGTCACCGCCGCCGACATCACGCCGCCGGCTGGTGTCGAGGTGCACAACCCCGACCTGCACATCGCGACGCTCAACGACAAGGGCAAGCTCGAGATGGAGCTGACCGTCGAGCGTGGCCGCGGCTACGTCTCGGCCCAGCAGAACAAGTCCGGTGACCAGGAGATCGGCCGCATCCCGGTCGACTCGATCTACAGCCCGGTGCTCACCGTGACCTACAAGGTCGAGGCGACCCGAGTCGAGCAGCGCACCGACTTCGACAAGCTCATCGTCGACGTCGAGACGAAGAACTCGATGACCCCGCGCGACGCCATGGCCTCGGCCGGCAAGACGCTGGTCGAGCTCTTCGGCCTGGCCCGCGAGCTCAACGTCGAGGCCGAGGGCATCGACATGGGCCCGTCGCCGACGGACGCCGCGCTCGCCGCGGACCTCGCGCTGCCGATCGAGGACCTCGACCTGACGGTTCGTTCCTACAACTGCCTCAAGCGCGAGGGCATCCACACCGTGGGTGAGCTCGTGGGCCGCAGCGAGGCCGACCTCCTCGACATCCGCAACTTCGGTGCGAAGTCGATCGACGAGGTCAAGGCCAAGCTCGTCGGCATGGGTCTGGCCCTCAAGGACAGCCCGCCCGGGTTCGACCCCTCGGCCCTCGTCGACGGTTACGGCGAGGACGACTACAACGACGACGACGACCAGTCGTTCGTCGAGGACGAGCGTCTCTGACCAACCGCCTCGTGACCTAGCCCTCGGCGCACCGCTCGAGACGGCCTGGTCAGACTTCTAGGAGAAAACGAAATGCCCACCCCCACCAAGGGTCCCCGCGTCGGTGGCGGCCCCGCCCATGAGCGGCTGATCCTGGCCAACCTCGCGACGTCGCTCTTCGAGCACGACAAGATCACGACGACCGAGGCCAAGGCCAAGCGTCTGCGCCCGCTCGCCGAGCGTCTCATCACGTTCGCCAAGCGCGGTGACCTGCACGCCCGTCGTCGCGTCCTCACGGTCGTGCGCGACAAGGGCGTCGTGCACCGCCTCTTCGCCGAGATCGCCCCCGACATGGCGGCTCGCGAGGGTGGCTACACCCGCATCACGAAGATCGGTGCCCGCAAGGGTGACAACGCCCCCATGGTCGTCATCGAGCTCGTCCGCGAGCCGCTGTCGGCCAAGAAGGCGACGGTCAAGGAGGCCGAGGCCGCCACGAAGCGCGCTGCCAAGCAGAGCGAGGCGAAGCAGGCCGCAGCCGAGACGAAGGCCGCCGAGGACGCCGAGAAGGCCGAGGAGCCGACCGTCACCGAGGCGGCAGCCGAGGTCGAGGCCACCGAGGTCGAGGCCACCGAGGCGGAGGCCACGGAGGCCGCCGGCTCCGAGAAGGCCGACTCCGGCTCCTGAGTCCTGCTGCATGAGGCTGCACGCGCTGCAGTGACACGAGAGTGGCCACGCCCGTACGCCGGGCGTGGCCACTCGTGTGTCGGCTCAGTGGGGAGTGAGGTCGTGCGAGGCGGCCCGGCAGGTCACCACTGGTGCGCGACGTCGACGACGAGGCGGCGTCCCCCGTCCGCGTCGGCGAGCACGAACGCCCGCATGGGCAGGCGGGCCCGGACGCCGAGGCCGTAGTCGGTGTAACCCTCGAAGCTGCCGATGTTCTTCAGCTGCCGGAACGTGCGCCAGCCGGAGAAGGTCCTCGTGCTCATGCCGAGCGTCGACGGCGCGTTGACCGTGATCTGGATCTTCGCCCCACCGCTGACGGCGACGGGCATGCCGCTGCCGGGGGAGGTCACGGCACTGACGTAGCGCACGCTGTAGCCGAGCGTGCCCCGGCCGGGGTCGACGTCGAAGACGAGCCGGTCGAAGCACGTGTGCTGCCCGGCGCGGACACCGGTGACCTTGCCGGTCCACAGCAGGCCGGGGCTCGTGGCCTTGGCCGTGGAGCCCCAGGTGATGCCGCAGTACGGTGCGGCGGACGCGGCCCCGCTGGTTGAGGCGACGGCGGCAGGGGCGGCGAGCGCGGCCGCGACGAATGCGACGGCGGCCCGGCGTGTGATGGTGTTCATGGGGGTTCCCTTTCTGCGAGACCGGCACCGTGCTCGGCACTCACCGATAAGACGTGCACGGGTCCGAGCGGGTTGACGGCCGGCTGATACGGGTCCCGGGGGGGGGGGCGGTTAGGCTCGGACGCCATGAGCGAGTCGAGCGGGTCCACGCTGCGCGTGCGCCTCGACCTCGCGTACGACGGGACGGCCTTCTCCGGCTGGGCGACCCAGCCGGGTCTGCGCACCGTGCAGGGCGAGCTGTCCGCGGCGCTCGCCACCGTGCTGCGCGCGCCCCAGCCCGTGCAGCTCACGGTCGCCGGGCGTACCGACGCGGGCGTGCACGCACGCGGGCAGGTCGCGCACCTCGACGTGGACCGTGCCGCATGGGACGCCCTCCCGGGGCGCTCCGACCGGGAGCCGGGGGAGGCGCTCGTGAGCCGGCTCGCCGGAGTGTTGCCGAGCGATGTCGTCGTGAGTCGCGCCGAGCCGGCGCCGGATGGCTTCGACGCCCGGTTCTCGGCTCTCGAACGCCGGTACCTCTACCGCATCGCCGATCCCGGCGCGGAGCGGGATCCGCTGCGGCGCAACGACACCGTCTGGTGGCGAAAGTCGCTCGACGTCCATGCCATGGACGAGGCGTCGCAGGCGCTCGTGGGGCTGCGCGACTTCGCGGCGTTCTGCAAGCAGCGCGAGGGCGCGACGACGATCCGCACGTTGCTCGACTACTCGTGGCGACGCCTGCCTGACGGTGTGCTCGTCTCCACGGTCCGGGCCGACGCGTTCTGCCACTCCATGGTGCGCTCGCTCGTCGGCGCCGTCGTGCCCGTGGGGGAAGGGCGCCGGCGGCCGGAGTGGCCGCGGGACCTGCAGGCACGGGCGGTGCGGGCCTCGGAGATCCATGTCATGCCCGCCCACGGCCTGAGCCTGGAGGAGGTCGTGTACCCGGCCGAGGCCGACCTCGCGGACAGGGCCCTCGCCACGCGAGCCCGGCGCGAGCACTCCTGAGGATGTCTCGGGCGCCAGACCGGACCGGCGCCCGATCACGACCTGTGGTTGGATCGAGCGCATGATTTCGCGCCCGAGCCGTGCCGTCTCGGTCGGTGTCCTGACCTGTGCGCTCGTTCTGACGGGCTGTTCCCAGGGCTCGCAGGGCTCGCCGACGGGCGCGGCCTCGAGCCCGTCGAGCGTGTCGGCGACGACACCGGGGGCCTCCGCGTCGACGACCACGGCAGCCGGCGACGAGGTCCAGGGCCGTTCCGGCGCCTTCGCGGTCGTGCCCCCGGAGGGGTGGGTCGAGGCGACGGACCAGGCCAAGGGCGTCGCCAACGTCGATCTCGTGCTGCTCTCGTCGAAGAAGACCGACAGCTTTGCCAACAACCTCGTCGTCATCTCCACCGACGGCGACCAGTCGCTCCTGGAGGACGAGCTCGCCAAGGGCAAGGAGCAGATGGGCGCCGCCGGGCGCACCGTCTCGGACGCACCCGGCAAGACGGTCGCCGGCGTTCCGGCCATGGGCTTCACGACGACGTATGAGCAGCAGGGCCTCAAGGTCCTGGCCCGGTCCTACGCCGTGCAGCGTGCTGGAAAGGTCTACCTGCTCACCCTCAGCTCGTCGCAGAGCGACTCGAGCCACGCCATGGCAGAGCTCGACGAGCTCCTGTCGACCTGGACGTGGACGTAGCCGTATGCCGGTGCGCGTGACGACATCGGTGGTGGCGCTTCTCCCGGCGCTCGCCCTGGTCGCCGCGGGGCTGGCCGGGTGCTCCGGCGACCCGGCGGCCAGCGTCCCCACGCCGACCGACACGGGCGTCGTGCACCTGTCGACCTCGGCACCTCCCACGACCGACAGCGCGGGTCACCGCATCCAGCAGCTCCCGGCGCCGACGACGCAGGTCGCCTTGAGCGCGGACCGCGTGCGCGGCGCCGACTACAGCTACCTGGCGCCGGTCGGCTGGAGCCGCGCCGACCGTGACCTCGACCCACCGCCCGACACGCTCATCAAGCCGGACGACGACGAGGTGCCGGCCTTCATCGCCGTCGAGCGCCCGATCGAGGTCGGCTCGCACAGCCTGGTCGAGGTCGTCGACGGCCTGCGCAAGGGCTTCGAGGGCAAGGGCCTGACGCCGATGGCTGCGCCCGAGCGCGACGTCGCAGGGTACGAGGCGATGGGCATCGTCGTCGACCAGGCCGAGGACGTGCGTCACGTCTACTACGTCGTCGCGTACACCGAGAAGGTCTTCGCGATCCGCCTCACGTACGACCCGGCGCACCCCGAGTCGCTCGACGTCTTCCGTGCCGTCCTCGACTCGTGGTCCTGGGGCTGAGGGGGCTTGACCCTTGCCCGCGCGGAAAGGCGAGGGCACCGTCGCTTATCCGCGTGACGCAGCGACCGGCATACGTCAGGCTTGACCCTCGTGGGCCATGTCGACGTCAACTCCGTCTCCTTCAGCCTGCCCGACGGCAGGCCGCTGCTGGGCGGCGTGTCGGTGCGGGTGGGGGAGGGTGCCAAGGTGGCGCTCATCGGGCCCAACGGCACGGGCAAGACCACGCTGACGCGCATCATCGCCGGTGACCTCGCGGCTCACGAGGGGGCAGTCACGCGCTCGGGTGGGCTCGGCGTCATGCGCCAGTTCATCGGCAAGGTGCGCGACGACACGACGGTGCGTGACCTGCTCGTCTCGGTGGCGCCCGAGCGCATCCGGTCTGCCGCGGAGGAGGTCGACCGCACCGAGCTGCTCATGATGGAGCGCGACTCCGAGGCCGACCAGATGGCGTACGCCCACGCTCTCGTCGAGTGGGGCGAGGCAGGCGGCTACGAGCAGGAGACGGTGTGGGACCAGTGCACCGTCGCGGCGCTCGGCATCGCGTACGAGAAGGCGCAGTGGCGCAAGGTCACGACGCTCTCCGGCGGTGAGCAGAAGCGGCTCGTCCTCGAGGCGTTGCTGCGCGGGCCGGAGGAGGTGCTGCTGCTCGACGAGCCGGACAACTACCTCGACGTGCCGACGAAGCGCTGGCTCGAGCAGGCGCTGGTGGAGTCGCCGAAGACCGTCCTCTTCATCAGCCACGACCGCGAGCTGCTCGAGCGCGTCGCGACCCGCATCGCCACGCTCGAGCCCGGTGCCGCCGGTGCCACCCTCTGGGTGCACCCGGGGCGCTTCTCGACGTATGCCGCGGCGCGGGCCGACCGCAATGCGCGCCTCGAGGAGCTGCGCCGGCGCTGGGACGAGGAGCACGTCAAGCTCAAGACGCTCGTGCAGACGCTCAAGGTCAAGGCCAAGTACAACGACGGCATGGCGTCGCGCTACCAGGCCGCCCAGACGCGCCTCGCCAAGTTCGAGCAGGCCGGGCCGCCGGAGGAGACGCCGATGCTCCAGAAGGTGACGATGCGCCTCTCGGGGGGCCGCACGGCCAAACGCGCCATCGTCGCGACGGGCCTCGAGCTGACCGGCCTGATGAAGCCGTTCGACCTCGAGGTCTGGTACGGCGAGCGCGTCGCGATCCTCGGCAGCAACGGCTCCGGCAAGTCACACTTCCTGCGACTGCTGGCGTGCGGCGGGACAGACCCGGAGCGCGAGCACCAGCCCGTAGGTGACGTGCAGCCCGTGCACGTTGAGCACAGCGGCGTCGTGCGGCTCGGCTCGCGCGTGCGGCCCGGGTGGTTCGCGCAGACGCACGAACACCCGTCGCTCGTCGGTCGCACGCTGCTCGAGATCCTGCACCGCGGCGACGAGCACCGGGCCGGCAAGCCCCGTGAGGAGGCGGCGCGTGCGCTTGACCGCTACGAGCTCGCGCGGTCGGGCGAGCAACGCTTCGAGTCGCTGTCGGGTGGGCAGCAGGCCCGCTTCCAGATCCTGCTGCTCGAGCTGTCGGGCGCGACGATGCTGCTGCTCGACGAGCCGACCGACAACCTCGACCTCCAGTCGGCCGAGGCGCTCGAGGAGGGGCTCGACCGCTTCGAGGGCACGGTGGTGGCCGTGACGCACGACCGGTGGTTCGCACGCGGGTTCGACCGCTTCCTCGTCTTCGGCGCGGACGGGCGGGTCTACGAGTCGACCGAGCCGGTGTGGGACGAGGGCCGAGTCGTCCGTCCGCGCTGACGGCGGCGGAGGCGGCCTCCCGACGTCCTCCCACCGTCGGCGGGGGCACGGAGTAGCGTCGAGGCATGCTGCTGCGCGAGCTGGAGACAGGAGTCGTCGGTGCGCCGATGGCGGGCGGACCGACCACGCCCGAGCTCGTGGCGGCCGTCGGCGACGCGGGCGGGCTCGGCTTCCTCGCGGCGGGGTACCTCACCGCGGGCCAGCTGGCTGCGGCGATCGCCGAGGTCTGGGACGCCACGTCGCGACCCTTCGGCGTCAACCTCTTCGTGCCCGAGACGGCCAACACCTATGCCGCGGGGCCGGGGGCGCTCACCGGCCAGGACCGTGCGGTCGCCGTGGCGGCCTATCGCGACGCCCTGACCGTCGACGCGCAGGCGCTCGGCGTCGAACCCGGCGAGCCCCGTCCCGGTGACGACGACGACTGGGAACGCAAGGTCGACCTCGTCGTGCGCGAACACGTCCCGGTCGTGTCGTTCACCTTCGGCCTCCCCGGGCCGGCGGTCCTCGGCGAGCTGCGCCGGTCGGGCACGGCCACGGTGGCGACCGTGACCGACCTCGAGGAGGCCCGGGCAGCGCTGGACGCGGGCGTCGACGGTCTGTGCGTCCAGGGGCCCGACGGGGGAGGCCACCGCGGCACCCTCGACGCGGCCAAGCAGCCCTCCGATGTCGACCTCGTCGACCTCGTGGCCGCGGTACGCGCCGAGACCGACGTCCCGGTCGTCGCGGCGGGCGGTGTCGCCGACGCCGAGCGCGCCGCTGCCGTCCGCGCCGCCGGCGCCGACGCCGTGCAGATCGGTACGGCCCTGCTGCTCACACCCGAGGCAGGCACGGGCCTTGCGTACCGACGCGCGCTCGGCGACCCGGCCTTCACGGACACAGCAGTGACCCGCGCCTACTCGGGACGCCTTGCCCGTGGGCTCGAGACGGAGTTCCTCAGGCGGCACGACGCGCATGCGCCGGCGGCCTACCCGGAGGTCCACCACCTGACCGTGCCGTTGCGGCGGGCCGCGGCTCGCGCCGAACGGCCCGACCTGCTCGCCCTCTGGGCCGGCACGGGGTGGCAGTCCGCGCGAGCGGTGCCGGCTGCCACGGTCGTCGCCGCGTTCGCGACCCGCTGACCCGCACCAGAACCCAGCACGGGACCGGCTGCAGGGGGCAGCGTAGGTAAGGCTATCCTAAGAAGTCGTTACCTACCCAAGCCCTCGTGTCGGGGCCATCACAGCAGGCGGTCACCCTTGCGTACTCCCAGCCGGTCCAGAGCCGCAATGGGGCTTGCGGCCCTCCTCACCCTCACCGGGTGCGGTCTGAGCGGGGGCCAGACCGGCGCCACGAGCACGGTGGCAGACCGTGGACAGCGCATCGTCGTCGACAACTTCCGCGCTCCTGTAGCCGGCTGGGCGCTGGAGTCCGACGCGGCCTACATCCTGTCGCTGTCCGGTTGCCTCGAGACGCTGACCAAGTACGACCAGGCCCGGGGCAAGGTCGTCCCGTTCCTGGCAACCGAGTGGAAGCAGGTCTCACCGCTTCGGTGGGACTTCACCATCCGCGAGGGCGTGACGTTCCAGGACGGCAGCCCCCTCACCGCGGAAGCCGTGGCGGATGCCCTCAGCTCCGTGCTCGAGAGCACGGTGCCGGCCAGGGCGTTCAGCCCGAGCGTCGTCAGTGCCGTCCAGGCTGCTGACGCCAAGACCGTCCGCGTCACCACTCCCGTGGAGGACCCGCTGGTTCCCTTCCGTCTCGCGAGCGTCAACACGGGCATCCTCGCGCCGGCTGCCTACCAGGGCGCCACGATCGACCCGTTCGGCCACTGCACCGGGCCGTTCGTGCCCGTCTCGGAGAAGGCGAAGCAGTCGCTGACGCTGGACCGCAACGAGAACTACTGGGGCGGTGACGTCCAGCTCGCCGGAGCCGAGGTCCGCTTCATCACCAACGGCGCCACCCGCGCCGCCCAGGTCCAGACGGGCGAGGCGGACATCTCCCTGTCGATCCCAGCCTCTGCGTTGTCCTCGCTCCAGAACGCCCCCGGGGTCACCGTGCTCAAGGCTGACTCTCCGCGTACCGCCACGCTGTACCTGAACAACGGCCGCGCTCCCTTCGACGACGTGGACTTCCGCAAGGCCCTTCGGTCGGCGCTGGACGTGAAGGCCCTGGCCGCCGGCGTGTACGAGGGTGCGGCGTTGCCGGCAGCGGGGCCGTTCGCCCCGTCCGAGCAGTGGGCGTCCGACAAGGCCGGCTCCCCGCAGCAGGACGTCGCCGCGGCAAAGAAGCTTCTCGCCGCTGCCGCATACACGCCCGACAGGCCGCTGGAGATCATCGCCATCGTCGAGCGGGCAGAGTTCGCCGACGTCGCGACCGTGATCCAGGCCAACCTGAAGAGCATCGGCGTTCCCGTCACCATCAAGGCCAAGGAGTACGCCTCGGCCGAACCGGACGTGCTGGCCGGCAACTACGACATGATCCTCAGCCAGCGCAACCGGCTCATCGACATCGCCGACCCGATCGGCTTCCTGACTGCCGACTACACCTGCAAGGGGACCTACAACCTCAGCCACTTCTGCAACAAGGAGTACGACGCCATCCTCGCCAAGGCCGCCCAGACGTCCGGCACCGAAGAGCGGTACGGGCTGTACACCCGGGCCGGCGAGATCCTCGATTCGCAGGCGGTCAACCTCTGGCTGGTCAACGAGCAGGCGACCGATGCCGTCCGCAGCAACGTCCTGTCCTACCTCCAGGACCCGTTGTCGCGTTACGTCCTGACCGCGCAGACAGCGAAGTCCGGCTCCTAGCACCGAGCTGAGACCCACGAACCACTCTCCGCATGATCAGTTTCCTTGCGAAGCGGGCGGCGACCCTCGTGGCCGCCGTCCTGCTGTCGTCCTTCGCGGTCTTCCTGATTCCCTACGTGACCCCGGGAGATCCCGTCCGGAAGATCATCCGGTCGCGGGTTGCAGGCGACGTCGTGGACGAGTCCACCGTCCGGGCGTATGCCCAGAGCCTCGGGCTGCACGACCCGCTTCCGGTGCAGTACCTGCGGTGGCTCTCGGATCTGTGCACCGGAGACATGGGGCTCTCACACGTCAGCCGTACGCCCGTCGTCGACCAGGTGATGCCTGCCCTCGCCATCACCCTGAGCCTCGTGACCGTGGCCCTGGCCACGGCTGCGCTCGTGTCGCTGCCCCTGGGCGTCCTGGCCGCCCTGCGGCAGGGCGGACGGACCGACACGCTGATCACCACGGTCACCCAGTCCTTCATCGCCATGCCGGAGTACTGGCTGGCACCTCTGCTGGTCGTGGTCTTCGCCCTGAAGCTGTCGGTGCTGCCGTCAGCCGGGTGGGACACGGCGTCCTCCATCGTGCTGCCGGCGGTGACGCTCGCCCTCCGGCCGATCAGCTTCTTCACCTCGGCCGTCCGTTCGGGCATGATCGACGCGCTCGAGGCCGAGCACGTGCCCGCAGCACGGGCCCGCGGGCTCAGCCGGAGGCAGACCCTCGTGAGGCACGTTGTCCCCAACGGTCTGGTCCCGTTGTCGACTCTCGTCGCTGTCTGGTTCGCCGGGCTCCTCGGAGGCTCCGTGATCGTCGAGGTGATCTTTGCCGTTCCGGGCATGGGACGGCTCCTGTACGACGCGGTGGTCAACAGCGACATCCCCCTGGCGCAGGGCGGTGTGGTCGTGGTCGTGGCCCTCGCCGTAGCCATCACCAGCCTCGCCGACTCCGTCCACCGGATCCTCAGCCCCAAGGTGGGTGGCACTCTTGCGTAGCCCGTCAACGTTCGACAGGGCCGCCGTCGTCATCCTGGCCCTGACGGTTGTCGCCGTGGCCGCAGCCCCTGTGCTGGCGCCGTTCCCACCGGACGGCCAGAACCTCGCGGCGCGACTGTCGCAGCCGAGCGCCGCCCACTGGCTGGGGACCGACCACCTGGGGCGGGACACGCTGAGCCGCCTGCTCGACGGCGGCCGCTTCTCCCTGGCGGTGGCGGCGCTGGCGACCCTGCTGACCGGGGTCTTCGGCCTGGCGGTCGGGGTGGTCAGTGCCCGTCGCAAGGGGTGGTTGGACGAGTTCTTCACGCGCACCAACGACGTTCTGCTCGCCCTGCCCGAGATGGTCGTGGCGCTCTTCGTCGTTGCCGCGATGGGGACCGACTTCACATCGCTGCTGGTGGCCCTCACGTTGACCGGGTGGACGCCGTTCGCCAGACTCGCCCGTACGCTCGCGTACGACCTGTCGGCGCGCGGGTTCGTCGAAGCGGCGCGCGTGGTGGGTTGCTCGCCGACGTTCATCGTCTTCCGCCACCTCCTGCCGCACCTGGCGGCGCCCCTGCTGGGGCAGGCCACACTGCGGTTCGGGCAGATGCTGATCAGCGTCGGCGCACTGTCCTACCTGGGTCTCGGCGTCCAGCCGCCACAGTCGGACTGGGGATCCATGCTGGCAGCAGCCCAGCCCTACGTGGAGAGGGCGCCTTGGGGGATGGTCGCCCCGGGACTCGCGATCTTCCTCGTGGCACTGTGCGTCACGCTGATCGGTCAGCGGGCATCCCGCTCGGCTGCGGAACCCCTACCGGCCCTGGTGGGGGAGGGTCGAGGTGCCTGAGCTCGTCGTCGACGACCTGTTCGTCCACAGCACGTTCACGTCGCAGCCCGTCCTGGCAGGCGTCAGCCTGTCGGTGGCGCCCGGGGAGTTCGTGGCCCTCGTGGGAGGTTCGGGCTCGGGAAAGACCATGACGGCCATGTCCGTGCTCCAGCTGTTGCCGAAGCAGATGCAGATTCACTCAGGGTCCATCCGGCTGGGTTCCCAGGAGCTCGTCGGTGCCCCGGAACCCGTGCTGAACAGCATCCGCGGCGGCCGCCTCGGGATGCTGTTCCAGCAGCCGAAGAAGATGTTCAACCCGAACAGGACCATCCGCCAGCACCTGAGGGAACCGCTGAGACTCCACGCCGGCCTACGGGGCAGGCCGGCGGAGGCCAAGCTGCTCCAGCTGCTGGCCGAGGTGGGCTTCGAGGACCCCCAGTGGGGGGCACGGGCCTACCCGCACCAGCTGTCCGGCGGCATGGCTCAACGGGCCATGACCGCGATGGCCCTGGCCGGCCAACCGGAGATGCTGCTCGCCGACGAGCCGACGTCCGCGCTGGACAAGGTCCTGGAGAGCCAGATCCTCGAGCTGCTGGACCGCGAACGGAGCCAGCGCGGGCTGGGCATTCTCTACATCACCCACAACCTTGCCTCCCTCGCTGCCTTCGCGGACCGGGTGCTGGTCATGGAAGCGGGAAGGATCGTCGAGTCCGGCACGACGCAGGAGATCCTGGGCAGTCCAAGGACCGCCTACACGCAGCAGCTGCTCGACGCCTCGATCCTGCTGCCCCCGAGCAACCCGGACACCGCGCCGCGGCAGCGGAACGCCCTCACCCTCAACGGTGTCGTCAAGCAGTTCGGGTCGAGAAGGCGTCGGGGTCGCCCGGCGCTGGACTCCGTCTCACTCGACGTGAAGCACGGGGAGATCCTGGGCGTCCTGGGCCAGTCCGGTTCCGGGAAGAGCACGCTTGCCCGCGCGATCGTCGGCCTGGAAGGGATCAGTGGCGGGAGCATCACCCGGACGCTGGAAACAGCCGACGGTGCGGCCGCCGCGCCGGCGACCGCCGTCCAGCTGGTGTTCCAGGAGCCGCACGACTCCTTCGACCCGCGCATGACGCTGCGCACCAGCCTGGAGGCGCCGCTCCGCGGCAGAGGCCTTTCCCCGACAGAACGGTCCCAGCGGCTCGACGACGCCATGATGGAGGTCGAGCTGGATCCCGCGATGCTGGACAGGCGTCCGGACCACTGTTCCGGTGGCCAGCTGCAGCGGGTCACGATTGCCCGTGCCCTGCTGATGGAACCGCACGTCCTGATCTGCGACGAAGCGACGTCGGCCCTGGACGCCCTGACGCAGCGAACCATCCTCAACCTGCTGCGACGCCTCCACCACGAGCGCGGGTTGTCCATCATGCTGATCACCCACGACATGGACGTCGTGCGGCACATGTGCCAACGGGTGGCGGTTCTCTTCCAGGGTCGCGTGGTGGAAGTGGCCGAGACGCACACGTTCTTCTCCGACCCGCAGCACGCGCACAGCCAGGCGCTCGTCTCGGCTGCCATTCCCTGTCGTGGCCTGCACCTGAAGAAGATCAGGGCTGTGTCGTCCAAGGCGTGAAGGCACCGCCTGACCCGCGCGACGGGCCCGGCTGCCCACGGGCACCTGCGCGCTCGCGTGGGGACACGGCATACCGTGTGGGCATGCCGAGCGCCGAGGGAAACCTGACCTGGGTGGCCGCCACCGAGCGGCCCGACCTGCTCGCCCCGCCCGTCGCGGCGGCGCTGGACCACGTGCCCGGAGCCAGGGTGGCCCCGATCGACGCGGCGCTCGCCGACACGGCAGCGTTCTGTGAGGCCTACGACGTGGCGCCCGAGGCGTCGGCCAACTGCGTCGTCGTGGAGGCTCGCCGGGGCGAGGTGACGACCCTCGCCGCCGTCATGGTGCTCGCGACCGACCGGGCCGACATCAACCGCGCGGTGCGCCGGCACCTCGGCGCCCGCAAGATCTCGTTCGCCGACCAGGCCAAGGCCGAGGAGCTGACCGGGATGGAGCAGGGCGGCATCACACCGGTCGGGCTCCCCGGGGACTGGCCCGTCCTCGTCGACCAGGCCGTCGCGGCGGCCGGCTCCGTCGTCGTGGGGGCCGGCGTGCGCGGAGCGAAGCTGTTGCTCGACGCCGTCGTGCTGACGCAGCTGCCGGGCGCCGAGGTGCTCGATCTCGCCGTGCGCTGAGCCCGAGGGCGCTTCAGCCGGCGGCGTCCCAGAGCAGGTGAACGCGTTCGGTCGGCGTCGTGCCGCCCCAGATGCCGAACGTCTCCGGGACCCGTAGGGCGTGCTCCAGACACTGCTGGCGGACGGGGCACGAAGCGCAGACGCGGCGAGCCGCCTCGGTCTGCGCCCGGCGCTCGCGCTGGTCGAGGTCCTGGTCGTCGAGGAAGAACTGCTCGGCGCCCTTGCTCCGGCAGCGACCCTGCTCCTGCCACTCGTACGAGGAGTAGACGGGACGGGGAAGGCGGGTGATCATCATGCTGTCCTCCCTTTGGTACGGGTCGTGATGTGTGTCGGAAGTGCCGGCGATCTGATGCAGAACCTATGCAGAAACTGATGCATTGCACAAGAGGTTGCATAAGTTTAGGATTGGCGGGCTCTCGCGGAGGTCGAGACTGTCCGGCGGAACCCGGGCCGCCGAGGCCGATGCGGCGACCCGGACGTGAGCGGTGGTCATCGAGATGAACCAGGATGCGGCGCCAACGGCCGAGCTCGGGTGGCCCGTCGGCGCCGTCGCCGAGCGCCTCGGCATCGCCGCGCCGACGCTGCGGTCCTGGGACCGGCGCCACGGCGTGGGCCCGAGCGTCCGCACGAGCGGCAACCACCGTCGCTACACCGAGATCGACATCCGTCGCGTCGAGCTCATGTCGAGGCTCACCGCCCAGGGCATCCCGGCGCAGAGCGCCGCCGACTCCGTGCTCGCCATGGACGCATCGTCCATCGCGCAGCGTCTCGACGGCGACCGTCCGGACGTCGGCGGACAGCGCGGCCGACCGGGGGGACCTGTCGGCCCCGCCGGCCTCGCCGGCCCCGCCGGTACGGATGACCTGGCGGGCCTGGCGGAGGGGTCGGGACCCACGGGTGACGTGAGCGACCTGGTCGAGGCGATCGTCAGCGCGGCCCGCACGCTCGACCCCCGGACGATGGCGCAGGTCTACCACCAGGTGCTGCGCAGGCGGGAGGTCGGCCGCGCCTGGGTCGAGGTCTTCGTGCCCGCCTTGCGCCGGGTCGGCGATCTCTGGGAGGAGGGGCAGCTCGGCGTGCAGTCGGAACACCTGACGAGCGAGCTGCTCCAGTCGGAGCTGCGTGCGGTCATGCGGGCCAACCGGCTGCGGGTCGCCGGGGCGCCGGTCATCCTGGCCAGTGCGGACGACGAGCAGCACCACCTGCCGCTCCTCGCGCTCGAGGCGGAGCTCGCGCGCCGCGGAGTCGCCAGCCTGTTCCTCGGTCCGCGTGTGCCGGCCGACGCGCTGGTCTCGGCGCTGCGCGAGTCCCGTCCGCGGGCCCTCTTCCTCTGGGCGTCGCTCTCTCGCCCGGCGGACGAGCCGTTCTGGCGTCGGCTCGAGGTCGTGGACTGGGACCTCGAGGTCGTCATCGGCGGGCCAGGTTGGCATGACGGGGTGGCTGTGCCCGAAGGTCCCGTCGCGCTGATGCGGGTGTCGGACTTCGGCTCGGCCGTGAGGCTGCTCGCCACGCGATCCCGGGGCCGCCTCGCCGACGCCGGAGCCCCGCAACTTTCTGAGAATTGATGCAAAAAATTGCAGTGAAGGTCTGGCGTGGTGTCCGAACGGGCCGCTAGGTTCGCTCCGTTGGTCGCGCGCCCAGACGCGGGCGCAGCTCGACCGAGCCCACAAAGGAGTGCGCATGCGCCGTCGCCCGGCCCTGTCCGTTTTCAGCATCTCGGCCCTCGTCGTCGCCGGTCTCGCCGTCCCGCTGACCGGAGCGCCCACCGCCGGGGCGGAGCAGCCGCGCACCGCGACGCTGGTCGGCTCGCTGCAGTCGGAGCTCGGCTGCGCGGACGACTGGCAGCCCACCTGCACCGCGACCGACCTCGCGCTGCAGGCCGGCACGACGACGTATGCCGCCGAGCTCACCGTCCCGAAAGGCTCCTACGAGCTCAAGGTCGCGATCAACCACTCGTGGGACGAGAGCTACGGGAACGGCACCGGCAACGTGCCGCTCGTGCTCGCCGGGCCAGCGAAGGTGCGCTTCACGTACGACGACACGACCCACGCCATCGGCATCGCCCCGACCGACCTGCCGGGCCCGGCGACCGCGGCCGACCCCGAGCTCGCCACGGGGTCGCTGCGTCAGCTCGCGACCAGGGAGCGCTTCTACTTCGTCATGGCCGACCGCTTCGCCAACGGCGACGCGGCCAACGACAGCGGTGGCCTCACCGGTGACCGGCTCGCGACCGGCTTCGACCCCAGCAACGAGGGCTTCTACCACGGCGGTGACCTCAAGGGCCTGACCGGCAAGCTCGACTACATCAAGGGTCTCGGCACCACAGCCATCTGGCTCACACCGTCGTTCAAGAACCGTCCCGTGCAGGGCACCGGCTCCGACGCGAGCGCCGGCTACCACGGCTACTGGGTCACCGACTTCACGCAGATCGACCCGCACCTGGGCACCAACGCCGACATGAAGTCGCTGATCGACGCGGCGCACGGCAAGGGGATGAAGGTCTACTTCGACATCATCACGAACCACACGGCCGACGTCGTCGACTACGAGGGCGGGCAGCACGCATACGTCTCCAAGACCACCGCGCCCTACGAGGACGCCGCCGGAACGAGCTTCGACGACGCGACGGTGTCCGACAAGCCGATGTGCGCGGGCACGACCAAGGCCTACCCCGACTGCTTCCCGGCGCTCTCGGCTGACACGTCGTTCCCGTACACCCCCGTCTTCCGCAGCGAGGCCGACACGACCGTCAAGGTGCCGGAGTGGCTCAACGACCCGACGATGTACCACAACCGGGGCGACTCGACCTTCGCCGGCGAGTCGTCCAGCTACGGCGACTTCGTGGGACTCGACGACCTCTTCACCGAGCGCGCCGACGTCGTGCAGGGCATGACCGACGTCTACAAGACGTGGGTCGACTTCGGCATCGACGGCTTCCGCATCGACACCGTCAAGCACGTCAACATGGAGTTCTGGCAGGCGTTCTCACCCGCAGTCCTCAAGCACGCCGAGGAGGTCGGCAACGACGACTTCTTCATGTTCGGCGAGGTCTTCGACGGCAGCCCGGCCTTCCAGAGCCAGTACACCACCAAGGGCCGGCTCCCGGCGACGCTCGACTTCGGCTTCCAGGGTGCCGCGCTCGGGTTCGCCCAGGGCAAGGCCACGACCGGCATCCGTGACCTGTTCGGCGGCGACGACTACTACACCGACACCGACTCCAACGCCTATGAGCTGCCGACCTTCCTCGGCAACCACGACATGGGCCGCGTCGGCGCCATGCTGCTCGGCAGCGGCTACGACAACGCCGACGCCGCCCAACGCAGGAACGTCCTCGACCGGGCCGAGCTGGCCAACTCGCTGATGTTCCTGACCCGCGGCAACCCGGTCGTCTACTACGGCGACGAGCAGGGCTTCACCGGCCCGACGAGCGGCTTCGACGACAAGCGCGCCCGCCAGGACATGTTCGGCTCGCAGACCCCGATCTACCAGGACGACGTCGTCATCGGCAGCGCCGACCTGCAGGGCACCGGAGCGCACTACTCGACCGACGTGCCGCTCTACCAGCACATCAGGGCTCTCGCCGCCCTGCGGCAGGCGCACCCGGCCCTGGCCGACGGCGCGCAGATCCACCGCTACGCCTCGGACTCCGCCGGCATCTACGCCTTCAGCCGCATCGACAAGGCCGCCCAGCGCGAGTACGTCGTCGTCGCCAACAACGCGACGACGCCGAAGACCGCGACGTTCTCGACGTACTCCGCCGGCTCGAAGCTCGTACCGCTCCTCGGCGCCTCCGCCGACCTGCGGGCGGCGGCCGACGGCCGCGTCACGGTGACGGTGCCGCCGCTGTCGGTCGCGGCGTACCGCGCGAGCTCGACCATGGCCCAGTCGAAGTCGGCACCGGTCATCTACCCCGTGACTCCCAGTGCGGGCGGCGTGGTCGGCGGCCGGGCCGAGATCTCCGCGGCCCTGCCCGGCAACACGTTCGCCGAGGTGACGTTCCTCCAGCGCCCGGTCGGGACGACGAAGTGGACGCCCATCGGCACCGACGACAACGCGCCCTACCGGGTCTTCCACGACGTGACCGGCCTCGCCAAGGGCACGCTCATGGAGTACCGCATGGTGGCCAAGGACCTGGCCGGCCACGTGTCGGCGACCTCGACGTACGGCGTCGTCGGTGATCCGACGACGTCCGGTGGTGGCGGCGGCGGTGGCGTCGGCCCGGTCACCCAGCCGGCCAACGCGAGCGTCCCCGGCAACCACAACTCCGAGATGGGCTGCCCGGGTGACTGGCAGCCCGACTGCGCGCAAGCGCAGCTGGCCCTCGACCCCAAGGACGAGATCTGGAAGGGCTCCTCCGACTCGATCCCCGCCGGCGACTACGAGTACAAGGTCGCGATCAACAAGTCCTGGGACGAGAACTACGGCGTCGGGGGAGCGCGCGGCGGCGGCAACATCGCCTACACCGCCGCAGGCGGCAAGCGGGTCAGCTTCTTCTACGACCACCGGACGCACTGGGCGACCAGCGATGCCCAGGGCCCGATCCTCACGGCGCCCGGCAGCTTCCAGAGCGAGCTCGGCTGCCCCGGCGACTGGTCGCCCGACTGCATGCGCTCGTGGCTGCAGGACCCCGACGGTGACGGCACGTACGTGTTCACGACCGACCAGATCCCTGCCGGCAGCTACGAGTTCAAGGTCACGCACGGGCTGTCGTGGGACGTCAACTACGGCCAGGGCGGGGCTCCCGGTGGCGCCAACGTGTCCTTCTCGGTGCCGGCCGACGGAGTCCTCACGACGATCTCCTACACCTTGGCGACGCACGAGATCTCGGTCAGGACGTCACGCGCGGGCGCCGCTCCCGACCTGACGAAGGCCAAGGCGTACGTCGTCGGGCCCGATCTCGTGGCCTGGCCGGCAACCGCCCTTCCCGCCGGCACCGAACCGGGCGCCCTGACGTGGCGCCTGCACTGGTCGGCCGACGGCGGACTCGGCCTCGACGCAGAGGCCGTCACCGGCGGCTCAGTGGCGACCCTGACACGTGACCCTGCAGGCCTGCCGACCTCTCTCGTCGCGGACCACCCCGAGCTCGAGGGCTCGGTCGCCCTGCGCCTCGATCGGAAGACCGCGCGCCTGCTGCCCGAGATCCTCAAGGGGCAGGTGGCCGTCGCCATGTACGACTCGACAGGCAGCCTGCTCGATGCAACTGGTGCCCAGGCGGCGATCGCGCTCGACAGCCTGTATGCCGCGTCGGCCCGGACCCGGTCGTACGGCGTCAGCTTCCCGGGTCGTGGCCGTGTCGGCTTCACGCTGTGGGCCCCGACCGCCCAGCAGGTGAGCCTGCTCACCTGGCCGGAGGGCACGCCCGACCAGCCCGCCGAGACCGCCACGCGCACCGCGATGACGCGCTCGGACGACGGTGCGTGGTCGGCGTCGCTCGGCGCCTCGGCACGAGACGCCCGCTACCTCTACGAGGTGAAGGTGTTCGCGCCGTCGACGGGCAAGGTCGAGACGAACCTCGTGACCGACCCGAGCTCCGTGGCGCTGACGCTGAACTCGACGCGGTCCGTGGCCGTCGACCTGCGCGACCCGGCATACATGCCGTCCGTCTGGCGCACGACACCGGCGCCCAAGCTCGCCCAGGACGTCGACTCGACGATCTACGAGCTGCACATCCGCGACTACTCGGCCTCGGATGCCAAGGTGCCTGCCGGCGTGCGTGGCAGCTACCTGGCGTTCGCGGCCGACGGCGACGGCCGGGCCCACCTCAAGGCGCTCGCCGGCGCCGGCCTCAACACCGTGCACCTGCTGCCGAGCTTCGACATCGCCTCGATCGAGGAGGACCCGGCGAAGCAACAGACGCCGCAGTGCGACCTCGCCTCCTACGCTCCCGACAGCGAGGAGCAGCAGAAGTGCGTCGGGGCGGTCGCGGCCAAGGACGCCTTCAACTGGGGCTACGACCCCTACCACTGGAGCGTCCCGGACGGTTCGTACGCCTCGAGCGCCTCTGCGGCAGACGGCGGCGCCCGGGTGGAGGAGTTCCGCACGATGGTCGGGGCCCTGCACCAGGACGGCCTGCGGGTCGTGCTCGACCAGGTCTTCAACCACACCGCGGCCTCGGGCCAGGCCGACAAGTCGGTGCTGGACAAGGTCGTGCCGGGCTACTACCACCGCCGGGGCGCGACGGGCGCGGTCGAGACCTCGACGTGCTGCCAGAACATCGCCACCGAGCATGCGATGGGCGAGAAGCTCATGGTCGACTCGGTCGTGTCCTGGGCCCGCAACTACAAGGTCGACGGCTTCCGCTTCGACCTCATGGGCCACCACAGCAAGGCCAACATGCTCGCGGTGCGCGCGGCGCTCGATGCCCTGACGCCCGAGAACGACGGCGTCGACGGCAGGTCCGTCTACCTCTACGGCGAGGGCTGGAACTTCGGTGAGGTGGCCGACAACAAGCTCTTCGTGCAGGCGACGCAGGGCCAGCTCGGCGGCACCGGCATCGGCACCTTCTCCGACCGGCTGCGTGACGGCGTCCGCGGCGGTGGTCCCTTCGACGAGGACCCGCGCCGGCAGGGCTTCGGCTCCGGAGAGGCCACCGACCCCAACGGGGCCGCGGTCAACGCGGACGCGGTGACGCGACTCGCGAGCGACACGGACCTCGTGCAGCTCGGGCTCGCCGGCAACCTCAGGACGTTCACGTTCCGCAGCCAGAAGACGGGGCAGCTCGTCAACGGCACCCAGGTCGACTACAACGGCTCGCCGGCAGGCTACGCCGACCAGCCCGACGAGGTCGTCACGTACGTCGACGCGCACGACAACGAGACGCTGTTCGACTCGCTGACGTACAAGCTGCCCGCAGCGACGACGATGACGGACCGGGTGCGCATGAACACCCTGTCGCTCGCGACGACCGCGCTCGCACAGACGCCGTCGTTCTGGCATGCCGGTGCCGACCTGCTCCGCAGCAAGTCGCTGAACCGCGACAGCTACGACAGCGGCGACTGGTTCAACCGGCTCGACTGGACCGGTGCCGACAACGGTTTCGGCCATGGTCTGCCCCCACAGGAGCAGAACGCCGCCAAGTGGCCGTTCATGAAGCCGTTGCTCGCCAACCCGGCCCTCAAGCCGTCGGCCGCCGACGTTCGCGCCGCCGACGCGATGGCCCAGGACCTGCTGCGACTTCGCTTCGGCACCAAGCTGTTCCGTCTCGGCAGCGCCGCCGCCATCAACGCCAAGGTGACCTTCCCCGTCTCCGGCACGGCCGAGGCGAAGCAGGGCGTCATCGTCATGCGCATCGACGACGCGTTGGGCCTCGACGCCGACCCGGCGCTGCGCGGGGCCGTCGTCGTGTTCAACGCGACGCCGAGCGCCGTCACCCAGAAGGTGCCCGGCCTGACCGGTCCGGTCCGGCTGAGCCCGGTCCAGGCCGACGGCGCCGACACCGTCGTCAAGCAGGCGGCATACGACGCGTCCACCGGGGCGTTCTCGGTGCCGGGTCGCACCGTGGCTGTCTTCGTCCAGCCGAGCTGAACCCCGTCGCCGGCGGTCGCGCCCGCCCGCCTCCCGGAGGTTGGCGGGCGCGGCTACGTTGGGCGGGTGACGACAACTCCCGACATGACCTACCGGCAGCTCGGCGACAGCGGGCTGACCGTCTCGACGGTCGGCATCGGCTGCAACAACTTCGGCCGCCGCATCGACCAGGACGCGACCAATGCCGTGGTGCGCCAGGCGCTCGACAGCGGCATCACGCTCTTCGACACGGCCGACATCTACGGGCAGGGCGCGAGCGAGGAGATGCTCGGACTCGCGCTCGGCGCCGAGCGCGAGAACGTCGTCGTGGCAACGAAGTTCGGCATGGACATGCAAGGGGCCAACGGCCCCGACTGGGGCGTCCGCGGGTCGCGTCGCTACGTGCGCAAGGCCGTCGAGGCCAGCCTCCGGCGCCTCGGTACCGACTGGATCGACCTCTACCAGCTGCACCGCCCCGATCCCGTGACGCCGATCGACGAGACGCTCGCGGCGCTGGACGAGCTCGTGCGCGAGGGCAAGGTGCGCTACCTGGGCAGCAGCAACTTCACGGGCTGGCAGGTCGTCGACGCCGACTGGACCGCCCGCGCTGCCGGCGCGGCACGGTTCGTCTCGGCGCAGAACGAGTACTCGCTGCTAGAGCGTGACGCCGAGGAGGAGCTCGTCCCGGCGTGCGAGCACGTCGGCGTCGGGCTGCTCCCGTTCTTCCCGCTCGCGTCCGGGCTGCTCACCGGCAAGTACCGCCGGGGCGAGCCCGCGCCCGAGGGCACCCGCCTCGCGGGCATGGCCGACCGGCTCGCGGCCGCCGACTGGGACACGATCGAGCGCATCGAGGCGTATGCCGCCCAGCGCGACCTGCGACCGATCGACGTCGCGATCGGGGGCCTCGCGGCCCAGCCCGCGGTCGCCTCGGTCATCGCCGGCGCCACCCGTCCCGAGCAGGTCGTGGACAACGTGCGCGCCGGCCTCTGGGAGCCGACCGCCGAGGACCTCGCGGAGCTCGACGAGATCACGACCCCCGGCACCTGACCTGCGCGTTCCGAACGTCGAGTGGGCACTTTCACCCGGCTGGTGCGGTGCGCCGGCCTGGGTGAAAGTGCCCACTCGACGTGGGGGGCGGCGCAGTGGGGTGGACGTCAGGGGGTGGCCGGCTCGGGGGAGTCGGCGGGGGCCGGGGACGGCATTCGGCCGCGGTCGCGCTCGGCCCGCAGGGCGTGCCGGTAGAACCACGCGCCGAGCACGCTGAACGCACCCGCACTCACCATCGCGGTCTGCGTGGACGAGTGCTCGGCGAGCACGCCGAACAGGGGAGCGGCGACACCGAACGCCACCGAGGCGACCATCGAGTTGATCGACAGCACCGTCGCGCGGTTGCGCGCCCGGGCCTCACGGTGCAGCAGCGCGGAGTGGGCGGGGCCGGCCGACCCATGCAACAGGTACGTGACGCCATAGGCCGCGATGAGGGCGGCCGGTCCGGCGACGAGCCCCATGACGACGGCGCCGAGGCCGTTGAGGACCCGCGCCAGGATCGCCGTGCGGGCCACCCCGACCCGGCGGCTGGTCCATCCCGACAGCGCCGCCCCGAGCGCGAAGACACCCCAGCCGGCGGCGGCGACCGGCCCCATGATGGCCCCCGCGCGCTCCTCGCCACCGACGAGCTCGGCGAGCCGGATCGGCTGGAACGTCTCGAAGACCAGCATCGCGACGGACCAGAACAGCTCGACGGTGACGATGCCGCGCAGGGCGCGGTTGTC
Organism: Terrabacter sp. GCM10028922; assembly: GCF_042666095.1. NCBI lineage: Bacteria > Bacillati > Actinomycetota > Actinomycetes > Micrococcales > Intrasporangiaceae > Terrabacter > Terrabacter sp. GCM10028922. The sequence goes on along the minus strand of NZ_JBHTFG010000036.1, from coordinate 12,262 downwards.
GCGCAGCAGCCCGAGGCCCTCACGGACGACGACCGGCGACTCCTTGGCGGACGCGAGCGCGCGGCGCACGCCGGAGCTGTCGAGGTGCTCGGCCGACCTGGGTTCACGAAGCAGCACGAGGACGGCCACGAGGTGCAGGGCGTTGAGGGCGACGAAGACGGCGACGGGCAGGACGAGGGCCGACGCGCCGGTGACGGGGTGCCACCAGACCAGCCCGCCCGAGAGGAGCGCGCCCGCCCCGATGCCGACACCGAGCACCGTCCCCTGTGCCGACAGCGCCCCGTCGACGTCGGCGCCGGGTGTCGTGGCATGGACCGTGTCGACGAACCAGGCCTCGAGCGGCCCGGAGTCGAGCGCGCGGAAGATGCCGGTCAGCACCGCCGCGGCGAAGAAGACCCAGAAGGAGTGCGCCAGGAGCAGGACCACGCTCGCGACGACGTTGACGACGGCCGAGACGACGAAGACCGGCCGGCGGCCGAAGGCGTCCGCGAAGCCGCTCGTCGGCAGCTCGAGCGCGAAGATCGTCAGGCCCGCAGCGGACGACACGGTCATGGCCTGGGCGACCGTGAGGCCGCGCTCGAGCTGCCACAGCGTGAGCAACCCGACGACGAGCCCGACGGGGAACCAGCGCGTGAAGGTCAGGACGAGGAAGACGCGCCGGGCCGCGGCCGGGGCGAGGACGGCGGGCCGCTCGCCCGCGGCGCGATCGCGGGGGTCGCCGCTCATCGCGAGGTACCCCTGTCCGGGGCGCTCGGCGGCCGGTCGAGGTCGAGCGGGTAGGCGAAGGCGTAGACCGCGATGCGCCGGGCCTGCGGGTTGCCCTGGCCGACGCGCCGGTAGCGTTCGATGAGCTCCCACATCTCCTCGCGCATCGCCGCGAGGGCCTCGGCCGTGACGAGGACCGACGCGTCGCTCGAACCGCAGGCGTCCTGCCAGGCGGTGGGCCACGTCGTCGAGACGTCGAGCCACTTGTCGTACTGCTCGCTGAAGTGCCGCGCGTAGTCGCGGGTCAGCCAGTTGAGCGCGGTCTCGCTGTCCTCGTCACCCTCGAAGTCGCTGGGGTGCCACGAGTGGTACTCCGAGCTGGCGCGCCACAGCCGTCGTTTGCCCTCGCCCTCCTCGGTGTCTCGGACGAGGCCGACCGACTCGAGCTTGCGCAGGTGGTAGCTCGTCGCCCCCGAGTTGGTGCCGAGCAGCGCGGCGAGGTCGGTTGCGGTCGAGGGCCCGTGCCGTCGGAGTGCACCGAGCAGGCGCGAGCGCAGGGGATGGGCGAGGACCCGCAGGCTCTCCGGGGTCAGCCAGAGGTTCTCGTCGTCGGCGCCGGAGCTCTGCCCTGATGTGGGCCGTGAGCTGGGCCCGGAGTTCGCGGGCGAGGGGTCGTGTGCAGCCATAGTGTGCACAATACCTTTGCACAGTCTGTTTGCACAAGATCTGTGCACGCTACGCTGATCAGGGCATCGCTGCAGGTCAGGGGCCGTTGACAGGGGTGAGCGCGCTGATTTGGGTGCGCGGCGCCAAGCCCGTAGCATTGATGACGTTGTGCGCCGGGCCGTCAGGCGAACCCATCACCCCCAGAGGTGCGGGCGACGCGGACCGAGCCCAGCGGCATTCCGGAACGATCCGGCGTTCAGGCTCGCCCGACGTCGGCTCCCGGCACCACACTGCTCCACCATTTCAGAAGCGAAGGCAGACTCCATTGCGCACGTACACCCCGAAGCCCGGCGAGGTCACTCGCACGTGGCACGTCATCGACGCGACCGATGTCGTGCTCGGCCGTCTCGCGAGCCAGGCCGCAGTCCTGCTCCGGGGCAAGCACAAGCCGCAGTTCGCGCCGCACGTCGACACCGGTGACTTCGTCATCATCGTCAACGCCGAGAAGGTCGCCCTCACCGGCGCCAAGCTCGAGCAGAAGAAGGCCTACCGCCACTCGGGCTTCCCGGGCGGTCTGCGCGCCACGTCCTACACCGAGCTGCTCGCCAAGAGCCCCGAGAAGGCCGTCGAGAAGGCCATCCGCGGCATGCTCCCCAAGAACTCGCTGGCCCGCCAACAGCTGTCCAAGCTCAAGGTCTACCGCGGTGCCGAGCACCCGCACGCGGCCCAGAAGCCTGTCCCCTTCGAGATCACCCAGGTCGCGCAGTAAGCCTCCGGCTTCCCGCTGCTGCGTAGAAAGCGAATATCAACGTGACTGACATTGTGAACGAGGAAGTCCTCGACACCGAAGAGCCGGAGCTCACCGAGTACACCTCGGAGTCCGACGCCTCGGTCTCGGGCGAGCCCAAGCGGTCCCGCGAGGTCTCCGTCCCCGGCGCCGCCACCGGCCGCCGCAAGCAGGCCATCGCCCGCGTCCGCATCGTGCCGGGCACCGGCGAGTGGAAGGTCAACGGGCGCAGCCTCGACTCGTACTTCCCCAACAAGGTGCACCAGCAGATCGTCAAGGAGCCCCTGACGCTGCTCGAGCTGGACGGGTCCTACGACGTTCTCGTCCGCGTCCACGGTGGTGGCCCCTCCGGCCAGGCCGGCGCGGTGCGCCTGGGCGTCGCCCGCTCGCTCAACGAGGTCGACACCGAGCTCAACCGTCCCGCCCTGAAGAAGGCCGGCTTCCTCTCCCGTGACGCTCGCGTCCCGGAGCGGAAGAAGGCCGGTCTCAAGAAGGCGCGCAAGGCTCCCCAGTACAGCAAGCGCTGACCCGCGCTGCTGCCAGGCTCGCGCGAGGGCCCTCGAGCACTGCTCGGGGGCCCTCGCCGTTTCCGCGGCGGGCCGTTCCGGTCGTCCGTACGGCCCGCGTATGCCGTGTGGCGGCGCGTGGTCGCCCGGCCGCCTTGTCCGCTTTGTCCGCCAAGGGCATTCTTCGTCCCGCTCGACTGGTCGTGCCGGGTCTGGGCGGTATCGTCGTCCGAGCACATCCACCGGCCTCAGGGCCACACCCCAATCGGGAAGGCAACACAGCGTGGCTCGACTCTTCGGTACGGACGGCGTCCGTGGTGTGGCGAACAAGGACATCACAGCCGAGCTGGCCCTTGACCTGTCGGTCGCCGCGGCGCACGTCCTGGCCGAGGTCGGCGAGTTCAACGGGCACCGGCCCGTCGCAGTCGTCGGCCGCGACCCGCGCGCTTCGGGTGAGTTCCTCGCCGCCGCGACCGTTGCCGGCCTCGCCTCGGCGGGGGTCGACGTCCGCGACGCGGGCGTGCTGCCGACGCCGGCGATCGCCTACCTCGTGGCCGAGCAGGACGCCGACCTCGGGGCGATGCTGTCGGCGTCGCACAACCCCATGCCCGACAACGGCATCAAGTTCTTCGCGCGGGGCGGGCACAAGCTCGCCGACGACCTCGAGGACCAGATCGAGAGCCGGCTGCGCGACAACTGGCAGCGTCCCACCGCCGGTGACGTCGGCCGCATCACGCCGCTCGTCGACGGTGCCGACCGGTACGTCGCCCACCTGCTCTCGGTCCTGCCGCACCGCCTCGACGGCTTGCACGTCGTCATCGACGCCGCCCACGGCGCCGCCTTCGAGGTCGCACCGCGCGCCTTCCGCCTGGCCGGCGCCGAGGTCACCGTCATCGGCGGCGAGCCCGACGGCATCAACATCAACGACGGCTACGGCTCGACCCACCTCGAGCGGCTCAAGGAGGCCGTCGTCGCGGCCGGCGCCGACCTCGGCATCGCCCTCGACGGCGATGCAGACCGCTGCCTCGCCGTCGACGCCGCCGGCCACGAGGTCGACGGCGACCAGATCATGGCCATCCTCGCGCTCGCGATGAAGGAGCAGGGAGTCCTGCGGGGTGACACCCTCGTCGCCACGGTCATGTCCAACCTCGGCATGATCCAGGCCCTCGGCGGCGCCGGCATCAAGGTGCTCCAGACGGCTGTCGGCGACCGTTACGTCCTCGAGGGCATGAAGAGCGGCGGCTTCACCCTCGGTGGCGAGCAGTCGGGTCATGTCGTCATGCTCGACCACTCCACGACGGGCGACGGCACGCTGACCGGCCTCATGCTCGCCTCGCGCGTCGCCGCGACGGGTCGCACGCTCGCCGACCTCGCCCGTGTGATGACCCACTTCCCGCAGGTGCTCGTCAACGTCAAGGGCGTCGACAAGGCAGCGCTCGACGCCAACACCGTGGTCGCAGACGCCGTGCGGGCCGCCGAGGGTGAGCTGGGCGACACCGGGCGCGTGCTGCTGCGCAAGTCGGGCACCGAGCCTGTCGTGCGCGTCATGGTCGAGGCGGCCGACGGCGAGCAGGCCGCGGCGGTGGCCGACCGTCTCGTGGGCGTCGTCAAGTCCGAGCTGTCCCTCTAGGTTCGCCGGACGACGCGCGTGGGCTCGCCCCGTCGCAGGGGCGGCCACACGGCATACGACCGGGTCTGCGTGACGGCGGAAACGGCGTGGAGGCGACGCCGCCCGCTGCATAGGGTCAGGTCATGCCTGACGCCACCCTCGAGACCACGCCCGCGACGGACAACCCGCTGTTCACTGCGAGCGCCCTGCCGTTCTCGCTGCCGCCCTTCGACCTGATCCGCGACGAGCACTACCCCGAGGCCTTCGACCGCGGCATGGACGAGCACCTCGCCGAGGTGGAGGCGATCGCCGCGAACCCCGAGCCGCCGACGTTCGACAACACGCTCGTCGCGCTCGAGCTCTCGGGTGCGCTGCTCAGCCGCACGAGCCTGGCCTTCTTCGGCACCTCCAGCTCGCTCGCCACCGACGCCGTCCAGGCGGTCGAGGAGGAGTACGCCCCGAAGCTGACCGCCCACGGCGACGCCGTCCGGCTCGACCCGCGGCTCTACGCGAGGATCAAGGCCGTCCACGACGACGAGGTGGCGATGGCCGCGCTCGACCCGGAGTCGCGACGTCTCGTCGAGCGCCACCTCACCGAGATGACGGTCGCCGGAGCCGGGCTCGGCGATGACGCCAAGGCGCGCCTGCGCGACCTCAACGGCCGGCTCGCGACCCTGAACACCCGCTTCGAGAAGCAGCTGCTCGCCGACTCCAACGACCTCGCCGTCCTCGTCGACGACGTCACGCAGCTCGAGGGACTCACGGCCGGCGAGATCTCTGCCGCAGCCCAGGCGGCCCGCGAGCACGGCCACGACGGCCAGTACCTCATCACCCTCGTGCTGCCCACCGGCCACCCGCACCTCGCGGCCCTGACCGACCGCGACCTGCGCAGGCGTCTGCACGAGGCGCAGGGCGCTCGCGGCAACCGCGGCAACGCCAACGACACCAAGGCGCTCGTCCTGGACATCGTGCGCCTGCGCGCCGAGCGGGCCCGCCTCCTCGGCTACGACACGCACGCCGGTGCGGCGCTGGCCGACTCGACGGCGCGCTCGCCCGAGCGGGTCATGGACCTGCTCGGCCGGCTCGCGCCCGCCGCCGCCCGCAACATCGAGGCTGAGCGCGCGCTGCTCGAGCAGGAGGCAGGCCACCCGATCGAGGCGTACGACTGGGCGTTCTGGTCCGAGAAGGTGCAGGCCTCGACGTATGCCGTCGACCTCGCCGCGATGCGGCCCTACTTCGAGGCCGAGAGAGTGCTCCGGGACGGGATCTTCCACGCGGCCGAGAAGCTCTACGGCCTCACCTTCCACGAGCGCGCCGACCTCGACGGCTACCACCCCGACGTACGGGTCTTCGAGGTCCGCGACGTGGGCGGGACGCCGTTCGGGCTCTACCTGCTCGACCTCTACACCCGCGACACGAAGAAGGGCGGGGCGTGGATGAACAGCCTCGTCCACCAGAACGCCCTGCTCGACGAGCCGAACGCGGTCGTGTGCAACAACCTCAACGTCCCTCGGCCCGGTGCCGGAGAGCCGACGCTTCTGACCTACGACGAGACGCGGACCTTCTTCCACGAGTTCGGCCACGCGATCCACGGGCTGCTCGCGCGCGTCACCTACCCCCATTTCGCCGGCACGCGCGTCTTCCGCGACTTCGTCGAGTACCCGAGCCAGGTCAATGAGATGTGGATGCTGTGGCCGGAGGTCCTCTCGAACTACGCCGTCCACCACGAGACGGGGGAGCGCCTCCCGCAGGAGCTCGTCGACCGGCTCGTCGCGGCCCAGTCGTGGGGCGAGGGCTTCGGCACGGGCGAGTACCTCGCGGCCTCGCTCCTCGACCAGGCCTGGCACGCGCTCGACGTCGACGAGGCAGCGGCCGTGACCGACGTCGAGGCCTTCGAGGCCGCGGCGCTCGAGAAGGTCGGTCTCGCACACCCGCTCGTGCCGCCCCGCTACCGCTCGACCTACTTCGCGCACACGTTCAGCTACTCCTACGACGCGCAGTACTACGCGTACATCTGGAGCGAGGTCCTCGACGCGGACACGGTGGCGTGGTTCCGCGAGAACGGCGGCCTGACGCGCGCGAACGGCGACCGGTACCGCCGCTACGTCGTGGGGATCGGCGGCTCCGCCGACCCATTAGAGTCCTATCGGGAGTTCCGGGGCGCCGAGGCGGACATCCGCCATCTCCTCGGACGCCGGGGCCTCGACTGACGGCCGCGCTGGCAGACTCTGCTCGTGAGCCACATGAACGTCGTACCCCTGCGTCGCCGGATGCAGCCTCGCGACCCCCACGAGGCACACCGTGTCGCCACTCCCCTCGAGCTGTTCTTCGACCTCGTCTTCGTCGTCGCCATCGCGAGCGCCGCCGCCCAGTGGCACCACGGGCTTGCCGCCGGTCACCCGGGAGACCTCGTGGGCTTCGTGATGGTGTTCTTCGCCATCTGGTGGGCGTGGATGAACTACACGTGGTTCGCCTCGTCCTACGACTGCGACGACGTCGTCTACCGGCTGCTCACCTTCGCCATCATGGCGGGGTCGCTGATGCTCGCCGGCGGCATCCCCGAGCTGTTCGGCTTCGGCCAGTCCGCACTCGTGGTCGCTGGGTACGCCGTGATGCGCCTTGCGATGGTCGCCATGTGGGTGCGGGCTGCGAGAAGCCATCCGGAGGGCCGCGCGACGGCCCTTGCCTATGCCGCGGGCATCGCGTTCGTGCAGGCGCTGTGGATCGCCCGACTGGCGGTCAACGGACGGACGCTGCTGATGGTGTCGTTCTTCGCGCTCATCGTGCTCGAGCTTCTCGTGCCGATCGTCGCTGAGCGCCGCGGCGTCACACCCTTCCACCCGCACCACATCGCCGAGCGCTACGCGCTGCTCACCATCATCGTGCTCGGCGAGGTCATCCTCGCCTCCGTGCAAGCGGTTCAGGGGGCCTTGGCAGAGGGTGCCGAGAGCGGCCTGCTCGCGCTCATCGTCGGTGGCCTGCTCGTCGTCTTCTCGATGTGGTGGCTGTACTTCAAGCGCGAGCACGCGAGCCTCTTCGAGGGGTCGATTCGCAGCACCTTCGTCACCGGCTACGGTCACTACCTCGTCTTTGCGTCGGTGGCTGCCACCGGTGCGGCCCTCGCGGCGGCGGTGGATGTCGTGCAGGCGGACGCGCACACGTCGTCGCGCGCCGTCGGCCTCGCCCTCACCGGGGCGGTCGCCGCCTACGTCTGGTGCCTGACCGTGATGCACGCGATGGCGGGGGCTCCCGTCGGCGAGACGAGGGCCGGTGTCGCCGTCGGGATCGTCGTCCTCGTCGTCGCCGGCCTCGCCCCGCCGATCGGCGTCACGGTGCTGCTCACCGGTGTCGTGCTCGCACTGGCCGTCGCGCACCACGTGTGGGTGACGGGTAGGGACGAGGAAGTGCCGGCCTCCGCCGGCTGACCCCGTCCGGCGGGTGAAAGTGCCCACTCGACTCGATGGTCGAGCGGGGTCTGGCGAGGATCCGGGTGCAAAGTGCCCACTCGACTCGATGGTCGAGTGGGGTCTGGCGAGGGTCCGGGTGCAAACTGCCCACTCGACTCGATGGCCGAGCGGGGTCTGGCGAGGGTCCGGGTGCAAACTGCCCACTCGACTCGGGTGAGCCCATCGAGGAGCGCGTGCCATACGGTGCAAAGTGCCCACTCGACTCGATGGTCGATCGGGGGTTGGCGGGGCGCGCCCGGGTGCGAAGTGCCCACTCGACTCGATGGTCGAGTGGGCACTTTGCACCGCTTGGGTGTCAGTCGACGGGCTGGAGCAGGCCGGTGTCGACGTCGTAGATGAACCCGCCCACGAGAGTGCCCGATGCGATGAGCGGATGGCTGCGCACCTTCGCGACGTCGGCGCGCAGCGTGCGTACCTGGTCCTCGATGACCCCGAAGGTCATCCACGACGCGTCCTTGCCGGCGCTCGCGCCGACCTTGTCGCGCAGCTCGTCCTCGGAGTTGCTCGCCACCGCACAGCGCGTGTGCGGCACGACGAGGACGCGCTCGACGCCGAGCAGGTGCGTGCCGAGGACGAGTGCCTCGAGGGCGGGTTCGGTGACCCGGCCACCCGGGTTGCGGAAGATCTTGGCGTCGCCGGGCGACAGCCCGAGCATCCGCAGCGGGTCGATGCGTGAATCCATGCACGTCACGACCGCGACTCCACGGTGGGCCACGCCGTCGAACCCGCTCAGCGTGAACCGTGCCGCCCACGTACGGTTGGCGGCCAAGAGATCGTCGAATCCCTTCTGGCCAGAGGGAGTTTCAGTCACAGGAGCCCTTTCGATCACTGGAGACCCGGTCGCTTGGAGATGGTGAAGGCCATCGGCTTGCCCACCTCTGCGAAGAAGTCGTTGCCCTTGTCGTCGACGACGATGAAGGCCGGGAAGTCTTCGACGTCGATCTTCCAGACCGCCTCCATGCCGAGCTCCTCGTACTCGAGGACCTCGACGTGCCTGATGCAGTCCTGCGCCAGCCGCGCGGCCGGCCCGCCGATCGAGCCGAGGTAGAAGCCGCCGTGCTCGTTGCACGCATCGGTCACCTGCTTGCTCCGGTTGCCCTTGGCCAACATGACCTTGGACCCTCCGGCGGCCTGGAACTGGTCGACGTAGGAGTCCATGCGACCCGCGGTGGTCGGACCGAAGGAACCGGACGGCATACCCTCGGGCGTCTTGGCCGGGCCGGCGTAGTAGACCGGGTGGTCCTTGAGGTACTGGGGCATCTCCTCGCCCGCGTCGAGGCGCTCCTTGATCTTGGCGTGGGCGATGTCGCGGGCGACGACGAGCGGGCCGGTCAACGACAGGCGGGTCTTGACCGGGTGCTTCGTCAGCTCGGCGAGGATGTCGTCCATCGGCTGGTTGAGGTCGATCTTGACGACGACGTTGCGGCTGGTCGAGCTGACGCCGACGGCGTCGTCCTCGTGCTCGCCGAGGTCGACGGCCCCGGCGTCGGGCAGGAAGCGCGCCGGGTCGGTCTCGAGCTGCTCGATGAAGACGCCCTCGGGTGTGATCTTGCCGAGGCACTGGCGATCGGCCGAGCACGAGACCGCAATGGCGACAGGCAGACTCGCGCCGTGGCGGGGGAGGCGCACGACCCGCACGTCGTGGCAGAAGTACTTGCCGCCGAACTGCGCCCCGATGCCGAACTGCCGGGTCAGCTCGAGCACCTTCTCCTCGAGCTCGGTGTCGCGGAAGGCGTGAGCCGTCATCGAGCCGGTCTTCGGGAGCGTGTCGAGGTACTTGGCGGACGCGTACTTGGCCGTCTTCAGGGCGAACTCGGCGCTCGTGCCGCCGATGACGATCGCGAGGTGGTAGGGCGGGCACGCCGCCGTGCCGAGCGAGCGGAGCTTCTCGTCGAGGAAACGCATCATCGCGTCCTCGTTGAGGATCGCCTTCGTCTCCTGGTAGAGGTAGCTCTTGTTGGCCGAGCCGCCGCCCTTGGCCATGAAGAGGAACTTGTATGCCGTGTCGTGGCCCGCGGCGGTGTCGGCGTAGATCTCGACCTGGGCCGGGAGGTTGGAGCCGGTGTTCTTCTCGTCCCACGTCGTGAGGGGCGCCATCTGCGAGTAGCGCAGGTTGAGGCGGGTGTAGGCGTCGTAGACGCCCTCGCTGATCGCCCGCTCGTCGGCGCCGGGGGTGAGCACGTGCTGGCCGCGCTTGCCCATGACGATCGCCGTGCCGGTGTCCTGGCACATCGGCAAGACGCCGCCGGCTGCGATGTTGGCGTTCTTGAGCAGGTCGAGAGCGACGAACTTGTCGTTGTTGCTGGCCTCGGCGTCCTCGAGGATGTTGCGCAGCTGCTGGAGGTGGCCGGGGCGCAGGTAGTGGGCGATGTCGTGCATCGCCGTCTCGGTGAGCAGCCGCAGCGCCTCCGGGTCGACCTCCAGGAAGGTGCGTCCACCCGGTCCGTCGACGGCTCGCACGCCCTCGGTCGTCAGCAGCCGGTAGGGCGTCTCATCGGTGCCGATCGGCAGCAGGTCCTCGTACTGGAAGTCGGTCACACTCACTCCTCGGAACGCCCGGCTCCTGTCGAACCGGTGGCCACGACGCAGGCCCAGCCCACGGTATCGCGGTGGCTTGCGACGAGGCTCCCCGGTGTCACCGGCCGGGCAGCGGGGCCACGTCCGCGGCGGCCGGGGGGTCCGTCACCTGATCAGGTGGCGAGATCGCCTGCCCGATGGAGGAATTCGCGAGGCTCCCGCGCTGCCCGTTCGGGCGCATTCGGGCGAAGAGCCGCTCCGCACGCACGTGCAGTCCGTCAGGTGACGTAACACTTCTGCAAAATTTTTCAGAGGTGTGGCGGCCGTCACTCTTGTGGTGTTGGGTGAGAGGGACGGAAACGACGGGGCGCAGGCCCCGTCGGCACAACACCGATGGCGACATCGGATCCTGAGGAAAGCCGGTCACCAAGGCGTGACCGGTCAGCTTGGGGCCAACGGAGCCCCCAACCCTCCAAGGAGGAGCAGGAATGTTGAACCGAAAGGCAGGGCTGACAGCTCTCATCGGCATCGCCGTCGCGGGCTTGGCGTCCGGATGTCTCTCGTCCAACTCCGGATCCGGCCCCAGCGCTGGCACGGCCAGCGGCCCCGGAAAGAGCACCATCGAGGTCATGTACGGCCTCGGACCCGACACCGAGCCCGGCTTCAAGCTCGACGTCGAGAAGTGGGCCAAGGACAACGGCATCACGGTGAAGTTCACCAAGGCGGCCTCGTGGGACACCGAGATCCGCACGCGCGTGCAGGGCGGCAACGCCCCTGACGTCGGCCTGTTCCCGCAGCCCGGCCTCATGTGCGACCTGGCCAAGCAGAAGAAGCTCGTCCCGTTCGACGCCGCCACGGTCACCACGAACAAGGAGACGCTCGTGCCGGGCATCGTCGAGGCCGGCACGTGCGCCGACGGCCAGGTCTACGGCCTGCCCAACGAGGTCAGCGTCAAGAGTGTCCTGTGGACCGACGCGCCGGCCTTCAAGGCGGCCGGCTACACGGCCCCGAAGACCCTCGACGAGCTGCTCGCGCTGACCGAGAAGATCAAGGCCGACGGCAAGACCCCGTGGTGCATCGCTGCCGAGTCCGGCGCGGCCACCGGCTGGCCGATCACCGACTGGCTCGAGGACCTCGTCCTGCGCTTCGCCGGGCCCGAGAACTACGACAAGTGGGTCAAGGGCGAGCTGAAGAACAACAGCCCCGAGATCAAGCCGGCGTGGGAGTACTTCCAGAAGATCGCCTTCGGTGAGGGCTACGTCCGAGGCGGCACGAAGTCCATCGTCGCGACGAACTTCCAGACCGGCGGCAACGCGATGTTCACCCAGCCCCCGGGCTGCTTCCTGTTCAAGCAGGCCACGTTCGTGGCCAACAAGGGCGGCTTCCCCGACGCGGTCATCGCCAAGCTCGACACCGAGACCGGCCCGCTGGCGTTCCCCGCCAAGACCGAGGGCGACAACCCGGTGCTCATCGGCGGTGACATCGCGGCCGCGTTCAACAACGACGCCAACACCCTGAAGCTGCGCAACTTCATCGCCAGCAAGGAGAACGGCGTCGAGCAGGCCAAGAACGGCGCCTTCTCGGCGCACAAGACGTCCGACGTGTCGCTGCTGCCGAACAAGACGCTCCAGACGATCGCCACCGAGGTGCTGTACAAGGCGACCGCCGCACGATTCGACGGCTCCGACCTGATGCCCGCCAAGGTGGGTGCCGGGACGTTCTGGACCGAGCCGGTCAAGTGGCTCTCGGGCCAGCAGGACCTCGACACCACGCTCAACAACATCGACGACAGCTTCCCGAAGACCGGCAGCTGACGCCCGCCCGGCCGCGGGGGTGACCACCAGGGTCACCCTCGCGGTTGCTAGCGCTTTGTCCTACTTCAGAGAGGAAGTGCCATGGCCATCAAGATCGTGAACGCGGTAGTCGCGATCATCGGCGGGATCGGCGGCGCCATCATCATCTTCTGGATCCTCAACAAGCTGGCCGAGTCGTTGAAGGGCCGCTG
>NZ_JBHTFG010000035.1:2278-2768 GCF_042666095.1 Terrabacter sp. GCM10028922 | reverse complement strand
CCGCATGGAGAGCTGCCCGCTGATCACCTAGACCGAGTCTGGCCAGACACCGGTCCTACGGGAATCGTCTAGCAGCCGCAAGACGGGCGAGGACGACGGACGCCACAGTCCCAGCTCGCGTCCGTTTCCACGTCGTTTCGCAGCTGTAGACCTTTACAGCCGGCTGGGGTGACTCACAGAAGTCGGCGAAAGTGACTAGTCATGTCGTGCGCGAAACAGTCCAAACGGTCTATATCAGGACAGGGCCTGCGCTCGTAGTGTCCTCCTTGGGCCTGTGGGGGGTCCGCATGATCGGGGCCGGTGGGACGGCCCGGGTCGGCTCGGTAGTCATGGGAGGCGCCGGGCCGGGAGGGGTGATTGTAATGAGTGATGTCGCAACGGTGGGTCTGTGGGTGGACGAGTGGGCCAGGGAGGCCAACTGCGCCGGCCAAGACCCTGAGACGTTGTTCGTCCGGGGCAAGGCCCAGCATGACGCAAAGGCCGTCTGCAG
>NZ_JBHTFG010000035.1:0-2077 GCF_042666095.1 Terrabacter sp. GCM10028922 | reverse complement strand
AGCGGCCCGACATCACCTCGTGGAAGTCTGCCCTTCGCGCAGGAATGGCGTCACAGGCCAGGTAGGCGCGCTTAATCGGCGATGCGAGCCGATCTGCAGACCGGTTCGTGACCGTCCGGTCGGTGGCAGATCGCGGCTCCGTCGCAGGGAGCAGATCCTCGGCACCAAGCGGGACGCGCCGCTCCTCTGCGCGACAGGACGGCCATACGGAGCGCCTAAAGAGGAGATAACCCATGCCAGAAGGCACCCCTCACGTTCAGGGGACAGATGATCCCGCACCGCCGCCGCGGCACGACCTCGTCGACGATCAGCTGCTCGAGGAGATCGAGCTCCTTGTTGACGTGATCACCCGAGTCGCCGAGCACGCCGGGTACCTGTCAACTGACGAGGTGGACTCCGTCCTGGGCCTGCCTAGCGTTGCCCACAGAGCCTTCCGTGTCCCGGAGGACAAAGATGCCTTCGCCCTGCACGCCGTAGACCTAACAGGCGCCAGCGCCGTTGGGGGCTGTCCTTGAACGTGTGGCCGTAATCGGACGGCCGCGGCCTCCATCCCGTCAACGCGCCTGGCCTTCATCGTGGCTGGGCTGCCGCCCGATAGCCCGTCGCATCCCGCATCATCCACGAGGCAGACATGGTGGCCATCGGACCCGGCCTTGGCGACGAAGACCAGCTCTTTGCCACGGCCGTTAGCAGGGGTCTGTGCACCCGCTCGGGCGGCATCTCATCAGGGACGAGGAGTGTCACTCGTCGGTTGTAGGTGCCGTCGTGCAGAACCTCAGCGCCTCGTCCTCGGGCACGATCCAAGCTCTGCGCGGAGTGCTCACACTGGGCGGTGTCACCTGGCGCGATGCGTCTTTTCGCCGGGAGCTGGGCGCAACCCCTTGGGCCGGTGTGCTGGATGCGGTTGCTATCCCGTGATTGCGGCGGACGCCGTCGATGGGGTGATCGCGAGGTGCGGTTGGCTATGCGGCATCGCGGGGCAGGGATGCGGGTGGCGTTGGCCTCGATGCTCCTGCACCTGCCGGCGGCTGGTGGTCAGCATGTCGCAGTAGCGCGTACCGTTTCGTGGATGCGCGGGATCCCCGTCGGGACCATTGCTGTCGTCATTGCCATGTCCGCGTGCTCGTCGACGCCGGATTCGGAGCCGATGGAGCGCACGTCGGTTGGCGGCCAAGTGGTCACTGTCGGGGCCTCCGGTATGGACATTGAGTCGCGCCTCACGACACCTACAACGACCTCGGAACGCGACGGCTCGTTCGTAGACACCTTCACGGTTGACCCCTCGACCCCCGACCAGCACTTCGCAGTGAGGACGCGCCACACCCCGGGCTCTCGGGCCGCGGGCGACGTCAAATGCTGGATCAGCGTGGACGGGCGATTGGTCTCGGAGAACGCCGACAGCGGAGAATTCGCTATCGCGTCTTGTTCTTGTTAAACGCGGGCGGCACCCGGTCCGGTGGTCGCGAATCCCACCACGGTCGGCGGCTACCAGATCACCGGGTTGTTTGTCATCGTGGTCACGACTCTCCAGGCCTTCGGCCCAAGGTGAAGGGAGCGTCATACCGCCGTTGCCCTCGCGCACGGTTTCACCCACATGCCGATGAGCGCTCATTCGGTTCGCACTCGTCGCAGCACGGGATATTCCGCTCGACCACGAGCCGCTTGGTCACGGTTGCCGCACACTACGGTGCGGTCCGGCAGCGCTCCGGCGCGTCCCCATCTAGCCTGACCCGTCAGGGAGGGGGTGGTGATGGGAACGACTCAGACCGTAGGGCGGACGGCGCTGCAGGTTGCCCTCATCGGTGCCGGCGTGGCCATCGTTGGCTACGTGGTGCTGCTGGTCTTCGTCGGCTTGGCCATGCAGGAACCGGACCGTCACATGACTGTGGTCAACACGAGCGGCCGGCCGTTGCTCATCGAGCGCGCCGCCGAACCCCTTCCCGGCGCAACACGGCAACGCATGCTGGTGTGGCGCAGCACGGGATGGGAGATCAACCGTCAGTGCGAGCAGGACCAGCTGGTGGCTCGCGACCTGCAAGGCGCAGTCGTCGCCAGCCGCGACAGCGCCTGCGGATCG
>NZ_JBHTFG010000034.1:0-25872 GCF_042666095.1 Terrabacter sp. GCM10028922 | reverse complement strand
CGCGACCAGCGCCCCGCTGGCCGGGTGGGTGTAGAGCCGCCGCAGCCACACGCTGGCCTCGTCTTGGTTGCCGGTGGGGGTGAGCAGGGCGCGGGCCCAGGCGGCCGGGACGGTGCCGTAGCCGGGCAGCTGCGCGGGCGTCTCGTCACGGTCGGGCCCACCGGCGAGCAGGGTCCGGTCGGTCATGACGAGGTGCACCTCGACCGGGACCGCGTCCGCGGTCTCCTGCCCGGTGAGGCGGGTGACGAACGTGTCGGCCATGACCTGGCCCTTGCCCCGGTCGTCGCCGGCGGCGCGCGCCGTGTCCGCGGCGACGGTGAGGGCGGCGTGCGCGGCCACGGCCTGGGCGACCGGCAGCAGCGCCGTCACGTACGCCATGGTGTCCGGCGCGGGCCGGATCGTGACCCGCCGGTCGGCCTGCGCACGGCTGGCGCGGGCCATCACCGAGGCCGCGTCGACGCGGTAGGCCACCGCCCGCACCCGCCGGACCAGCTCCCGGTCCCCGAGCGAACCGAGCCGCCCGCCCAAGGCCCCGACGCCCTCGCAGTCGCCCTCGCAGTCGCCCTCGCAGTCGACCTCGGAGTCGCCCCCGGAGTCGACCTCGGAGTCGACCTCGCCGGCGACCTCGGCGTCGACGAGCCGCCGCTGATCCGGGGTCAGCGTCGCGGTCTCGCGCACGAGGATCTGCGCCCGCCACTCGCTCAGCTCACCGGCCTGCAGGGCCGCGAGGGTGTGCGGCAGGTCCCTGGTCAGCGCGAGCGCCACACGCACGTGCTGCGCCCCCCGGACCGGGGACTCGCGCCGCGCCAACGCGACCTGCGCCGCCACCCCCGTCATCCCCGACGGACGCCGCCGCCGGCGCGCCGACCCGGCGCCGGCCGGGGCCTGGGCGTCATCCGGCCCGTCGTCGGTAGCAACAGAGGCCGCGCGGGCCCGCTCCCGGGCGGCCCGCCAACCCTCGAAGTCACCGGCGTCCGAGCACTCCCGGGCCCGCTCCCGCCACGCCTGCGCCACCTGCTCCTGCGAGGCCACGAACGCCGCCGTGACCCGCACCTGCGCCGCCGCAGCCGCCGCCTTGACCCGCTCCAACGCCGCCAGCTGCTCGATCCGCACCGCGTCATCGTCGGCCACGTCACCCGAGCCGCCGACCCGCGACAGCGCGGACACGAGAGCCTCCAGACCCTCGGGCGCCACCACTGCAGATCGCTCGAACATGTGTTCGACACTATGTCAAAACGGACGAAGCGGAAAGACCTATCCACAATCGCCAAGATCAACACCGAGACCCGCTGTCCAATATCCGAGACCTGCGTTTCCCATGCTGGACCGGAAACCGCCGCGAAACCTGCACGCGGTACGACAGGACCATGACCATCTCGGGACAGACCTCGACCGAGCAGCTTCTGGCGGCGGACCGACGCGAGCCGAACGCCGCGACCTTCGCGGCCGGCGTCTCGTCGGCTCAGCAGCACACCGCCTTGCGTGCGTCCGTCCGCCAGCTCGGCGCCCTGCTCGGAGAGGCGCTCGAGCGGCACGAGGGCGCAGAGCTGCTGGCGCTCGTCGAGCGCGTGCGCAGCCTCGCACGCCAGCCGAGCGACGAGGACCTCCGCTCGACCCTCGCGGGCGTCGACGCGAAGACCGCCGTCGTCCTGGCCCGGGCGTTCACCGCGTACTTCCAGCTCGTCAACGTCACCGAGCAGCTTCACCGGTGGCAGGAGGTCACGGCGGTCCGCGAAGGGCCTCTCGCCGCGGCCGTCGGACGCATCGGCGAGGCTCTAGACGAAGGCAGCGTCGACCGTGACCTCGTCAGCTCGGTCCTCTCGCGACTCGAGTATCGCCCGGTCTTCACGGCCCACCCGACCGAGGCCACCCGCCGCTCCGTCATCGACCTGCTGCGCCGCATCGCCGACACGGTGCAGACGCTCGAAGACCCGCGCAGCGCCCCCGCCGACCAGCCGCGGCTCGAGCGACGCCTGGCCGAGCTCGTCGACCTCGTCTGGCAGACCGACGAGCTGCGCATCCAGCGCCCCGAGCCGACCGACGAGGCCCGCACGGCCATCTACTACCTCAACACGCTCGCGTCGCGGGTCGTCCCGGAGCTGCTCGCCGAGCTCGACCGCTCGCTTGCGACCATCGGTCTCGAGCTGCCGCCGGGCGCCCGCCCACTCCGTTTCGGGGCGTGGGCAGGCGGAGACCGCGACGGCAACCCGAACGTCACCCCGCAGGTGACGCTCGAGGTCGTCGGGCTCCAGCACGACGCCGGTCTGCGCGCCCTCATCGGCCACGTCGAGAACCTGCTCGCCGAGCTGTCGCCGTCGACGCGCGTCGTGGAGGTCACCGACGAGCTGAGCCGGAGCCTGGAGGCCGACGCCGAGGCCCTGCCCGTCACCTACGACGCGCTCAAGCGCCTGAACGCCGAGGAGCCGTACCGCCTCAAGCTGAGCTTCGTGCGCGTCCGCCTGCAGCGCACGCGCGACCGCCTGGCCCACGGGACCGCGCACGAGCCCGGTCGCGACTACGCCGGGTTCGACGAGCTGATGACCGACCTCGCCCTGGTCCGCGACTCCATGCTTGCGGGCGGCGACGAGCTCACCGGAAACGGGTCGATCCTGCGCCTCATCCGGACCGCGACCACCATCGGCCTCGGCCTCGCGACGCTCGACATCCGCGAGCACAGCGGCAAGCACCACGAGGCCCTCGCCGACCTCTACGACCGCCTGGGCGAGCTGGACACGGCATACGGCGACCTCGACCGCCCGGCGCGCACCGCCCTCTTGTCCCGCGAGCTCGCGTCGCGCCGGCCGCTGACCGGCAGCCGGGCCGCCGACCTCGGCGAGGCGGCCACCGCCTCGCTCTCCCTGCTGCACGCGATCCGCACGGCCCTCGACACCTACGGCCCCGAGACCGTCGAGACGTACATCGTGTCTATGACGCACGACATCGACGACGTCTTCGCCGTCGTCGTCCTCGCTCGCGAGGCCGGGCTCGTCGACACCGGGTCGCCCACGCATCCCGCCACGGCACGCATCGGCTTCGCGCCGCTCTTCGAGACAGTGGCCGAGCTCGCGGCCGCGGGTCCCCTCCTCGACGCGCTGCTGAGCGCCCCGGCCTACCGCCGGGTCGTCGCCGCGCGCGGCGACGTGCAAGAGATCATGCTCGGCTACTCCGACTCGTCGAAGGATGCCGGGATCGCCGCGTCGCAGTGGCAGATCCACCGCGCCCAGCGGGCCCTGCGTGACGTGGCCCGCCGGCATGGCGTCGTCCTGCGGCTCTTCCACGGTCGGGGCGGCTCGGTCGGGCGAGGTGGCGGTCCCACCGGCGAGGCCATCCTGTCCCAGCCCTACGGCAGTCTCGACGGGCCGATCAAGATCACCGAGCAGGGCGAGGTCCTGAGCGACAAGTACACCCTCCCGGGCCTCGCCCGCTTCAACCTCGAGGTCGCCCTCGCGGCGGTGCTCGAGGCGTCGGTGCTGCACCGGAACTCCCTTCTCCCACAAGACGTTCTCGACAGCTGGAACGTCACGATGGACCTCGTCGCCGGCCGCGGCCAGGACACCTACCGCGGACTCGTGCGCGACCCCGGCCTCGTCCCGTTCTTCGTCTCGGCGACGCCCGTCGACGAGCTCGGCAAGATGAACATCGGCTCGCGCCCGGCCAAGCGACCGGGCGGTGCCGGCGGCCTGGAGGATCTGCGCGCCATCCCGTGGGTCTTCGGGTGGACCCAGTCGCGGATCATCCTGCCGGGCTGGTTCGGCGTCGGCTCCGGTCTCGCCGCCGCCCGTCAGGACGGCCGCGAGAAGACCCTGCGCGAGATGTACGGCTCGTGGGCGTTCTTCCGCACGTTCCTGTCGAACGTGCAGATGACGCTGGCCAAGACCGACCTCGAGATCGCCGCAGGCTACGTGAACGAGCTGGTGCCGCCGGAGGTCGCCGGGCTCTTCGACACGATCCGTGAGGAGCACGCCCGCACGCTCGAGGAGGTGCTGCGCGTGACCGGCCAGTCCGAGCTGCTCGAGTCCGCGCCGACGCTGCGCCGCACGCTCGAGCTGCGGGACAGCTACCTGGCGCCGCTGCACGCGCTGCAGACCTCGCTCCTCGCCCGGTCACGCTCCGTGCCCGACGAGGTCGAGCCGGACGCCGACGTCCAGCGCGCGCTCCTGCTCACCATCAACGGCATCGCCGCCGGCCTGCGCAACACCGGCTGAGGGCGTATGCCGTCCGGCTGGCTCGCGCGCCTCGCGCGCCGTCAGTCGGTGGCCGTGTCGCCGATCGCCCGCAGCATCCGGCCCGCCTGCTCCCGCATCGTGTCGCGCAGCTCGGGCGGGTCGAGCACCGTCATCTCCCACGGCAGGGCGCCGATGTGCATCGCCATGGCGCCGAGGTGGTTGCCGCCGGCCTCGAAGATGCACCGCGATCGCCCGTCGGCGGTCACCGTGCCGACCGACGGCGGAATGTGTTTCTCCACCAAGGACTTCGGCGCCTCGATGCGCACACGCGCAACGTGGTCATAGGCGTCGCGGGAGATCGAGCGTCTTACGTAGTCGACGGCGTCCGGTGCGTCACGAGGCGTGAACCGCCACCCGCGCGCCTCCACCTGCGTCATCCGGTCGAGCCGGAACGTGCGCCAGTCGTCGCGGTCGAGGTCGTAGGCGAGCAGGTACCAGCGGCGTCCGGTCGCGACAAGGCGGTAGGGCTCGACGCGGCGTTCCCCTGAACCGCGCGGGCCGGCATACGCGAAGGTGACCCGCTCGGTCTCGCGAACGGCTCTGGCAAGCACGAGCAGGGTCGACGCGTCGACGGGCGAGGCCGCGCCGTCGAGCGTCACGGTCGCCTCGTGGATCGCCTCGACCTGTGAGCGGAGCCGCGCGGGAAGCACCTGGTCGAGCTTGGCGAGGGTGCGCACCGCCGCCTCGCCGAGCCCCTCGACCGTGCCGCCCGCGGCCAGGCGAAGACAGACCGCGATCGCGACCGCCTCGGTGTCGTCGAGAAGCAGCGGCGGGAGGCGGCGCCCGGCCCCGAGCTGGTAGCCCCCGCCGGCCCCGTGCGCGGCGTTGACCGGGTAGCCGAGCTCGCGCAGGCGCTCGACGTCGCGCCGCACGCTGCGGGTCGTCACACCGAGGCGTCCCGCGAGCTCGGTGCCGCTCCAGACGGGTCGGCTCTGGAGCAGGTCGAGCAGCCGCAGGACGCGGGCCGTCGTGCCGGTGGTGCTCTCGGGCGTCGAGGACATGTCACGAGTGTGTCAGGCTCTGCGGACAGTTCCTGTCCTATATGGGTGCGACGATCGAGTCATGACAGAGACACAGACCACCATCGACTGGAAGCGATTCGTCGTCGAGCAGGCCGACTGGCACTGGACGAACCAGCTCCGCCCACGCTTCGAGGGACTGACGGACGAGGAGTACCTCTGGGAGCCGACCCCCGGCGCCTGGAACGTGCACCCCCGCGGCCAGGGCAACACGGAGATCCAGGGCGGCAGCGGCGAGCTCACCATCGACTTCGCGTATCCCGAGCCCGTCCCCGCCCCGGTCACGACGATCGCCTGGCGCCTCGCCCACCTCATCGTCGGCGTCCTCGGCGCTCGGGCACACAGCCACTTCGGCGGGCCCGAGGCCGACTACCAGACGTTCGCCTACGCCGGCACAGCCTCCGAGGCCCTCGCCCAGATCGACGCCGCGTATGCCGCGTGGTTCGAAGGCGTGCGCAGCTGGGACGTGGACGCCCTGGCCGAGCCGTGCGGACCCGCGGAGGGGCCCTGGGCCGAGTACTCCCGCGCGGAGCTCGTCCTGCACATCAACCGTGAGCTCATCCACCACGGCGCCGAGGTCGCCCTGCTCCGTGACCTCTACGCCCACCGCAACGACTGAGAGCGAGAACCACCATGGCAGCACAGGTCCCACCCGTCGCCGACGAGCGCGAGAGCCTCATCGCCTACATCGACCAGCAGCGCGACGCGTTCGTCTCGGTCGCGTACGGCCTCACCGAGGAGCAGATCCGGCTCGCGCCGACGTCAGGCACGCTCACGATCGGCGGGCTGATCAAGCACGTGACCCACTGCGAGCGCGGCTGGACCGAGCGGGTGGCGGCCGCACCAGAGGCGCCGGCGCCTCCTGAGGCGTCCCTCGAGGAGCAGGCCGCGGCCTACGGCAGCGACTTCGTCGTCACCGACGACGACACCCTCGAGTCGCTGCTGGCTGCACTCGCCGCCCAGGGAGACGTGACGCGCGAGGTGCTGCGCAGCGCCGACCTCGGCGCACCGGTGCCCGTCCCCCGCGACGCACCGTGGTTCCCGAAGGACGTCGACGCGTGGTCGGTGCGCTGGGTCGCCATGCACCTCGTCGAGGAGCTCGCACGGCACGCGGGGCACGCCGACATCGTCCGCGAGTCGATCGACGGGGCCACGATGTACGAGCTCGTCGCCGGCCGTGAGGGCTGGCCCGAGACCCCGTGGCTCAGGCCGTGGCGCCCGGCGGTGACGGCGACCGTCTGACGCGAGAAGCATTGCAGGACAAAGGCGAAGGGCCCTTGGGAGTATGAGTCTCAAGGGCCCTTCTGGGTGATCGGTCGATGGTGACGCTCCCGATCGACATCTCGTGGTCTCCGGTCCCGGCCGCCTCGTCACCCGGCTGCCGCAGTGGGTTGCCCCACCGTGTGGACCCTCGTCTCCGAGCTGTCCCGCTCTTCCCGAAGGGAGTGCGTGAGAGATGTCTACGCCCGTCCCCAGAGGCACGCAACCGGTTTGGCAAAGAAATCTTCGCGTCCACAGGTCTTCGGCGTGTCGTCCACCGGGAACACCACCTTCTCCACACGGCCAGGGCGACCGTGCACAGGTTGTCCCCCACCCCTGTGGACGACCGGTCAGGTCGCGCTCTTCCCGTCCAGTCCCGCCAGGAGCTCGTCGAGCAGTGCCGCGCCACGGCCGGCCTCGCTCGCACGGACGACCTCCCCTGCCTCGACGTAGAGCCGCTCGGCCTCCCTCAGGCCGCCGATCTCGTCCCCGACGATCTCGCGCTCGTCATGGTCGGTCAGCAGCAAGCGGTCGGCTTCCGCCGCACCGACGCCGATCGCTGACCCCGCGACGTGGGTGGACGTGACCGGGCCCTGCCTGTCACCGGTCGGCACGGCCTCGGCGTTGTCCAGCGCGGCGAGCGCGGACCGCAGTGTCGCGGCGGCGGCGCGGTCACGCTCACGCAGTGCCACGGTGAGCCGGGACCGAAGGGTGGCGCGCAGCCTGGACGACGTCATGACCCGAGACGGTATGCCGTCGGCACCCTTGCGCGCCAAGGGTTTGCCCGTCAGACGTCGGTGAGTAGCCGCTCGCGGAAGAACGACATGACGCGAGCGATGGCCACGGGGTGCCGGTGGTCGGTGAGCGTCGAGTGACCGTAGCCATCGAGCTCGACCGAGATGAAGCCGTCACCGAGCTGCGTGCGCAGAGTCTCGAAACGCGTGCCGGTGATCCAGTCGTGCCGGTAGCGCACGCCGAGGACGGAGCACCCGCCGGCCGCCCTGTCCCGTACCACGGCGAGGTCGCTGGGAGAGAGGTTCACATCCGCCGCCCGTGCGGGCCCGATGGGCAGCGGTGTCGCCGGCTGTGCGACGACGGGCGCGACGACGACGGGGTCGACCATCATCGCGAGGGCGAAGCCCCCGGTGACACACATGCCGATCGCCCCGACTCCCGGCCCGCCGGCATTGGCGAAGACTCGACGGGCGAGTGAGCGCAGCCAGCCGGCCAGCGGCGCCGTGCGCCCGGTGGCGAAGATCGTGAACTCCCTTGTCACACAGAGGCGCGGCACGACACGGGCGGCCTCCCACGTGCGCGGCGGCGCATGCGATGAGCCGAAGAGGTGCGGGAGGACCACCGTGAAGCCTTCGGCGACGAGCTCGTCTCCGAAGGCGATCACCTCCGGCGTCAGGCCCGGACTCTCGTGGATGACGATGATGCCCGGCCCCTCGCCGCGTTCGTAGACCGGGAACTCGAAGCCGTCGGCTGCATGGTGGCCCCGCGTCCACTCGGCGAGCAGCGACATGTGCCGAGCGTACGACCTCCGCGGGCCGACGAGTCCAATCCTCGGCAGACCGGGCCGGACGCTCGCCAGCCGGCTCACAGCAACCCGTGGCTACGCTGGCGCCATGTCGATCCCAGCGACCGCGGCGCACGGTCGGTTCGCCGGACTGCTCGCCCCGTCCGAGCGCGACCCCGAGCCCGTCGCTGACCTCGCCGCGCACCGTGGGCTGCGATGGGAGGCCGTTCTCGTGCTCGGCGTGAGCCTCGGCTCGTCCGCGGTCTATGCCGTGCTGAGCATCATCGAGAAGCTGACCCGGCCCGTTCCGCTGTCCCAGCAGACGACGGCCATGAACGAGTCTGCCACGCCGGGGCGGCCGTGGCTCGACCTCGCCTACCAGCTCGCCGGCATCGTGCTGCCGCTCGCCGCCGTGGCCCTCGCGCTCTACCTGCTCAACACGGTCCGCCCGCCCGCCGTCGACGTGCGTGCCGGCCGCTTCGTCGGCCTCGACCGTCGCGAGCCCGGCCGCGACCTCCTGCGCGGCCTCGGGCTCGCGGCCGTCATCGGCATCCCCGGACTCGCGTTCTACTTCCTGGCCAAGGCGATCGGCATCAACACCATGGTGTCGGCCGCCAACCTCGAGCCGGTCTGGTGGTCGGGCCCTGTGCTCGTCCTGGCCGCCGTGGAGAACGCCCTTCTCGAGGAGGTCGTCATGGTCGGCTACCTCTTCACGCGGTGGCGCCAGACCGGCTGGTCGTGGCCGCTCGTCATCGGCCTGTCGGCCCTCGTGCGCGGGACCTACCACCTCTACCAGGGCTTCGGCGGGTTCGCGGGCAACATCGTCATGGGCCTCGTGCTGGGACTCGTGTTCGTGCGCACCCGACGCGTCATGCCGCTCGTCGTCTGCCACGCCCTCCTCGACATCGTCGCCTTCGTCGGCTACACGGTCCTGCGGGCGCGCGGCGTGACGATCTGAGCCAGCCGGCCGGTGCACTCCTTCCGAGCCGAGCCGAGCCGACCCGGGGCGGGACGACGCAACCTAGGGTTGGACTGTGACAGACACGCCGGTCATGAACGAGCGCACGCGCTGGGCAGGGACAGCGGGCTTCGTGGCGCGGGCCGTCCTGCTCGCGGCCGTGCTGCTGCCCGCAAGCTGGAGCGCCTTGTCCGACAGCGGAATCGACGCGTGGTGGCTGTGGACGCTCCGCGCCGCGCTCGTCGTCCTGCACGCGGCGCCATTCCCGCCCCTCGTGACGCGCGCGCCCCTCGCGGCCTTCGCCGTCGGCTCGGCGGCGATGCTCGCCCTCGTGACGGGACCCGACCTCGGCGGACCGATGGCCGCCCAGGCCGGCGACGCGTTCGCCCCGGTGCTCCTCCCGAGCAGCCTGGTCTGGTTCGTCCTGCTGTACGTCGTCGCGTCCCGGACGAGGTCGCCGTGGCCGTCGGCTGCGCTGGCCGTGGGAGCGGTCGGCGGCGCTCTCACCGTCATGCGGCTCTGGGACGCGACCGACTACGCCGTCCCGCTCTCGGGCGAGTGGGGCTGGCGCCTCTTCGTGGGGGCAGCGGTGCTCGGCGGGACGCTCGCCGCCTGGGCTCTCGGCCGGTACCGGGCCGCCCGGCTCGCCTGGGCGGACGCCCTCGCCCAGCGCGCCGCCGCACACGAGAGACGCAGGATCGCGCGGGAGATGCACGACGTCGTCGCGCACTCCCTCGCCGTGGTCGTGGCCCAGGCGGAGGGAGGCCGGCTCGCCGTGGCGGCACAGCCCCAGCGCGCACCGGAGATCCTCGACACGATCGCCGTGACCGGGCGCGAGGCGCTGGACCAGATGCGGGGGCTGCTCGGCGTCCTGCGCGAGGAAGAGGACTGCGGTTCAGGACCAGACGTGGATGACCTCCCGACCGCACCCCAGCCCGGCCTCGCCGACCTCCCGGCCCTCGTCGAGCGGGTCCGGTCCGCAGGCACCCCCGTCGACCTCGAGACCCGCGGGACGCCGCGTCGGCTCGCTCCCGCGACGGAGCTGGCGGCCTACCGGATGGTCCAGGAGTCGCTCACCAACGTCGTCAAGCACGCCGGCCCGGGCTCCTCCGCCCGGGTGGAGCTCGACTGGTCCGACGGGCTGGTCGTCGACGTCAGCGACGACGGATCGGGGGCCGCTTCCGGTGGCAGCGGCAGCTCGTCGCCCACGACGGGACGGGGCCTGCGCGGCATGCGGGACCGACTGCAGTCGGTCGGCGGTGAGCTGGCCGTCGGCGCGCGCCCCGGCGGCGGGTGGCACAACCGCGCGAGGATCCCGACATGACCGACGTGCGCCTGCCACCGCCCACGACCGAGGCGATCCGCGTCGCCATCGTCGACGACCAGGAGCTGATGCGCTCCGCGCTGCGGATGATGGTCGACTCGCAGCCCGACCTCGTCCTCGTGGGCGAGGCCGCCGACGGGGGCGAGGCCCTCGAGCTGGTCCGGGCGCACCACGTCGACGTCGTGCTCATGGATGTCCGGATGCCGCGCCTCGACGGCATCCAGGCGACCACGGTGATCACGAGAGAACGGCCCCGGACCCGCGTCGTCGCGCTCACGACGTTCGACCTCGACGAGTACGCGTTCGCGGCGATCCGCGCGGGTGCGAGCGCCTTCCTGCTCAAGGACGCCCGCGGTGAGGACATCGTCGACGCGATCCGAGTGGTGCATGCCGGTCACGCCGTGGTCGCCCCGTCGACGACGCGGCGGCTCATCGAGCACCTCGCGACGTCACCCGGCGTCGACGCGAGCCGCGCCGACGCCGTGCTCGAGCCGCTGACGGCACGCGAGGCGGAGGTGCTGCGCGCCGTCGCCACAGGTGCCACGAACGCGGAGATCGCAGCCCGGATGCACCTATCCGAGGCGACGGTGAAGACCCACGTCGGGCACGTGCTGGCAAAGCTCGACCTGCGCGACCGCGTGCAGGCCGTGGTGCTCGCCTACGAGTCCGGGCTCGTCAGCCCCGGCGGGTGAGACCTCATCCTCGAGGATGAGACCGGCGCGACCCACGGGTGACGAGACCGGCCGCCGACCCGGGCAGCGTTGGAGCCATGACAGCTCTCGATGACGCACTCCTGCGGCAGAACCCCAACCCGCGCGACGCCCACCCACCGAGCGACAGGAGACGTGACCGACGACTGGCTCCGTTGCTCGCCCTCGCCTGGTCGCTGGCCTACCTCTCGCTCGCGGTGCTGCACCTCGTCGGCCGCGGTTTCGCACCGTGGACGCCGACGGAGGCCTCGGTCCTCGGTTCGCTCGGGGCACGCGCGGTGTCCGTGGCGATCATGGTCCTCGCCGCGACCGCTCTCGCCGCACTGGCCCTGTCGGTGCCCGACCGGCCCGACCGGGCACACCCGGTCGGCGACGCTCGTGGCCGCACGGTCGGCGGCCGGCTCGGTCCCGTGCTGCTCGTCGTGGTCGGGCTTCTCGTCGCCCTCACCCTCGCGGACACGCGCTCGCTCACCTTCCTCGGCTACCTGCCGATGGTGCTGCTCGGCCTCGTCGGCGTCGGCCCGGCCGACGACGTGGACCCGGCCCTGCTGGGGCCGGCGCTCCTCGCGATGGGACAGTCCGTGGGCGGTCTCGCCCTGGTCGTCACGGGCCTGACCGCCGTGACGGCCCGCCGCCCAGGGAGCGAGGCGTGGTCCAGTGAGCGAGCGGCGCGCCTCGGCCGCTGGGCGGCGGCCGTCGCCGTCGCCGTCCCGCTCTTCTACGCCTCGACCAGGGTCGCGTGGGCGCTCGGCGTCCCGTTCGGCGTTCGGGACGTGTTCCTCGACGAGCTCGGCGACGCCAGGTACGCCGGCCTCGGCCTCGCGCTCTTCGGGCTCGTCGGCTGCCTGCTCACCCTCGGGCTCGTGCAGCGCTGGGGCGAGGTGTTCTGGTCCTGGGTGCCGGGCATCGGCGGCCGGCCGGTCCCGGTGGGGCTCGCCGTCGTCCCCGCAACGTTCGTCGCCTCCCTCGTGACCTCGGCCGGGCTGTCCTTCCTCCGGCTGCTGGCCGTCGGTGAGCTCTCGCGGATCCCCGGCAGCGAGGCGGACTGGGCGGCGTGGGCACCCGAGATGTTCTGGCCGCTCTGGGGCGTGGCCCTCGGCGTCGCAGCCCTCGCCTACCGGGCGCGCAGGCACGCGGACGAGCAGGTCACGACCTGACCCGCGCTGGGCGCGGCGCGTGTGCGCCGCGCCCAGCCACACTGCATACGATGGCGCCCATGAACTCGGCCAGGCAGGTGCGCGCTCGCCTGCTCGGGGACCCGGCCGACGACTTCCGGCTGACTCGCCGGACGGCCGGGCGCATCGCATGGCTCGGCTGGGGCGGGCCGCTCTTCTTCATGCTCGTCGGTGGCTTCATGCGGTTCTGGCACGTCGGCGCACCGCACCAGCTCATCTTCGACGAGACGTACTACGTCAAGCAGGGCTGGTCGATGGTCCTGTACTGGTTCGAGATGAAGAACGACCAGCTGCTCCAGGACACCAAGCAGGTCGACCAGCACTTCACCGCCAACGACCCGTTCATCTACGGCACCGAGGGCGACTTCGTCGTCCACCCGCCGGTCGGCAAGTGGCTCATCGGCTGGGGCGAGGTGCCGTTCGGCATCCTCAACTCGTTCGGGTGGCGCTTCGCCGTCGCGCTCGCCGGCACGCTCTCGATCCTCATGATCGGCCTCGTCGCCCGGCGGCTCTTCCGCAGCGACGTGCTCGGCACGGTCGCGGCCGCGCTGCTCGCGTTCGAGGGTCACCACTTCGTCCACTCGCGCACCGGGCTCCTCGACATCTTCGTCATGTTCTTCGGCCTCGCCGCATTCGGCGCCCTTCTCATCGACCGCGACCGGGCGCGGGACGTGCTGGCCCGCAAGGTCGGCGACCGACCGCGCTCCCAGATCTCATGGCTCGGGCCGTGGCTCGGATGGCGGCCGTGGCGCTGGGTCGCCGGCATCATGCTCGGGCTGTCCGCGGGCGTCAAGTGGTCGGGCCTCTACTTCCTCGTCTTCTACGGCCTGCTCACCGTGCTGTGGGACGTCGGCGCACGCCGAGCCGCGGGCATACGCGGGTGGTCGGCCGGGGCCGTTCTCAAGGACGGGCCGTACGCGTTCGTCCAGCTCGTCGGCGCCGCAGTCGTGACGTACGTCGCCAGCTGGACGGGCTGGATCCTCACCAACGGCGGGTCGTACCGCACCTGGGCGCAGAACAACCCGGAGACGACGCACGCGTGGCTGCCCGACTGGTGGCGCTCGCTCTGGGCCTACCACCAGCAGATGTACGCGTCGACGCAGGCCATCAACTCCCCGCACCCGTACCAGACCAACCCGTGGTCGTGGCTCATCCAGGGCCGGCCGACGTCGTTCTTCTACGAGGGCCCGAAGAAGGGCGCGGACGGCTGCCTCGTCGACCAGTGCAGCAAGGCGATCACCTCGATCGGCACGGTGTCGATCTGGTGGGGAGCGACGATCGCGATCTTCGTGCTGCTCTTCATGTGGGCCCTGCGCCGCGACTGGCGGGCCGGCGCGATCCTGTGCGGGCTGTTCGCCGGCTACCTGCCGTGGTTCTTCCTCGGCAACCGGACGATCTACTCGTTCTACGAGGTGGCGTTCGTGCCGTTCGTCGTGCTCGCGTGCGTGTACGTGCTGGGGCTCGCCATCGGGGGCCGGGACGCGTCGGCGACCCGGCGGCGCGTGGGCTACTGCGCGATGGGGGCGTTCGTGCTGTTGACCATCGCACTGTTCGCGTTCTTCCACCCGATCTACGTCGCCGACGTCATCCCGTTGTCGGAGTGGCAGGCCCGGATGTGGTTCCCGAGCTGGGTCTGACGCCGCAACGCTCCGCGGACGGCTGCTGGTGCCATCGCCCCGGGCTGCACCTGTTCCGTCGGGTCTTTCCGCGCCGCCACAAGAGCGCGTGGACGGAAGGCCGACGTCGACCCTGGAGCCCTGAAGCGGGAGGAGTCGAGGACCCTCAGCCGCCCCGTGCCTTGGGGAGCGTGAGCTGCCGTCTGTGGTGGTCGTAGTGCTGCGTCGGATAGTGGTAGACCTCGCGCAGGGTCATGTACTCCTTGAAGTACGGGTCCCAGCCCACCGGGAAGTGCATGCCGTGGTCCAGTGCGGTCGCCGACTGTCGTCGAAGCGAGGACTGCAGGCTGTGGATGACGCGGTCCATGAGCCGCTCCATGCGGGCGTGACCGAGGACCCGCGCGCCCCCGAGGGAGCCGACGTAGTTGATGACGTGGAACGGGCGCGTGCCGGCGTCGAGGAGGGCCGCGAACCGCTTGGACATGGCGTCAGGGAGCCGTGCGAAACCGCGGACCAGGACGAGAAGGTTCCGCACGAGCAGGTAGCCGAACAGCATGTGGAACAGCAGCTGCTCGTTGGTCCACCTGGTCCCGTCACTCGGCAGGCGAAGCTGCGCAACGGTCGCGGTGTCCAGCAGCTCCCGGAAGTCGGCACGGGCTCGGTCCATCTCTGCGCAGATCTCGTCCTGCTCCATGGTTGGCTCCGGGTGGCCGGCGAGTGGGAACGTCAACGGTAGAGCGCGGTCGGCTCTGCCTCAGCGCGACGCGGGTTCGAACAGCTCGACGAGGTTGCCCGCGGGGTCGGTGATGAGGATCTGACGCCCGCCCGGGCCGGCGACGACGTCGCTGCGGAAGGCGAGGCCGGCCTGGCGCAACCGGTCGATCTCGGCGTCCAGGTCGGTGACGAGCAGATGGATGCGGTTGCGGCCCGCGTCCGCGAGGTCGTCGGGCGTGGCTCTCGCGCCGGAGCTCGCCGGGCCGGAGAGCAGCAGCCGCAGCGGCCCGCGGATTACGTCCGCGAAGGCGGGTGCCGGGTTGGTCTGCAGCGTGAAGCCGAGGTGCGTGGTGTAGAAGTCGACGGCGGCGGCTACGTCGTCGACGATGTAGCGGACGTTCGCCAGCTCATCGGGTGCTGTGGTCACGATGGCGCCTCCGGGATCTCGGGTGGACCAGGTCGATCCGATCCACCAAGCAGTCTGCCCATCTCACCGGCGCCCTGTCACGGACTGCCGCAGACACCGGCCCTGGCTATCTGCGCGTGACGGAGATGTCGTCGGCGTAGAAGCAGGTGCCGGGCGGGGCCGCGGAGGTGTAGCCGTTGAGGTCGAGGGTGGAGGAGCCCGGGGCCGTGGCGACGTAGGTCGTGGTGACCTGCTGCCAGGAGGTGGTCACCGTGGCGGTGACTGTCGTGGACCCGGAGAGGGTGCTGCCGGTGTACTCGCGCAGCCGCAGCTTGAACGTGGCCCCCGGTGTGTCGGAACGCACCCACATGCTGACGGTGTAGGTGCCCGGCCCGCTCGTCGGGACGACGTTGGGCGAGTCGTTGAGCACGCAGGTGGCCGACGTGGAGCTCGTGTTCGCGAGACGTGCCCCCCAGCCGCCGGCGTGGCCGCCGCTGACCCGGCTCAGCGTGACCCCCGTTCCGGAGCCCGAGGCGTTCCACCCAGAGGTGCTGACTTCGAAGCCGGGGTTGGCGACCAGGTTCGGGTCGGACGCCGTCACCGACAGCGTCACCCGTGCCGTGTCGGTGCCGCCACGGCCGTCGGACACGGAGTAGTCGAAGGCGTCCGCTCCGGAGTACCCCGGCGCAGGCGTGTAGGTGACGGGCCCGGCCGCATCGCTGGTCACCGATCCGTGCGCCGGCTGGCTCACGCCGGTCACCGTCAGCGTGTCGCCGTCGGGGTCCGTGTCGTTGATGAGCACGTTCACGACCACTGCCGTGTCCTGTGTCGTGGTGGCGGTGTCGTCGCGGGCGTCGGGCGGCGCGTTCTGGACCGCTCCGTCCACTCGCGTCAGGGAGATGTCGTCGGCCTGGAAGCAGGTCCCCGGAGGGGTGGTCGTGGTGTAGCCGTTGAGGTCGAGAGTCGACGCGCCGGGCATGGTGGGCGTGTAGCGGAGCAGCACCTCCTGCCAGGCGGTGTCGAGGGAGGTGGTGCTGGTCTGGGATCCGACGAGCGTCGTGCCGCTGTACTCGCGCAGACGCAGCCGGAAGAGCGCACCGGACGTCGAGGACCGCACCCAGAGTCGGGCCGTGTACGTGCCTGCGACCGTCGAAGCGATCCAGTTCGGGGAGTCGTTGAGGAGGCAGGTGGTTGGCGACGTCCCGGTGTTGGAGACTCGCGCCGACCAGGCCCCGGAGTGCCCGCCGGACACTCGCTCGAGGACCACACCGGTGCCCGACCCAGCTGTGTTCCAGCCGGTCGTGCTGGTCTCGAACCCGGCGTTGCCCGCGTAGTTTCTCGGCGTGACGGTCACCGACACCGTGGCGGTGTCATGCCCGTCGCGACCGTCGCCCACGGTGTACTGGAACTGGTCCGGGCCGGTATACGCGGGGTTCGGGGTGTAGCGGATCGTCCCGTCTCCAGACGCCACGGCGGACCCGTGGTCCGGTTGGCCGACGGCGGTCACGCTGAGGGTGTCACCATCCGGGTCCGCGTCGTTGCCCAGCACGCTGACCGACACGGAGGTTCCCTCTTCGGTCTGTGTCTGGTCGTCGATCGCAGACGGAGGCCTGTTCGTGGGGTCGGGCGGTGTCACCGTCACGGACACGGTCGCCTGGTCCGCTCCACCGCGGCCGTCCACCGCTGTGTAGGTGAAGGCGTCGCTGCCGGCGTACCCAGGGGCGGGGGTGTAGCTGATGGTCCCGTTCGGTGCTGCCGAGGCGGAGCCGTGAGCCGGCACACCGACGGCTCCCACCGAGAGGGGGTCGCCGTCCGGGTCGATGTCGTTGGCCAGCACCGGAACGGCGACGGCGGTGTCCGTCGGCGTCGAGATGGTGTCGTTCCGGGCGTCGGGTGCCGCGTTCGGCGCGGGCGCGAACTCGAGCGCCCCTCGGTCGTCGTAGCTGCGGGGGCCCACACCCGTGTTCGTCGTGGCCGGGTCGTCCACGCGGGGGGCGCCCGTCAGATCGGTTGCGGTTTGGCCGCTCGCTGCAGAGTCTGCCGAGTCGATGGCAGGTGAACCAGCAGTCAGTCGGAAGTCCCCGGTGCCGGGGGCGCGCCATCTCGGATCGGCCTGCAGCCCGCGGGCCTCTTGGCCGGTGGCGCTCCGCAGCGCCGCCACCGAGGAGTAGCTGACGCCGTTCCAGATGACCATGACGTCCGGGGAGGAGAGGAACATCAGGTCGCTGTTCATCGAGGAGCTGGTGTCCGAGGACGAGTCGACCCGGATGTTGCCGCGGGTGCGCGGACTGCCGATCCCGTTGTCGACCGCGATGTTGTTGGTGAATGCGGTACCGGTGGAGCCGCCCTCGGCGTTGAGGCCGGCCGTCGCGTTGCGATAGGCGGAGTTGCCGACGACCCGGTTTCCGGTGGAGCTGTAGACGTCCACGCCATGGTCGCCGTTGTCGTAGGAGACGTTGTTGGCGACCAGGTTGTTGAGGCTGCTGGTGTAGATGTTGATGCCGGAGTCCTCGTTGTGGTGTACGACATTGCCCACCAGGGTGTTGGAGCTGGAGCGGTAGACGTGGATGCCGGACGCCTCGCGCACGTACTCGCGGGCGTTGTTGTAGATCTCGTTGCCGACGATCGTGTTGCCCGATGCGCCGGTCAGGTAGATCCCACGGTCGCTGTTGTGGTGAACCCTGTTCCCCGAGACCAACGAGTTCGTGGTGCCGTCCAGGATGATGCCCACCGCCTTGGCGGCGTTGGTGGGGGCACCACTGCCCACGATCTCGTTGTCGGCGACGGTGATCTGGGTCGAGTCTTCGAGGTCGACGGCGTCTCCGACGCTGTCGGCCACCCGGAAGCCGCGAATGACGACCCAGCTTCGAGCCTCGACCTTGAAGGCATGGTTGTCGCCGATGACCGTGACCACGGCGCCCGGTGCCGGGGTGAAGACGATGGGGCTCGTGGACGTCCCCGAGTGGTCGACGTAGACCTCCTCGTTGTACGTGCCGCTCGCCACCTGCACCGTCTGCCCGGCCACCGCAACCGAGGCGGCGCGGTCGATCGTGCAGAACGGTGTGGCGGCGGTTCCCAGCCCGGCGTCCGAGCAGCTCGAGCTGTTGCCGTCCACGTACACCACGGTCTCGGCCGCAGCCGCAGCGCCGGCCGGGATGGCCAGCCCCACCGTCGCGAGAAGGGCCGGCAGGGCGGTCGCTCGTCGCCACCGGCGCGTCGATACACGGGTCGCTCGTATGTCCTTGTGCGACGTGTTCATCGTCATCGGCCCCCAGGGCAGCGGCGGCTGAGGCTTCTGTGTCGAATGCCGCTGGTCACTGGCGAGTGAACAAGACTCCGTCGCCCGACCGACACCTGCAAATGACGTAGACACCAACGTGGTGACGGTTGCCGGCGGCCATGACCGACACGGCTGCCGGTCGTCGCATCCACGATCTGAGGCACACGGCCGCATGCCTGTGGTTGGCCAAGGGCGTCGACCCGGTGACCGTTCAGGCCTGGCTGGGGCACGCGTCGATCGCCACGACGAACATCTACCTGCACCACCTCGGAACGTCGGCGGATCGTGCCGGGTTGGCCCGTCTGAACGAGCCGGGGTGCGCCGGGGGTGCGCGAACGGAAGGTGCAGCCGAATGACAAAGAGAGAACCCCGCCCCTCGCGGTGTGTTTCCGCAGGTGGGACGGGGTCTCTTCTGGGTCGAGCTGAGGGGAGCCGTCGTCGCTCGTCCCTCGCTCCTCCTCCCGAATCCCCGCCTGTCGCCAGGAGATGCAAAAGAGGGCCAGACGAAAAGCGTGTCTGGCCCTCTTTTGCATCTGTGGAGCTGAGGGGATTCGAACCCCTGACCTTCTCATTGCGAAGGCTTTCGGGGCCGTCTTCACGTTCGTCTGTCACATGCTGTGGGTGCGTGGGTTGCAGCGGTCTCGCACTTCGGGGGTGCGCCGGGGGTGCGCGGGTTTGCGCATTGAACTCGACTCGTTGGGCTGGGTGGCCACGCGCAGAAGGCGTATCGGGAACTCGGCCGCGCGGGCTGTAGATCGTCGGGGCACTCGACCTGGGCAGTGGTCCTCCATGGGACCCGGCCACGCGCTGTTCTCGGCAGGGGCCTTCCTCGTCATGGCGCCTTGGCCTCAGCCGGGCTCGGTGGTGGCAGTCCGTCCGGGTGTTGGCGGCAGGGCGCGCGGCCGGCGGATATAGGCCGGTGTGGTGCAGCTCGTGGGGCGTCTCGATCCGGGTCGAGGCGCCCTTGTTGTATGCCCCGGCTGGTGGGCCGGGGCGCGGTGGGGGTGCGCGTAGGCCGGAGCGAAGCGGGAGGCCGAAGCGCGGGGGTCCCCGGCGTGACCCGGCCCGCAGGGCCGGGGCTCGCGCCGAAGGCGCTTTAAGCCAGTACAGAAAGTCCTCACGTTCAGGGGCGCTACATGGACTCGTTGACGGCTTTGGAGATGTCGTCGGTCTCGATGCCCTGCTCCTGCAGCAGCCGGTCGAGCTTGGCCTCGATGCGCTCCTCCTGCTCACGGGACTGCGATGACCCCCAGAAGAGCAGGAACGCTAGGCCGCCCGCCTGCCACAACAGCTGGAGGAACTCGGACTGCCAGTTCTCGAAGGTGGAGGCGAAGAACTGCGGCCAGAAGTCCGCCATGGAGAACTCCTCGCCGTGCGCGGCAGCGTCGTTGCGCTCGACGATCATCTGGGTGATGAACTGACCGACCCACGAGAATAGGAACAGCCCAGCCGTCACCAGACCGAAGGCGTACGCCTTGGCGAACTTGGGCTTGCCGCTCTCGCTGTTCTGCGACCTGTTCTGCTGTGCCTGGATGCGACGTGACGGTGCCATGATGACCTCCTCCTACAGGGCGTAGTGCACACGTCACATACCCACAAATTGGTGGGGAGGGGCGCCGACCTGGAGCCAGCCGGCGAAGGCGTCGCGTGGCAGGCCTGCGGCTACGTGTCTCGTAGCGGGGGCGCGACGTCGAGGGTTCCGTGGTCGACCACGTCGCCGGCGACATCGCGGAGTTTGCGGTGGGTGTTCTGGCTCGCGATGCGGAGCAGGTCGAACGCCTGCGTCTCCGTGACCTTGTGCCGCGCCATGAGGATCCCCACCGCCATCCCGATCTTTCGGTTGGAGGCGAGCGCATGCTCCAGCTGTTCAGCCTTGGTGCGCTCCGCGACGGCTGAGGCCGCGATAGCGCCGTGTGTGGCCAGGAACAGCCCGATGGTGGCCGCGCCGTCGTCGAAGGCGTCGACCTGGTCGGAGTAGATGTTGAGTCCCCCGATGAGGGCTGGGCCGATGTCCATGCGGTACGACAGCATGCTGCGCAAGCCCAGAGCCGCGACGCGTCGGCCGTACTCAGGCCAGCGCGGATCGGTCGTCAGGTCGCGCGGACGGTAGATCGTCCGGTCGAGGATCGCGTCTACGCAGGGACCGGTCCCCAGCTCGTACTGGATCTGGTCGGCTTGGCGAGCGATCTCGCTGCTCGCGGCCACCGTTCGAAACGTGACATCGTTGACCGTCGTCATGCTCGCCGCGGCTGTTCCGGGCACATGATGCAACGCGACATCAACGATCGCCTGGAACGCCGATCCCATCGTCGCTGCTTTGACCCGCTCGCCGATCTCGGTGAACGCATCCGCGATGACGCCGAGATGAAACTGGACCTGTTGGGACTGTACGGCTTCTGCCATTGACGATCCCGTCTGTTCCGTTCGTTCACGAGTCACGCGGGTCACTCAAGTATGCGCCCGCAACGGAGGAATGAAGCGAGGGCAGGAATGCGCTCCGGTGCCGGCGCCGGCCGCCCCAGGCGCCAAGGTTGAGCAGGTTCAGCCTTATGTAGGTGTGTCCGATTTGTCCAGTCAATCGAAGGGTTCATGGGAGAGTGGTGGAACCGCAACCATCACTAGGGAGAGCAATGTCTGCGCCTGTCACTGGGGGCACCGCCCGCGTTCTTGTGGCCGACGATGACGCCGACATCCGGGACCCCGTGGTCTTCAAGCTGACCCAACCCGGGTACTCGGTCGAAGCGGTGCGGGACGGTACCGCAGCCTGGGAGGCGTTTAGCGCCGACCCGCACGACCTGGCCGTCCTCGACATCCAGATGCCGGGCCTGAACGGCATAGACGTGTTGCGCAAGATCCGTCCGGGGGACCATCAGGGCGTCCCGGTTCTGCTGTTGAGCGCAAAATCGCGGGAACACGACGTCGATCTGGGGTTCGCCGAGGGCGCCGACGACTACGTGATCAAGCCGTTCAGCCCCCGCGAGCTGCTGCATCGCGTGAAGGGCCTGCTGGCCAAGGCGCGGTGACCGCGAGAGCCGCCGTCGTCGCCCGCAGGTAGCGCGCATTCGCGACCAGATCGCCGCGCCGGCCCGGCGCCCCACGCCACACACAGCCGACGCAAAAGCCCCCGCTCACCTCACGGTGGGCGGGGGCGTTCTGTGCTGCCCGCTCTCGACAGGCGGGACACCGGACACCCTCCAGGAGACCCAGGCATCCCGTAACGGCTCCGCAGATTCGGCGCCGCCATCCGGTAAACAAGGCAGCGGCCGAATCGTGACGACGGATTCCGTTCGATCCTCGGAAACTCGTCATCTCTGGCGCGACCATGGATCAACGTCGCTGCGCCGTCGGGGCACCTCTCCAGTTCCCGAGGCGTGGGGGCGTCGATACGCCCGGTCTGCTCCCTATTCGGCCGGGCGCGGGCGCTGCCGTCGTTCGACCCCCCCGACGACGGCAGCGCCCAACTCTCCGGCCGGCCGCAGCGCTTGCCCACACCGTCGAACGCACCGGAATCCCCCGGACCTCGAAATGCACGTTCAACACTGGCACGGTGGCCCCGCGCCCGCAGCGGATCAGCCAAATCCTGCGGCGCCGGGCGGGTACGTTACGCAGGCCGGCGTCCGTTCCCCCCGCTCGGACGTCGGCCCCCACTTCACTGGGCGGGCGGGTCGCCCGCCGGATATGTGTTTGTGGCATACGATTCAGCGCGAGCGTGTCCGCCGGATCCCCTGTTCCGGCGGACACGCTCGCGCGATGGCTCCCCCGACCCGGAGCGCAAAGGCACGCGGCCCGCCCAACCCCACCCGGGCGGGCCGCGTGCCGCCTGCCGCCACGGTCTTCCGCTCCGCGGAACCCGTTATAAGCGACTTGGGGGGGGAATGTGCAGAGTGGGTCACTCGCAGCGCAGCCGCGACCCCACCGCACCCAACACCTCGATTGCGCTCACAACCAATCGTCCGGGAGCGGCGACAACCGAATAGAAGTCCCTCGGCGGAGCAGCACCTCAGGACTGCGACGCCGACGCGAGGCCCGACCTTCCTTCCAGCGGTTCAGGTCGGGCCTCTGCTACTGGTCGCTGCGAGCTGACCGGGCGATCGCAGTCGGCGGTTCGGCCTCTTGGACAAGACCGGCGGGGCATCATCCAAGGGGACGGCCAGCAGAAGGGCACCCCAACGCCTAGGGTCCGCGGCCGCTGGGTATCTCACTTGTGGCGGCGTCGTCTCCCCATCTCCCCTGGGACCCCTAAGGCGACGCCGTCGTGCTTTGCCGGCCAAGAGCGGTTCGGACCCATTCGCGATGGGTATAGCTAGCGTGACGGCGTCGTCGATTGGTCCTGGCCTTGACTCCCGTTTCGGTCTCGACAGCGCCGCCGCGGAGCTCCGCCCATGTCCCTTTGTTGCATTCTCGGAGCTGAAGGCGCCGCCCGGGTCCGACGACAGCCCGGGCGGCGTCCTCGCCCGTAGGGATCGTGTTGGTCTCCTCGTCGGGCATGGCGTGCGTAGTGAGCCCTG
Organism: Terrabacter sp. GCM10028922; assembly: GCF_042666095.1. NCBI lineage: Bacteria > Bacillati > Actinomycetota > Actinomycetes > Micrococcales > Intrasporangiaceae > Terrabacter > Terrabacter sp. GCM10028922. The sequence goes on along the minus strand of NZ_JBHTFG010000034.1, from coordinate 3,157 downwards.
CCCGTGGGTACATGAGCGGTGGCGTCCCGGACAGGTCTGAGGGGTCCTTCATCTGGGGCGCCACCAACTCGCCGGCTCTGACCTCCATCTGCATTCGTCGACGTGCCCCCGATGCCGAGGGCTCCCAGTTGTCTACGGGGCGGCTACGCTGTATGCAGTACTGCATTAGGGAGGCGCCGTGAGTGACCCCGTGCTGGGCGCGCTGGGATCCGAACTCCGCTCGATTCGCGAAGGCTTGGGAATCAGCGGGGTCGAGGCTGCCCGATTGGTGGGGTGGTCGCAGCCGAAGATTTCGCGCGTGGAGACCGGCCGTTTCGCGCCCTCCTTGACGGAGATGGCCTCTCTGCTGGACTTCTATGGCGTCCCGCAAGATGTGCGCGCGGAACTGTTGGCCCGACTGGCACAGCGGGAAGGCGTCCCAGGGGCGTGGATCGTGCGTGCTGGGGGAGTCCGCTCCCGTCACGCTTCCATGGGAGCGATTGAGTCGCGCGCGTCGCGGGTCCGGCAGTATCAGGCGGCTGTCGTTCCGGGGTTGCTGCAGTCGGCTGGCTATGCGCGGGCTGTGGCAGAGGCTGGCGGCTTCTCCGACGTCGACGGCATCGTGTCGCGGCGCATGACCCGTCAAGCGGACTACTTCGCAAGCCCCTCTGAGTACTCGGTTGTGCTGTCCGAGGCGGTCCTCTATCCCAGCGTCGCCTCGGATGCGGTCATGGAAGAGCAGTACGAGCAGCTCCTTCGTCGGAACGAGGATTGCGACCTCCGAGTCTTGCCCCTGAGCCCAGGCGTTGCCGTCGCTCCGTTGGTGTCGTTCCTGATCTTTGACTTCGACCCCGTCCGCTCCGTTGTGTTGATTGAGTCGCAAACCGCCGACCTGTACGTCTCGAGCCCTGAGGACGTATCGGTGTACTCGGAGCTCTTTGCCCGCTTGCAGGGAGCGGCGCTTGACGTGGAAGAGTCGAGCCGTCGTATTCGAGGCCTTCGGCGCCGGAGCCGGGCCGCAAAACACGAAGGAGTGAAGCGTGGTGGCAGTTGAGTGGTCGTCGGCAAGATGGCGCAAGAGCAGCACCAGCGACTCAGGCGGCTGCGTCGAGGTAGCCCGGGTCGGCGGTGTTATCGGTGTACGTGACACCAAAGCAAACGGTGCCGGCCCCGTCCTGGAGTTCAACGACGTCGAGTGGACGGCATTCCTTGCCGGTGTCGCCAACGGGGAGTTCGACTTGGATGTGCTGCTGAAGTGATCCCCGCGGATGTTGGCCAGGAGCGTTCTACCGCCCCCTCGGGTGCGCGGGCGCTCTTGGCCGCCTCCGGCTTCTCCATGATCGGTCAGGGAGCCGCGCTGACCGCGATGCCGCTGCTGGCCGCGTCGGTGACACGGGATCCCGTTGCGGTGTCCGTGGTCGCGGCGAGTTCTTACGCCGCTGCATTGCTCGTCGGTCTGCCGGCCGGTGCCCTCGTCGACCGGTCACCCCTGCGCTCGACCATGGTCCGGGCAGACCTCCTTCGTGTCGCTCTCCTTGCTGCGCTAGGGCTGGCGATTGTCGGCGGAGCCGCCAGCATTCCCGTCATGACTTTGGCCGCGTTCGGCCTCGCCGTCGGCGCTTGCTTTTTCGATCCCGCCGCGCAAGCGATGGTGCCGGCGGTCGTCGGCCGGGACGCACCCGCCCTGGCCCGGGTCAACGGGTCTCTGTGGACGTTGGACACTCTTGGGCGCGCCCTCGTTGGGCCCCCACTCGGCGCGGCCCTCTTCGCTGTGGCGGCGTTCGCACCGTTCGCAATGAACGCGGCCACGTTTCTGGTCTCGGCCGTGATTCTGCGGAGCCTGCCCTCGGCGCCACCTCCTCCCGATCGGGAGGCCGCCGACGAGGGCCTCTGGGTTCAGATGCGCGCGGGCTTGTCGTTCACATGGGCTTCCCATGCGCTGCGGTGGCTGGCCCTGGGAATGGGCGCCTACAACTTCGGCTTCAACGTCGCGTTCTCTACGTTGGTCCTCTTCGTGCAGGATCGGCTCCGAGTGTCAGAAGCTGGGTACGGACTGCTGCTATCGGCGATGGCGGTCGGCGGCTTGGCTGGTGGTCTCCTAGCTCGACGGGGCCACTGGGAGGTGTCCCCTGCCAAGCTCTACGCGTGCGCGCTTGCGGTCCAAGGCCTCGGCTGGCTTACGGTCGCGTTGAGCCCCTGGGTGTGGGTCAGCGGCCTTGGCCTGGCCATCGTCGGGTCCGCATCGACGGCCGTGAGTGTCGTTGGTGGCACTGCCCGCCAACTGGCTTCTCCTGACGGCATGTTGGGGCGAATCACCTCTGCGACTCGAGTGGTCGGCATCGGCTCGGCCGCCGTGGGTGCAGTCGTTGGTGGCGTTGTGGGCCGCGTTCTTGGCGTGAATGGCCCGATCGGAATTGCTTGTCTCGCAATGGCACTCGCCACCGTGGCGCTCCTGGCAATGCGCCGCGCGGCCTGACATCCCTGCGGCGAGTTGCCTTGATCTCTTGCAATCGGCTATTCACTTGTGCATAGTTGTATGCAGTAGTGAATAGATCACTACCTGATCACAAGGAGCAAACCCATGGCGATGCAGAAGCGGTTCGGGGTCAAGCACGACGACGTGTTCCCGAAGATGGCGTTCCTTAAGGGCGGTGTCGACGCGGTGGCGGACTTCAACGCACCGGCTCGCCCCGACGGGTCCCGTCCACAGCAGCTCGACAAGGACACCGGCCTGCCGCTGTGGCAGGTGCTGGTCCTCGACGCGGACGACGAGGCCGGAAAGAAGGATACTGCGGTCACGATCAAGATCGCGGCGAAGCACCAGCCGGTGCCGCCGGAGAACAAGACGCCGTTCCCGTGGACGCCTGTCGAGTTCGTCGGGCTGACGGCGCTGCCGTACGTCGAGTACACGGGCAGCAAGGACAAGGACGGCCACGACCGCACCCGGATCGTGTGGTCGTTCCGGGCTGAGGGCATGGTCGCCCCCGGTCAGTCGGCAGGTCAGTCGGCTGGCGGGTCGGCTGCTTCGAAGGGGGCGGCCTGATGCACCGGTTTCCCGCTCATGTGTGGGCGGTGGTCTGGGGTGTGGTGGTGTGGACGTGGCGGCACCTGCGCTGGACCGTCTTCGTCGCCGGTGTGGCGTTCGGGATGCGGATGCTGCCAGATGGTCAGCCTGCCG
>NZ_JBHTFG010000033.1:0-548 GCF_042666095.1 Terrabacter sp. GCM10028922 | reverse complement strand
GCTCAGATCTTCCGCTACGACACGACGCAGCCCTGGGTCGACGGCTCCAACCCCCGGCTCGTCACTGCTCTCGGCCCGAGCCACCAGCAGGACCGGCCGCTCGCCTGGGCGACCGCGGGCACCCGCACCTTCTTCGGCACCATCCCGCGCTACGGCCTGCTCGGCGGCGCGCTCGGCATCTTCTCGAACGACACGTCGGCCCCCGCGATCGTCCCCTCGCCGGTGAAGGACCAGAGCATCGTCTCGCTCGCCGCGTCGGGCAACGTCGTCTACGGCGGCACGTCCCGGTGGGGCGGCCTCGGCGCCACCCCGACCCAGCCGTCGGCCAAGGTCTTCGCCTTCGACGCCTCGACCGGCCGCAAGCTGTGGGAGGTGACTCCGGTAGCGGGCGCCGACGCGTTCGGCGCGGTCGCGTTCGGGCCCAACGGCTCGCTCTGGGCCGCCTACGGACCTGCCCTGGTCGAGCTGGACCCGCGCTCCGGCGCGACGATCAGGCACATCGTGCTCTACCCCCCGCCCGACGCCAACAAGCCCGTGCTGCGCAACGC